>NZ_CP017479.1:2201297-2515768 GCF_001761465.1 Flavobacterium gilvum | reverse complement strand
ATCTATTTAATAGGACATTTTTTCACATCCATTGCCTATCCAAAAAAAATTACGCAGACCCAACAGAGAATTCACAGAGATGCGCAAAGAAAAAAATTCGTTGAGAAAAAAAACTCTGCGAATCTTTGTGCTTCCTTTGCGAATCTCTGCGAAAATTTACTAAATCTACTTAAAAAAATCAACTCAAGATACTTTCAATTTTAGACTCAAAATCAAAAATATTTCGGAAATTAACTTAAATTAGCCCTTTACTTCAAAACGCAAAACCTATCATAATAATGAACAATAGAATTACATTAAAAAAAATTGCTGCCGAGTTTAATGTAACTATTGCGACCGTTTCAAAGGCTTTGAATGACAGCCATGAAATAAGCGTTAAAACCAAAGAAAAAATACAGGCATTTGCAAAAAAACACAACTACAAACCCAATAAAATAGCACTTAGCTTACTGAACAAAAAAACCAAAACTTTGGGGGTGATTATTCCCAATATCATGAATAGTTTTTTTACCGAAGTTTTTGTCGGTATTGAAGAAAAAGCAACCGAATTGGGTTACAATTTGATTTCCTGTATTTCTAATGAATCCTTTGACAAAGAAGTAAATACGGTAGAATTATTAAAAAACGGCACCATAGATGGATTTCTCGTTTCCTTAGCCGAAGAAACTCAAATCAACAAAAACTTCAATCATTTTAAAGAGGCTATAAACGAAGGGGTACCTCTAGTGTTATTCGACAGAGTTACCGATGAAATCAAATGTGACAAAGTAATTGTAAACGACTTTGAAGGTGCCCGTCACGCTACGGAACACCTCATCAAAACGGGTTGCAAAAAAATTGCATTAGTCTCTGTTATCGACAATTTAAGCGTTGGAAAATTACGCGTTGAAGGTTACAAACAGGCCCTTCTTGACCACGAAATGCCCATCAACGAAAAAATCATCGTTCGCTTAAACAAAAAAGAAGACTTGGAAACTTCGATGAAAATTGTCTTGTCCGACAAAGCCATAGATGGTTTATTATGTTTGGAAGAAAGTTCGGCGATTCAATCTTTGGAACTGATTAAATCAATGAATTATAAAATTCCCGAGGAAATGTCCATTATTTGTTTTACCAATGGAAAATTACCTCAACATGTGACTCCCACTATAACAACCATCAGCCAACACGGCAAATATATTGGGGAAATAGCAACAAAAATGCTCGTAGATCGCTTGGAAAGTAAATCGGAATTAGAATTCACGACCAAAGTCATAAAAACAAGTCTGATAGAACGAGGAACTACAATTCCCTTAAAATAGTTTCTTATCTTGCAGTATCAAAATCCATCAAGATGAAACAACAAAATAGCACCACTAATAAGACAAAAGCTGCAATTGTTTTTCTAATTGTTATGATTATTATTTTATTAAGCAATTTTTACAGACTGCAGAATTCAAAAAAAGCAAACGAAGATATTAATACCCTATTCAATGACCGGCTGATAGTCACAGATTATATCTTTCAATATGCCAATGATCTGCATAATATAAAAGCATTGGCAATTCAAAATAGTCTTAATGATGCCCAAAAAAAAGCTGCAATTGCAACTTTGGTAAATCATATTCACACAATTGATAAATTATATCTGAAAACATCTTTGACTCCAAAGGAAAAAAATTTCTTTGTCTCATTTTTGGCTTCTTCCACGACTATCGAAATCAATTCAAAAAACTTTAATTGGCCACAAGTAACGCAGTCCAGCGATCAGGCAATTAAAACACTCAAACTGCTATCTCGAATCCAGATTAATGAAGGAAAAATAAAACTGGATCATTCAAATTCCATTCATAGGGAGAATACAACTTGGGGCGAACTTCAAACCGCACTGTTGGTTGTTTTGGGTGCGGCTGCTTTATATTTGCTAATCGCCAAAAGAAAAAAGATAAAAGTTAAAATTCCGGAATCCCCAAGTATGAATTAATGCCAACTGTTATACCACAATTTCATGGATAACGACCAATTTATTTTCTGCCTCGAAGCAGTTCCCGATGTAGAAACTCACGCCATTACCGAAGTGGTAAAAAATCTCGAGCGACTGGCGTTTGAACAGGGTATTGCGAGCATATACAAAACTTGTGATACTATCGAAGGCCTTGAAGATAGCTTGAATGCACTTCTCTATGACGATCACAATTTTAAGGATTACGAAATAATCTATCTGGTTATGCCAGGCAAAAAAAACAACATTTGCCTTAACAATTATTATTACAGCCTGGAAGAAATAGCCGAACTTTTTGAAGGGAAAATGAAAGGGAAAATATTGCATTTTTCGAATGCCAAAATACTGGATTTAAGTGAGGAAGAAGCCCAATATTTTCTGGATATAACTGGCGCTCGTGCTATTTCTGGATATGGTTTAGAAAAAAGTACTTTAAGCAGTAATTCTATTGATAAAGCTTTTTTTAGTTTGTGCCAAGAATATGACGATCTCATCGAAATTGTAGAAGAATTGCATCAAAAACATTATGCACTATGCAAAATGCTTGATTTCAGGTTGTATTATTAGAAATAGTATTCAGTGTTCAGAAAAAAAGCAATCAGTTATCAAATGGACTTCTACCTAAATGCAACCTAATTTAACACTAACTACTCAATGCTGCAAATCACTAATTACTATTCACTAATCACTATTCATTAAAAA
This sequence comes from Flavobacterium gilvum, assembly GCF_001761465.1. Classification (NCBI taxonomy): domain Bacteria; kingdom Pseudomonadati; phylum Bacteroidota; class Flavobacteriia; order Flavobacteriales; family Flavobacteriaceae; genus Flavobacterium; species Flavobacterium gilvum. Next base: position 2,513,085 of record NZ_CP017479.1, on the reverse strand, counting down.
ATGATTCTTTATATCAAAAATATGGTTTGCAATCGCTGCAAAATGGTTGTTAAAGCCGAATTGGAAAAACTCGGAATAAATCCTTTACATGTCGAATTGGGCGAAGTAACCATCGATAATGATTTGGACACGCAGCAAAAAGAGCAATTAGAAGTTGTTCTCAACGATTTGGGTTTTGAATTAATTGATGACAAAAAAAGTCGGTACATCGAAAAAATAAAATCTTTAATCATCGAATTAATCCACGAAAAAAATAATGACTTAAAAATTACTCTATCCGATTATTTGAGTCAAAACGTGTATCACGACTATTTTTACCTTTCCAATATCTTCTCTGAAATTGAAGGCACAACTATCGAAAAATATTTTATTGCCCAAAAAATTGAAAGGGTAAAAGAATTATTGGCTTACAATGAACTCTCTTTGGGCGAAATTGCGTTCCAACTCAATTACTCGAGTGTGGCTCACCTAAGCAATCAGTTTAAAAAGGTGACAGGGCTATCGCCAAGCCATTTCAAAAACTTACGTTTGGGAGGACGAAAACCGTTGGATGAAGTATAAATTGATTTTTTTTTACGCTGACTAATGCAGATTATCGCAGATTTTATTCTTTAAAACAATTAAAAATCCGTATGACCCGAGTGAAGCGAACAGACGAAGTAATCCGTTTAATCTGTGTCATCTGTGTCCCATACGTAATTTGGGATTAAAACACCAAAGTCATGTAACTCTTTTACAAAAAGCTGTAACTAATTTAGAAATTAACTGCAGAACTTTGTATTGTAAATTAAAACAATCCAAAGATGAATTCTCCTAATAACACATTTTATATTCCGCTGGAAAATGTCGAGAGCGAACATTGCGCGCTTATAGTCGATAAAGGTTTGGAGAAATTAAAGAATATCATTTCTCATAAAGTCGAACTCAATAATAATAGAACCGTGATTACGGTTTCAAAACCCGAAACTTTGACAGATGCCATTCTTGCAATTCGGGATTTGGGTTATGGCGTGACAACAGTTAAGAAAACAATTCCAGTTCTGGATATGAGTTGTGCTTCGTGTGCAATTGGTGCCGAAACAGCGATACAAAACCAACCCGGAATCGTCAGCGCATCGGTCAATTTTGCAACAGCAACTGTAGCCCTGGAATATTTACCGAACATGATTACAGTGTCCGAAATCAAAAATGCGGTTCAAATGGCGGGCTATGATTTGCTCATCGACGAAGACAAGAATGAGTCTGAAACATTGGAAGAAATACACGAAAAAAAATTCAGTGAACTGAAACTAAAAACGGTTTGGGCAGGATTGCTCACGATTCCGGTTGTTATTATTGGAATGTTTTTTATGGATATTCCATACGCCAATCAAATAATGTGGATTCTATCGACACCGGTTATTGTTTGGTTTGGCAAAAATTTCTTTATCAACGCTTGGAAACAAGCCAAACACCGCTCCGCAAATATGGATACACTGGTGGCTTTGGGAACGGGAGTTGCGTATATTTTTAGTGTATTCAATACTTTGTTTCCGCATTTTTGGCATGATAGAGGATTGCATGCACATGTCTATTTTGAAGCTGCAGCGGTAATCATCACTTTTATTTTATTGGGTAGATTATTAGAAGAAAAAGCAAAAGGAAACACCTCGACAGCCATCAAAAAACTGATGGGATTACAGCCCAAAACAGTCACAATTATTACTGCCGATGAACAACAAACTACAACTTCTATTGACAAAGTAAAACACGGCGACATTATTCTTGTAAAACCCGGAGAACAAATTGCCGTGGACGGAGTTGTAACCAAAGGAAACTCTTATGTAGACGAAAGTATGCTGAGCGGCGAACCTGTACCACTTCTAAAAAAAGAAAACGAAAAAGTTTTTGCCGGAACAATCAACCAAAAAGGAAGCTTTCAATTCCGAGCCGAAAAAGTAGGTTCGGAAACGATGTTGGCAAACATCATCAAGATGGTTCAGGAAGCGCAGGGAAGCAAAGCTCCTGTGCAAAAACTAGTTGACAAAATAGCGGGGATTTTTGTCCCAATCGTGATTGTAATTGCCATTATTGCTTTTATTACGTGGTTTATTTTGGGAGGCGAAAACGGATTTTCTCAAGGATTGATTGCTTTTGCCACCGTTTTGGTGATTGCTTGTCCATGCGCTTTGGGATTGGCAACCCCCACCGCGATTATGGTTGGTATTGGTAAAGGTGCCGAAAAAGGAATTTTGATTAAAGATGCAATAAGTCTGGAAATCACCAAAAACGTGAATGCCGTGGTTCTCGACAAAACTGGAACAATCACTGAAGGTAAACCGGTTGTGACCGATTCGCTTTGGATCGAAGAAAATCAAACGTTAAAACAAATTTTGACTGCCATCGAAAAACAATCCGAACATCCTTTGGCGGAAGCCGTAATCAAACATTTTGATGAAAATAACAACATTGTCTTGGATCATTTTGAAAGCATCACCGGAAAAGGAATTACGGCAACGATAGCTGGTGAAAATTATTTGGTTGGAAACAAAAAACTGTTACTCGAAAAGAACATAACTCTATCGGAAAAACTCGTTGAAAAAGCGAATAATTGGAATTCCGAATCAAAAACGGTCATCTGGTTTTCTGATGATAAACAAGCCTTTGCAGTAATTGCCATAGCCGATAAAATCAAAGAAACTGCTATTATGGCCATTAAACAATTGCAGGATTCCGGAATTGAAGTTTATATGCTAACCGGCGATAATGAAGCTACTGCGGCAAACATTGCCCAAAAAACAGGAATTACCAACTACAAAGCCGAAGTCTTACCGGAACAAAAAGCAGAATTTATAAAGCAATTACAAAGCGAAGGAAAAATTGTAGCCATGGTTGGCGACGGAATCAACGACAGTACTGCATTGGCGCAAGCCGATATAAGTATTGCAATGGGAAAAGGAAGCGACATTGCAATGGATGTCGCCAAAATGACAATTATCTCGTCTGACCTCAGCAAAATTCCAGAGGCCATAAAACTATCTAAACAAACTGTTGCAACTATCAAACAAAACCTCTTTTGGGCGTTGTTTTATAATGTCATCGGCATTCCGATAGCGGCGGGAATTTTGTATCCCATCAACGGTTTTCTACTAAATCCGATGCTCGCCGGATTAGCAATGGCTATGAGCAGTGTAAGTGTGGTAAGCAACAGCCTTAGATTAAAAGTTCTTAGTAATTAGTCCTTAGCAATTAAATACAACTTCGATACAATCAATTAAACAATTAAACCCTAAAACAATGAACAACAAAGAAACTTTTATTTTCAAAACAAACATCAACTGCGGTGGCTGTGTGGAAAAAGTAAGTCCGTTTCTGGATAATGCAAAAGGCATTGAAAAATGGAGCGTAGATACAACCAATAAAGACAAAATACTATTGGTAATTTCCAATGGAATTTTGCAAAGCGAAATCATAAATACCGTCCAAAAAGCGGGATTCAAAATCGAAGTTTTGAAATAAATAAAAAATAAAAAAACACAAACAACCCTAAAACTCACATTTTTAAAGAATTAAAACAAATATTCAGTTGTTGTGCAGACTTTTTTTTCTAACTTTATGATTATAAACAACTTTATAAACAACTACATTATGAAAAAGAAACTATTGATTACAGCTGTTCTACTGGGAACCTTTTCATTTTCCAATGCACAAAGCATCGGAGACATAACAAAAGCCGCCAATACTGCAACAAGTGCAGCAAATGCAGCAAATACAGTCGCAAAATCCTTTAATGTAGCAACTATAGCAAATGAAGTAATGGCGTTATTAGGCCCAAAATTAAAATTATCCCAAGCTCAAATCCCGGCTGTGACAGCATTGGTAAACGAAACGCTTAACAAAAAGAAAAATATTTTACCTACATTGACAACCGATAAAGCGGGATATACTGCCAAAATGACTACCAACAGACAATCTTTCCTTACTAAAATGAAAAACACAATCAGCAAGGAACAATTTACGGCACTTACCGCATTATTGCCAAAATCGGCTGCCGCAGTAGCAAATCCGTTGGTACAATTGTTATACTAAAATAATTGCAAATGATTCACTTTAGAAAAAAGCAAAATTTAACCGATTTTGCTTTTTTTATATTATTAATTCAAAAACCCCACTATCATGAACTTTTTTCAAACCAAAATGAGCTGGTCAAACACCGAATTTATTCCATTCAAACTTTGTGTGGCTTCCTTCTATCTTTTCGTTGGGTCATACTTCCACGATTTTATTAAAGATTATTACGTTCCGGTACTTATCATTTTTGGAATCACAGTAATATGGACGCTTTCACTTTGGCTAAAAAAAATGAAAGAAAGCACGAAAGAATAAAATCTCAATTTCAAAAAAAAACAACACAACCATTTGTTTTTCAATTCATTAAATACAAAATAATCGTATTAATTCATAACTTTATAGGAGAAAAACCATTTTGTTTAACTCCTAATTTTTAACTCATGTATATCGTTCGTGAAATTTTTTATCTGCAATTTGGCCGTTATAAAGATGCCAAAGTTTTGATTGATGAAGCCATGAAGGGCGGATTGATGCCACAAACAACCGGAAACCGGGTTTTGACCGACTTTACCGGTGAAAGTTACCGACTGATTTTCGAATCATCTTATGCCACACTTGCCGATTTTGAAAAAGAACTCGCCAAAGATATGGGCGCAGCAAATTGGAAAGAATGGTATGAAAAATTTAAAGCCTTAGTACGCCATTCCGAAAGGGAAATCCTCAAACAAATTTCCTGAAATAATTTTATTTAAATGCCACAGATTAAAGGGATTCAAAAGATTAATCTGTGAAAATCCGTCTAATCTGTGGCATAAAATAAAAGGCAATCAGTCATTTAGTTATTTTCCTCCAAATAAGCTGGATCAAATTCCATCGTATCCTCAACCTCAGCAATTACTGGTTTGGAAGCTTTCAATACATTGAATCTTTCAAATTTTTCAGACTCCTCTTCATCTCCACTAAAATAAGGAAAAACATCCATAATAGGAGATTCAGAAATTGCAGGAATCGTATATTCCCCCATCGTATTTTTCATAACATGAACCGTGTTGTCAAAAGCCTCTCTAACATCATTGCCCTGTACCAACAAATACATATTCGACTTTCTTTCCTTCCCACTCTCTTCATCATAAGCCATCAAAGAAACCTTTGATTTAAACCAACGATCGGCATTCTCAAAAGGATGAATCTCAGCAAAATTGGCCACTTTTATATTCGTGATTTTAAATTCCTCATTAATATAAGCCGACATCTCTTCATTGATTCTGCTTTCTGCCTCCGTGTAGGACATCGCATCAACCAAATAAGGCTCTGTAACAACCTTTTGTCCTCCGGTTTCATCCGTTTTTCTATATTTTACTTTACATTCAAACCAAATTGTACTCATCTTTTTACTTTTTTAAGGATGCCAAAGATAGATTTTAAAGAAAAAAAAATCCACATTTCACAAAATAGATATTCACAATTTAGGTTACATTTCCATCTTTCCTTTTTTGGAGCAGAAACATTGGCTTTTTCAGGAAAGATAGTTCCCGCTTTTCGTTGCAATCTTTTTATTTTTAAAGAAAAAATAAAAAGGATTTCCACTGCAATCGGGGCTAAAGAGAAACATTTTGCTTTTTAATAATTTTTTTTTTTACCGCAACGTTCGCAATGAATTACGCAATGAACGCAAAGCTTTGTGAACTTTGCGTTTCCTTTGCGAACCTTGCTGTTAAATTCTATCCAATTTTTCACGACTTAAAAAAAAACAATAAACTATACTACAACAATTTAACTACTTATTTTCCTTATCTTAGTTACCCTAAATCAAAAAACTGAAGGAATCTTTCACTAAAAAAAACATCCTAATGGCAAATGATATTTACCCTTGCTTGTGGTTTGACGGACAAGCCAAAGCAGCAGCCGAGCACTATTGCTCCATTTTCAAAAACTCAAAAATCACTTTCGAGAATTCATTTGTCGTTATCTTCGAATTGAACGGAACCCGATTTATGAGCATGAATGGAGGTCCGATGTTTAAATTTTCCCCAGCCAATTCCTATGTCGTTGAATGCGAAACACAAGACGAAATTGACTATTATTGGGACAAATTAGGAGAAGGTGGCGTCCATAACAAATGTGGTTGGCTCGATGATAAATTTGGTGTTTCATGGCAAATTGTACCAAGAATTTTGGGCGAACTTATGGCCAATCCCGAAAAAGCGCCAAAAGTAGTTGAAGCATTCATGCAAATGACCAAATTTGACATTCAAAAACTCCTTGACGCATAATTTTTTAAACCATTAAGATAGTAAGAAAATTAAGTCGCAATCTTCTTAATGAAACTTAATATCTTAATGGTTCATTTTTATATGCATTTATGTTTAAAAAATCTGTGGGAATCCGTTTAATCTGTGGTCAATCTCTTAAAGCTTACGCCTCGAACTTTGTCAATGTAAAAATCCAAGTTATCTTTGCGTGAAAAGCATTTAAAACAAAACCTATGGCTACATTTAGCAAACAATGTAGCTATCTTATAATTAGTCATTTCACAACAGCAATATTATCAAATAGTTACAAAACACCACATCACAACCAACTAATAACTAAAGCATTAATATTAAATAAAGCTAACCCCTGATTTTATTAGCATAACAAGGGATTCTTAATGGTGGTGGTGTTAGTCGATACGTGCTAGTAGGGTTTTCTAAAAATTGAATTTTTATATGATACTCCCTATAATAAGTGTCTATATTTTTTTTATCGATTAAATAAGAAAGTTTACATAAATTCTGGTTATTATTTTGATTTTTTAGGCGGGGGTAGCCCTCTACAAAATAAGGGGGTGGGGAGGTCATTTATTAATGATTTGATTTTTAAATCTATCCTCATAGACATTAAAATTTCTATTTGATATATCAGTATCACTTTATGCTAATTGCGGTGTATATGTATAAATAATGATATTCTAGAGGATGTTTTTTTAATTAAATGATAGATTAATCAAAACATATAAATAGCCGAACCACCTAACAACAAATTAAAAGCCCCTTTGATGATTTATAATGAAAAAAGAATATATTTGAAAATAAATATTATGTATTCCAATTACATATATCTACCCTGAAATGGATGGCTTTGTGTTTTTGTCACACAGTCACACAGATATTCAAGTTGGTGGCTAGCATAAAGAAAAACGACTTATATAAAAAAGAAAAAAATGATAAAAAAAATTGAATTTTTCAGACCTATAAGATATGAATATGATAGTCACGGATATCCAAGAAGGGTTTGTACCAATCAACAACATTTACGCTTTCAGTTACTTATTAAAACCATTTCCGAAGAGTTTTTGATATACATTTTTGCAACTCCCGCATATTGTGATTTTGAATCTGAATTAGAACAAGATTTTGAAGAATCTAATGAATATGATTTAGAATTTGTAAATCCCGAAGCGTTTGATAATATAGAAAATTACATTATGGTGTTTGAAGACAAACAATTACCTGAACACCCTACCTCCTCTCTTGTTTCAATGAAAAATATTTTGGAACACTCAATTGAATTTATGAAGACTAAAATGAAACATCAAATTAAAAAATTTGATATTGAGTATGTTTCAGAAGTAGATTACGATGAGGAATATTACACAGAAGAAATGTATGACTATGACAAAAAAATGAAATTGGAAGAAATATTATCCCCTTCAATTAACATAAAAGAAAAAATAGAATTTTGTCAAAAAATGTTAAACAAACAAATTGTTTTTAATCAAGAATATAAAAGTGAAAGTGAAAAACGTCTAAACAATTTATATAAAAAATATGATTTATGATTTATTGAAAATTAATAAACATGCTGTAAAAAATAATTAAAAGCCATAAAAAAAATATCTTATTTTTTTTCTTTAACAGAAATATTTTATTCAATAATCCAAAATCTAACATAGAACAATAATATTAGATAAAGTATCAATACAAAATTAAATAAAAATGAAAAACATAGTTAAAGTGCTCTGGATACTTGGTCTGCTCTTTGTTGTAGTTAGAGGATTTCAATATAAAGAAAGAGCTAAATTAGCTAAGGAAAGGATTACAGAGTCAATAACTAATAATACTGAAGTAGTAGATGACGAAAATGTAACAACTGAAACAATAGACACCTTAACAGAAGAATCTAATGCTCAAAATAAAATACAATATTATCTGACAAACAAAAATTCATATGAAAATCAAGAATTAAAAGCAATTATTAACAAAAAGACATTTACTTTGATAAACAAGAAAGTTGGTCTTTGTTTCGAAATTATGAAAATAAAGGATTTCGATAAAGATGGTTTTGAAGATGTCTTATTAGAAATAATAAATGGATGTGGTGGAAATTGTTGTGGCAATAGTTATCAAATTTTTAGTTACAACGGTACATCATTTAAAAAATCTAAAACAGTAGGATATGACTGGGATGGTATTGATATTTTACCATCACCTGAAGGATTCAAATTCATTATACAAACCGTTAATGAAGGTGCGGGAAATACAGAAATGTGTAATGATAAAATTGAAACATATCAATTTAAGAATTATGACTTTGAATTAATAAATGTTGTTACAGATAAAAAACTGGATGCAATTACGGAAATAAAGGCAAGCGATTTTGAAGGTAAAGAGGATAAAGAATTATTTCTTTTTTATGATTTAGATGGAGATGGAAAAAAAGATAAATTTACTTGTAAGTATTGGGCAAGATGGGGGCGAATATCTGAATGGAAAATTAATTTTGGAAACGGCAATTGGTACGAAGGAACTTCATCTCCAAAAAGAATAGGAATAATTAATTCTAAAACCAATAATGTTAATGACTTGGTTTTGGACTGTGATGAAATACTGAAATGGGAGGGTAAAAAATATAAGTAGAGTTCTCTAAATCTAAATAGATATACCGTCTAAACCAAAAAAAGCTATCAATTACGATAGCCTTTTTTTATGACACTATCCCATAAAGTGTGTAAGTTGAAAAGTTAAGGCTTGGATTTTATAATCTGAGCCTTTTTTCAAATATAAGGGTAAATTGGTTTAAAACAATTCCCCAATTTTGAATAGGCATTGACCATTTTTTGGTTGCCTCTCTAAGAGCCAAAAATACTGATTTTAATACAGCATCATCTGTTGGAAAAGACATTTTGTTTTTAGTGTATTTTCGGATTTTACCATTTAGATTTTCAATTAAATTAGTTGTGTAAATAATTTTTCTGATTTCGATTGGGAAGTCAAAAAACACGGTCAGTTCGTCCCAGTTATCTCGCCAGGATTTGATTGCATAAGAATATTTAGCTTCCCATTTATCGGCAAAATCGTATAAAGCCAGTCCTGCGGCTTGTTTAGTTGGAGCATTATAAATATGTTTCATGTCGGCAGTGAACTGTTTTCTGTCCTTCCAAACGACGTATTTACATGCATTTCTAATTTGATGAACCACGCAGATTTGTGTTTGAGATTCAGGAAAAACACTTCTGATTGTTTGGGTAAATCCGTTTAAATTATCGGTAGCTGTAATAAGTATATCTTCAACGCCTCGTGCTTTTAAATCAGTCAAAACACTCATCCAGAAGCTACTACTTTCGGTTTTACCTAACCACATTCCCAAAACTTCTTTTTTACCTTCTCTATTTAGACCTACAGCCAAATAAATGGTTTTATTGATGACTTTGGAGCCTTCCCTGACTTTAAAAACAATACCGTCCATCCAAACAATCAAATAAAGGTCTTCCAAGGGTCTGTTTTGCCAAGTAACGACTTCGTTGCTAATTGTATTGGTAATGCGAGATATAGTTGAAGAGGATACTTCAAAATCATATACTTCTTTGATTTGTTCTTCAATATCACTTACACTCATTCCTTTGGCATAAAGTGAGATAATCACATTTTCAATGCCTTGGGCTATGTTTTCTCTTTTGGGAACTAGCATAGGATTAAAAGAAGAGTCTCTGTCACGGGGAACTTTGATTTGTTGCTCACCAAAAGAGGTCTTTATTTTTTTAGTCCCGTGCCCGTTGCGATAATTACCATTACTGGTTTTGTCGTGCTTTTCGTTGTCTAAATGAGCATCAAGTTCGGCATCGAGCATGTGTTCAACCGCTCGTTTGTGCATTGTTTGAAAGAATGAGGTTAAATCTTCTGCATTCTTGAAGGATTTATAGAAATCCTTGTTGTTTAATAGGTCGTCTTTGTCAATCATAACTATGTAATGTTAAAAATAGGAAAAAGTTATTTCCAAAAAATATTTTTGAGCTTTTTGAATTAGCTCAAATATTTTTCAGAATAACTTTTCAACTTACACAGTTAGTGAGACACTACCTTTTTTATTATTCTTTGTTTAGAATTTTGATTACTTTTTGAACTGTTGCTAGGCTCACAGATGAAATACTAGCTATTTTTCTATAACTTAAATCGGGGTGTTGATTAATAGCTTTAACCGTTTGTTTATACTTGTTTAATACTTCATCATCACTAGCACTAGAACCTTTAACCCTACCTTTATATTTACCTTGAGCAACTGCAATTGCAATACCTTGTTTTTGTCTTTCTTTGGATGCTTCTCTTTCCATCATCGCCACATTGGCTAGTACATCCGTTATCATTTTAAACGTTAGATTTGGTTTTCCATTTACTAAAGATTCAATTCCTAAATTATCAACTTTAAGCACTACATTTTTTGTGTTTAAGTATTCAATTGTACTTTGAATATCAAATGTATTACGCCCTAGTCGGTCAATTGCTTCTACCGTAATATAATTGATTGTACCAGCTTCTATTGCTTGTGTTAATTTACTAGCTTCAGGGCGTTGTTTAAATGGAATCGCACCACTAATAACATCGATAAATACTATTTCATCACTATGTTGTTTTATTGTTTGTCTGATAGTGTTTTGTGTTGATGTACTTACTCGAATGTATCTAGCCTTTTTCATTGGAATTGTGTTATTAAGTTTAACACTTCAAAAGTAATACATTCTATTGTTGTACGCAAATAAACTATACTCTTTTTGCATACATAAATTTTAATTTATTTAATACAATTCCATAACCCATGAGTGTATTTTTATCCACACCCTAAATACATACATTTGAAGTTTTATATTAAATGATACACACTCCAAATAACGATATAACAAATTATATTTTTTTTAAAACCTATGTGTTAGAATATTTTTTTTATTTACTAACCAATACTAATTAATAATAAAAAAATTAAATAAGTTTATGATTCATAATTAATATAATTATTCAAAGATTATTTAACCCCGAACCATGTTCAATAAATTTATATACCAGGTAACAAATTTCTTAGGCTAGGTTTATATTAAGTATTTATTCATTTTATATAACCACCATAATTATTAAATATTTGTGATGAGTTGGTTCTGTTTTGCGATGTAGTTAACAAATTGTGTTAAGTTGCGTATCTTTGATACATTAGTATTGGGGTTGTTAAGTATTGTTATATTTGTCTTTGATTCAATCTCTTTTATTCGTTTTATTATAATGTGGTGCGGTGCTGTTGTACCCATATGTAAATGATAAGTATTGCTAATCTTTGGCGATGGTTCTACGCTAAATATGGTATGAGAGCCTTTTAATATTTTTGCAATGGTAGTGCCTAAAAATTGATAAAACGCTACATTGTAGTTGTATTCTAAATTTATAGTTATTTCATTTTTGTAGTTAATGGCTCGGGGTTTGGTTTTGTCGTGAACTCGTTTAGCTGCAAATAAATCAACTACGCTATAATGTATAAACCACACATTACTTTTTTTGTATATTAATGTGCCTATATGTTTGTTATTAGTATTAATTAACTCTTTGATTCTATTCTTTAGTTGTCGATACTTTAATTCTGTAAGATTTTTTGTTTCTAACGCTTGTAATGTATAGTATATGTTTGTTTCATTTGTCTTGGTAGTCATTAGTTAATATTAATTTACCCTCTTATTATTGTAATCCTATTACTACATAGACGTTACTTTTTATAATATTGCTTTGACGTAATAGGTAGCATACATGTTAATTGTAATTCTATTTTTTTTAAAAGTCAACTGGAGTAAAAGCGGTAAAGCTTGTTTGCAGTATTATATTCTCAACTTAACTATATGAATACTAATTCATTAAAAAAAACAATCTGCTTTCAAAAAGAACCTCCATCGTTGTTTTTTGCATTTTTAGCGTTGTTTTTTTATTAAGTTAATTATTTACCCATTTTTATTTTGATGAATTTTACCCCCTCTTATTGCCCTTTCTATTGTGTAGAAAATTATTTCTTTACAATTGGATAAGTATCTTCAATAAGAATTAAATTATGCTTTGGTATATCAATTAAACCAGTTTCAATTGTATATGGCATAACAAAATTTTCATCATTTAAAAAATTATCATAAGCTTGGTATGTTCCCACCTGATAAGAAGAGCTATATTGATATTTAATCGGCACATTTTTAAGCCCTCTAGTATTCAAAAATAGATTAAGTGGTGTTGCCATTTCAACACCATTTAATTTCAAAAATAAACTAGCTAAAACGGTCTTATTATCCACTTTTGATATAACTATCTTTGATATTATTTGATTATAAATTTCTCTTAATTCAACTCTATTATCTTTTGCATTAATAAGCATTGATTTTGAAAAATCAGAATCATTTTGATTATCAAGTATTTTATTATAATTAAATAATTCTGATTTTATTAAATTAATTTTATTTGATAAAACCAATTCAGTTTTAGTTAATTCATTTTCGCTAGCATCAAACATTGCTATTTTAATTCTATCATTAAGATACAAGTCCAATAATCTTTTTCTTTGAGATTCTATATTATTGAAGTCTTTTTGATTAATACTTAATTCAACTTCAAGTGATTCAATTTTTGCTGGAACATCTTCTTTGATGCTGGTATCTTTTAGATACCTCAACATATCATCAGATGATAATAATGAATCAAATATTGCTGATTCCAAAAGACTAATATTAATCCCAGCATTACCACAACTACCAGCTTTTATTAACCTTGAAGAACATATATAAATTTTATGTCCATTTTCAACAGGTTTATAAATTCCAAAATAATTCCTACCACAACAACCACATGTTAGCAAATCCTTTAATAAGTAGTTATAGGTTGTTAAATAATTTCTATTTGTTTTAGTTAGTCTAATTTCTTCACATTCTAAAAATAGTTGTTCAGTTATAATTGCTGGTGCATCAAGGTATATTGTTTTATATCTTACCCCCTTTTCTTTTGTTTTTGTAATTTCACCATCATATACTTCATCATCTTTCAATTTTTCCCCTTTGTATCTTCTTTTTCCCATATTCAAAGGATTTTTAATTATTTCCAATATGGTTTTATCCGTCCATTTAAACCCATCTGTTTGAGGTTTTATATTTTCATCAATACTTATTTTTGTTGTTCTTGTTGGTATTTCTTTATTATTTAAAATACCAGCGATTACCTTAACACCGTTACCAGCTTTATATAGGTTATAAATTAATTTTATCACTTCTGATTCCGTTTCATCAACAACCAATTTTTTACTCTCATTCTTCCGATAACCATAAGGATAATAATTACTACCACCAGCATTACCATTTCTTGCCGATTGAAATAATCCTGATTTGGTTCTTTTTTTTAATGTATCGGCTTCCAAATCGCCAATTTCCATAAGCATTTGGAAAACAAGTATAAGATGTTTATTTGGTTCTCTATTTTCATCGAGCATTTTGTGTCCGTTGGTGGTCACACAAATTTGTATTTTTTTTGCAATTAAATCTTCAACAATTTGGCGGGTATGTAATGGGTTTCTTCCAAGTCTTGTTAATTCTGTTATATATAGTGTATCATAGTATTTTGGGTTATTTTTAATTATATCCAAAAATTTTGACAATTCAGGTCTTTGTTTGGCTTCCTTATACCCTGAAACTTTTTCATTATAAATATCAATTTCATAATCGATAGTATTATCTTTTTGAATGTAGGTTTTAATGTCCGAAATTTGTCTTTGGTAATCTTGGTCTTCAGTGCTTACCCTAACGTATATTGCAAATCTTTTCATAACCCTAAATATTTTAAAATGAATACAAAGATAATAAAAACCATCAACGACCAATTACAATTCAGCAAACAACTATCTCTTCGCTGGTCAGATTTGGATCCCAATTTTCACTTACGCCACAGCGCTTACTACGATTTTGGAGCGCAACATCGTGTCGAAATTTTAAATCAATTGGGATTGACATTAAAAGTGATGCAAAAAGAACACATTGGTCCAATATTATTCAGAGAAGAATGTGTTTTCAGAAGAGAAATTAACATCTCGGACGAAATTATTATGCAAACCAAAATGGCAAAAATGAAATCCGATGCTTCACGCTGGTCTATTGTCCATGAGTTTTACAGAGAGGACACCCTATGTGCCGTGATAACTGTTGAAGGTGCTTGGATGGATACCAAACTCCGCAAACTAGCCACACCTACTCCACAAGTTGTTGTAGATGCACTCAATATTTTTCCAAAAACAGCCGATTTTATCGAGCTATAATAAATAAAAAAAAATCAAAATATGTTCACAATTACCCAAATAAAAGAAGCGCACTCGAGAGTAAAATCGGGAGCTGATTTTCCAGCTTACATTCAGGAATTAATTGCGTTGGGCGTACAAGGTTATGATACATTTGTACACGATGGTCATGTAGAATATTTTGGAGCCGACAATCATAGAGCGACAGCAAATGAAACATACGAAACCATCGCTGTAGCACCATTTGCAAACAAAGAACGCTTCATCGAATTCCTGGTTATTCACCAAGACGGCCAAACCGATTACCTTACTTTTTGTAATCATGCCGGACAATGCGGAATCGCAAAATGGGCGGTTGACATCATAGAAATGACCTGCACTTATTTTGATATTTCTGGCGCAGCAATTCTAATCGAAAAAATTCCAAGCTAGTTTATTGTTTGTGTTCATTTATTTACCGCAAAGAGCGCAAAGATTTTAATAACTTTATCAATATACCGCAAGGTTCGCAAAGCTTTGCGAACCTTGCGGTTTTCAAAAAAGCTAAACTCTTTGCGCTCTTTGCGGTTAAAAACTATTCTATTGTAAAAAAAATTCAATTCAGGTAAAAAAGATTTCTGCAATTTGAATTAATTAATATAAAAAAGGTGGCCTATTTTTAGACCACCTTTCACAATTATAAAATTAGACTTTAACCTGAATAGTGTAAACCCGTTTAATCAGTGGCATCCGTGGCAAACTGCTTAAACCAAATCAAAACGATCTAAGTTCATCACTTTGGTCCACGCAGCCACAAAATCATTTACAAACTGATCTTGAGAATCCGAACAACCATACACTTCAGCAAGAGCACGAAGTTCTGAATTTGAACCAAAAATTAAATCTACACGAGTTCCTGTCCATTTCAATGCTCCGGTTTTACGGTCATGCCCTTCAAACACCTCTTGAGAACCTGAAGACGCTTTCCATGTTGTACTAAAATCAAGTAAATTAACAAAGAAATCATTAGTCAATGTCTCTGGGCTTGAAGTAAACACACCATTTTTGGATTGATCAAAATTAATATTCAATACACGCAAACCACCAACAAGAACAGTCATTTCTGGTGCTGTCAGTGTCAATAATTGTGCTTTATCAATTAACATTTCTTCTGGCGAAATCGTGAATTGCGTCTTCATATAGTTTCGGAAACCGTCAGCTTCCGGCTCAAGCACGGCAAACGATTCTACATCAGTATGATTTTGAGAAGCATCTGTTCTTCCCGGTGAAAAAGGAACAGTTACTTTTTTACCTGCTTGTTGGGCAGCTTTCTCAATTCCTACACCACCGGCAAGTACGATTAAATCTGCCAATGACACTTGTTTTCCGTCAGATTGTGCGCTATTGAACGTTGATTTTATCCCTTCCAGTGTTCCTAATACTTTTTCCAGTTGTGGAGGATTATTCACTTTCCAATTTTTTTGCGGAGCGAGACGAATACGTCCACCATTTGCACCACCTCTTTTATCAGAACCTCGGAAAGTAGAGGCCGAAGCCCATGCTGTAGAAACCAATTGCGATACAGACAATCCAGATGTTGCAATTTTATCTTTTAATGCATCAACATCATTGGCATCAATTAATTTATGAGTTACAGCTGGAATAGGATCTTGCCAAATAAGTTCTTCTTTTGGTACTTCTGGTCCCAAATAACGGGCAATTGGTCCCATATCACGATGCGTCAGTTTGAACCAGGCACGAGCAAAAGCATCGGCAAAAGCGTCTGGATTTTCATGAAATCTTCTTGCAATAGGCTCATAAATAGGATCCATTCTCAGGGCGAGATCCGATGTAAGCATCGTTGGTGCATGCCTTTTGGACGAATTGTGGGCGTCTGGAACAGAATCGGCTCCCATACCATGTTTAGGCTTCCATTGGTGTGCTCCAGCAGGACTTTTACTTAATTCCCATTCATACCCAAATAAATTCCAGAAAAAGTTATTACTCCATTTTGTTGGAGTCGTAGTCCAAGCACCTTCTAGACCACTACTAATTGTATATTCTCCGCTTCCTGTACCAAATGAATTTTTCCAACCAAGACCTTGTTCTTCAATACCAGCAGCAGCAGGTTCAACACCAACATATTCGTTAGGATCTGCAGCACCATGAGTTTTACCAAAAGTGTGTCCACCAGCGATAAGCGCAACAGTTTCTTCATCATTCATCGCCATACGACCAAAAGTTTCTCTAATATCACGAGCCGAAGCTAATGGATCGGGATTTCCGTTTGGTCCCTCTGGATTCACATAAATCAATCCCATCTGAACGGCTGCCAACGGGTTTTCCAATTCGCGTTCACCTGAATAACGTTTGTCATCAAGCCATTTTCCTTCGGAACCCCAATAAATATCTTCATTTGGTTCCCAAACATCGGCACGTCCTCCCGCAAAACCAAAAGTTTTGAACCCCATAGATTCCAAAGCGCAATTTCCTGCAAGAATCATCAAATCGGCCCAAGAAATTTTTTTGCCATATTTCTGTTTTATTGGCCATAACAATAAGCGCGCCTTGTCAAGATTCACATTGTCTGGCCAACTGTTAAGCGGTGCAAATCGTTGTGTCCCTGCTCCACCACCACCACGACCATCGGCAATACGGTAGGTTCCCGCGCTGTGCCACGCCATTCGGATAAAGAATGGTCCATAATGACCATAATCTGCAGGCCACCAATCTTGAGAGTCCGTCATCAAATCAAAAAGATCTTTCTTTACTGCATTCAAATCAAGACTGTTAAAAGCCTCGGCATAATCAAAATTTTCACCCATCGGATTTGAAAGCGATGAGTGCTGACGAAGAATATTTAATTTTAACTGATTAGGCCACCAATCGTTGTTTCTGGTTCCTGATCCTGCACTTTGTTTTGGAGCTCCTCCAGAGAAAGGACATTTGCCTTCCCCGCTAATTTTTCCATTGTGGTTGTTTTCCATCGTATATTGTTTTTAAAAAGTTTCTCAACGAATTTACCAATTTTAATTTTATTAAAATTAGAAATTCAATAGATAAAAACTATAACGGTAATCCAAAACTGCATTTTAGAACAATTCTAAATTTGAACTAACTACTTTTAATTAGTAATTTTACATGATAGAAAATTATTTCTGTAAATGCCTGTAATACAAATAAAATGAACCACCAAAATCAATTTTAAAATTCGTAAATTGTGATTGTTTATTTTTACCCCATCAAAACTTATTGTCATTGGTTTAAAAATTTGTCTACGATATTAACTCATAATATAGTTATACGATAGAATTAAAACATTATAGTCAATTTTGGCCAATTTCTCATAATAATCCGATGTTTTTGTCTCTTATTTTTGAAGATTCAATACTATTTAACGCTTTGCTTAGACCGCTCACAAATAATTTTTATATTTTATGAAAACTGATTATACTTCTGTCGACGAATACATTCAGACTTTCCCAAAAGAAACACAATCAATTTTGAAAAAAATTCGTGTTCTCATCACAAAAAATGCTCCAGAAGCCGTCGAAAGTATCTCTTACGGAATGCCTTCCTACAAGACCTATGGAAGACCTCTGGTTTATTTTGCTGCCTATAAAAAACATATTGGATTTTATGCAACTCCCACAGGTCATACTGAGTTTACCGAAGAACTCGCAAATTACAAGCGCGGAAAAGGTTCTGTTCAATTTCCGTTGGACCGTCCTATTCCATACTGGCTGATAGAACAAATTGTTATCTTTAGGGTGAAAGAAAATAAGGATAAAGTCGCTAAGATTCTAAGATACTAAGATTCTGAGTTTTGACCCTCAACTTAAAATCTTAGTAACTTAGAATCTATGAAACTTAGCAACTCAAAAAAAAATGAACCACAAAGCCAAATCAATCAGACCTTTTATAGGTTCCAAAGATTTTCAGATTTCGAGACAATTTTATCAGGACTTGGGATTCAAGGAAATCGTTTTGGCTCCTAATTTCTCCTATTTCGAAACCAAAGGAATTGGATTTTATCTGCAAGATGCCAACGTCAAAGACTGGATAGATAATACCATGCTTTTTTTGGAAGTCGAAGATGTGAACCAATTTTGGACAGCACTTTTAAGTTTGGATCTTCCTTCAAAATATGAAAACGTAAGATTGGTACCCATCCGGGAAATGCCTTGGGGCAAAGAATGTTTTATTCATGACCCTTCGGGGATTTTGTGGCATGTTGGAGAGTTTTATAAATGATTTGGAGCTGTTTACTTAGTCCGTTCGCTTCGCTCGTTCTTTACTGTTCGCTAATTCCCGATTAATAAAAACTTCCGAAAAAGCCTTGTTTTTCTAAATCGAGAGATACCACTTCTATCAGAGCCAGGGCATTGTTTTCATAAGAGTAGTTGATTTCTAAATTAGACTAATCGTAATTTCAAATGAAAACAAACCTATTGTTACCTCCACTCCCACACACCCATAAGAACGAAAATATTCAATAAACATAAAACACCTTGAATAATTTGTAAGTATTAATATGTATATTTGGTTTTGAGAAAAATATGCATTTCATCACGTCTATAAATCCAATTTGGATTAAATAGACATGAAAGAGTCACACATACTTAAATGTTAGCAACAATTTTAGAAAACACTACATCACATATGAAACATATTGCTCCAACATTAAAACAAAAATCTTTTCATTGTCCAAATTGTGGAGTCTTTGCTGAACAAACTTGGACAAGAACTGTTTCTGGAAATTACATAAGAACTCAACCAAACGGACAACAGATGAGTGAAAATTTTTCATTAACAAACTATAGTGTGGCAAAATGTACTCATTGTGAAAACTTCTCTATATGGTTAGTTAACAAAATGGTTTATCCACTTTCAGGAAGTGTTGAAATGGCAAATCCAGATTTACCAGAAGATATAAAAAATGATTATAATGAAGCCAAAGACATTGTAAATATTTCACCTCGTGGCGCAGCAGCACTTTTACGACTTGCTGTTCAAAAACTTTGTATTCATTTAGGCGAAAAAGGAACAAACATAAATGATGACATAAAAAGTTTAGTACGGAAAGGATTGCCAGAGGCAATGCAACAAGCTCTCGATAGCGTCCGTGTTGTTGGTAATAATGCAGTTCATCCAGGGACAATTGACTTGAATGATAATATTGAAATTGCATATGCACTATTTGGTTTCGTAAATATTATATGTGAAATGCTTATAAGTCAACCGAAAAAAGTAAAAGAATATTATGAAAAACACATACCTGAAGGAATTAGAATTGGAATTGAAAAACGAGATACTAAATAAAAACTGCTGCTAACAGACAAGGTTTTGTTGCGTGTAATATTACCCAAAATGAATATAAAATTAACAGTTGAAGATTTAATAAACTATCTAAATTCAGGTTTTGAAATAATTATGGAATCTGATTTAGTCAGTTTATTATTTCATTGTTTTTTAACTAATAATTCCGAAGTTATAAACAAAATTCATTCCGAAACTCGAGTTTTAAATTCAGATGGATTACATATAGATTTAGTAATTGGAGAAATAACTTTAGAAAGTAAAAGACCTTCTGTTATACCTGAATTACTAATTGAATGTAAAATATTTGGTAATGGTTTTACAAATAGTCAATTGTCCAAAAGATTCACATATCTAAAGGAAGACATTTCTAAACTGAATGAAATAAGACATGAAGTACCTAAATACTTAATCGTCTATGATTATTGCGATTATTTGAATGACTTAAGAAGAACGGAACTACTTCAATTAAAAAATAATATAAATAAAGATATTTCTATTTTCTTAATCTACAAAAAAGACAAATTCAATTATAAAATTCTGTAAAATGGCAATTAGAAAAAGTAAACAAGAATCATTTGAAATTAATGGGAAAATAGAAGAAATTAGACAAAGAGTTGAAAGAGCTTTAAGCAATGGAAATTTTACTTCCATAATCACTAACAATCTATTAAATCATATAACTGGAAACTACAAAAAGTTTTCAGTATGGGGAGAGATAAAAATAACATTGAGTGAAAACCACGAAAAAACTAAAATTGATATAGTATCAACAGCAAATTCAGATAATATTTTTGCACTATTTAGTTCACCAAACGACAAGATTTTGAGTGCTTTTAAGGATAACTTTAAATAAACACTAGAAATAGTTTCACTGGATACGTAGTACCTACAATGAAACTCCCGTTGAACAAATCAGTTGTGATTCTGTAGCTATGGAGTTATCATAAAGTTTTTAGAAATATTTTCAAGAGGATTTTACATCCTCTTTTTTTTTAGCAAAAGAAAGTAGCTTTACCTTATTCTCCTCTCAATCACCCAATTTACAACTCCTACAATTCAAAGCCAAACACTCTTTCCCCTACGTATTTCTTCATACGTACTTCCTTCTAATCAATACTCAAATCACCTTTTTAGCGGTAAACCGCGTGAAGGCAATGTCATTAAGTTAAGCTTTTTTTATGTCATTTCGACGGAGGAGAAATCACATAACGTGAGTCTCTAGTGAGATTCCTCGTGCCTCGGAATGACAAAACGATGGTTTTTATCCTTAACTTAATGACATTGCGCGTGAAGGATAGAAGCAAGCTACCAAAGTAGCGCGGATAGCCTGACGCCGTAAAGGAAAGGGGCGTATAAGCGTAACTATAAATAGCCCCTTTTCTTTACGGGGGCACGCCCAAATCTAAGTACGTATTTACGTATAATTCGGACTACTTAATTCAAAATCATTCTATTTTAGAAAAAAAAATAAAAATTAAGTATTAAAATTAAGTATTTATACGTAAGTTTGCGTAGTAATACTTAATTAACAGATTATGATTAATGTGATAGTAGTCGGAAACGGCATGGTAGGTTATAAATTTTGCGAGAAATTCATCGCGAAATCTGGACAAGAAAATTATCAAATTACAGTATTTGGAGAAGAACCGAGACGCGCTTATGACCGAGTTCACTTGAGTGAATACTTTGCCGGTAAAAGCGCTGAAGACTTGTCTCTTTCGACTAAAACATGGTATGAAGAGCACAATATTATATTAAACACTTCGGAGTTAATTACAGATATTAACAGGGAACAAAAAACAGTACATACTCACTTAGAAAAAACGTATGCGTATGACTACTTAGTTTTGGCTACGGGTTCTGCGGCATTTGTTCCGCCAATTGAAGGGGTGGAAAAAGAAGGGGTTTTTGTGTACAGAACCATAGAAGACCTTGACGCCATTATGGCTTACGCAAAAAAAATAAAAGCCAATGGCTCAACCGAAGCGGCTGTCTTGGGCGGTGGTTTATTGGGACTTGAAGCTGCTAAAGCGGTTCGTGACCTAGGATTAAACGCACACGTGGTTGAATTTGCCCCACGATTGATGCCAAGACAATTGGATAAAGGTGCAAGCGATATGCTTCAATCCAAAATAGAAGAATTAAACATAGGTATTCATCTCAATAAATCGACACAATATATAGACGGTGAAGAGAGCATTAAGGGAATGATGTTTGAAAATGATGATTTGCTAAAAGTGGATATGCTGGTTATATCGGCCGGGATAAAACCTCGCGACGAACTAGGAAGAGTTTCTGGCCTCGAAGTAGGCGTAAGAGGCGGTATTATGGTAAACAATAAAATGCAAACATCAGATCCTAATATTTACGCCATTGGCGAGGTTGCCTTATATAACCACATGATTTACGGACTTGTGGCTCCCGGTTATGAAATGGCCGATGTTGCCGCCGAGCAAATCCTTAAAAAGGACAAAACGATGAGAGAAACCATCGATATGTCAACTCAATTGAAATTGATTGGAGTTGAAGTTGCGAGTTTTGGTGATCCTTTTATCGAAAACGAAAATGTTACTGCGATTGTTTATGAAAACAAATTCAGTGGTATTTATAAAAGAATCAATGTCACCAAAGACGGAAAAACATTGTTGGGAGGAATCCTTGTAGGAGATTCGTCAGATTATAATGGTTTGTTCCAAATTTACGCTAACGCTTTACCGTTACCAGCAAATCCCGAAGATTTGATTTTAGGCTCTCGTGGCGGTGAAGGTTCGACTCTAGGAAGCGCTTCGGACCTGCCGGACACAGCGGTAATCTGTTCTTGTGAGAATGTAACCAAAGGCGCTCTTTGTTGTTCTCTTATTGACGGAACTGCCGAAACCTTTAACGATGTGGTGAAATTAACCAAAGCAACTACTGGTTGCGGCGGTTGTAAACCAATGGTTTCGGATATCGTAAAAGCTACCCAAAAATCACTCGGAAAAGAAGTTAAAGAATCCGTTTGCGAACACTTTAAATACACAAGACAAGAACTTTTTGATATCGTAAAAATCAACAAATACATTAATTTCTACGAAGTAATCGACCATCACGGAAATGGAGATGGCTGCGAAATTTGTAAACCGGTTGTGGCTTCCATTTTCTCAAGTATTTACAACGATACGGCAAACAAACACGTAACAACCCAAGATACCAATGACCGATTCCTTGCCAATATTCAAAGAAACGGAACCTACTCTGTTGTACCAAGAGTTGCCGGCGGTGAAATCACTCCCGAGAAACTAATTGTAATTGGTGAAGTTGCCAAACAATTTGATTTGTATACCAAAATAACTGGAGCACAACGTGTGGATTTATTCGGAGCTCATTTGGATGACTTACCAAAAATTTGGAAAAAATTAATCGAAAACGGTTTTGAAAGCGGTCACGCCTACGGAAAATCACTAAGAGCCGTAAAAAGCTGTGTGGGTAACACCTGGTGTCGTTACGGAATGGATGACAGTGCCGGTTTTGCCATCGAACTAGAAAACCGCTACAAAGGTATTCGTGCACCACACAAAATAAAAGGTGGAGTTTCGGCTTGTATCCGAGAATGTGCCGAAGCCAGAGGGAAAGATTTTGGTTTAATCGCCGTTGAAGGGGGTTGGAATCTTTACATCTGCGGAAACGGTGGTGCCAATCCAAAACACGCCGTTTTATTGGCCGAACAAATTGACAAAGAGACGGTTATTAAATATATGGACCGCTTCCTGATGTACTACATCCGTACTGCCGGACCACTTATCCGAACATCTACTTGGCTGGAAAAACTGGAGGGTGGATTGGATTACCTAAAAGAAGTAATCATTTTTGACCGCCTTGGCATCTGCGAAACGCTGGAAGCCGAAATGGAAAAACTGGTTGGAACTTTTGAATGTGAGTGGAAACAAGTATTGGACAAACCAAGATTATTGAAACGTTTCAGCCACTTTGTTAATACAGATGAAAAAGATGATAATATCGAATTTGTTCAGTTAAGAGATCAAAAAATGCCAAGACCTTGGTAAAACACAAACCTATCGATAGCGAACAGGCGAAGCAATTGCACGAATTGGCACGAATTAAAAAAATATTACACAGAGATTAACGAAGGAAACACAGAGAATCGCAAAGGATCTAAAATTAAAACACTACAATTCTTAAAATTTATCTTTGAGTGTCTTTGCGTTTACTCTGCGAATCTTAGCGAAATAACTAATCAAAAATAACTTTTCCGCTCTCGGCTCTGCAAATCCTCATTGCGGGGCTGGGAACTGAAAACAAAACGAAATCCCATGGAAGAACTATTAAGCCAATACAAAACGGTAAACTCAAGCGAAGTGAAAATTTGGTTCAAAGCTGGAAACGTCAAAGATTTTCCAAGTAATAGAGGTGGTTGTATCAAGTACAAAAACAAACAAATCGCGGTTTTTAACTTCGAAAGAAGAAACGCATGGTATGCTTGTCAAAATGCCTGCCCGCATAAAATGGAAATGGTTTTATCCCGCGGAATGACAGGTTCTACCGATGGCATCCCGAAAATTGCTTGTCCCATGCACAAAAAAACATTTTCATTAATTGATGGCTCAAATTTGAATGGTGAAGAGTACTCAATCGCCACTTATCCTGTAAAAGTGGAAGGCGATGAAGTATTCGTTGGGTTTTTAGAATAATGTATTTGCGTAAATGTTTCAAAATAAACCATAGAACTTCGTTAAATTTTTCCATGCTTTATTTTAAAACCTTTACTATCTTTGAATATATACTATTCCAAATGAAAACTATCCCCTTTTTGAACGCCAGCGCGTGGATTGATTCCGAAAACGAGGCCGATCCAAACAGCGAAATTTATCAAGATGTAACCTATCCAAAAGAGTTATTATATTCCGAAAGAATGTATGAAAGGCTGATGGCCTTTAAGCCAGACGCATCCGAAGCCGTTCAGATTGCGGCTAAAGCACAGCACATTTGTCGATGGAAAATTGCAAGAGAGTCTTATCCCATGGATCGTGTGGGATACTTAAAATGGCGAGAGGATTTAAAAAAATTTCATGCCAAACTCACTTCCGAAATATTGAAAAAAGCCGGTTACGAAGATGCATTTATTGACCGCGTTTCTTTTTTGATCGAAAAAAAATTACTTAAAAAAGACGAAGAAACGCAACTATTAGAAGATGTTGTCTGTTTGGTTTTTCTTGAATTTTACCTCGATCCGTTCGTTCATAAACACGACACCGAAAAACTAAAAAACATCATCCTGAAAACCTGGAACAAAATGTCTGAAAAAGGACATGAGGAAGCGTTAAAAATAAATTATACACCAGAAAACCTTCAATTGATAAAAGAATCTTTAGGATTGTAGATTGATTATAAAAGCAAAATACAAGAGTTAGTTTGTCATTCCGACGAACGAGGAATCGCACAGATTCTTAATGTTATGTGATTCCTCGTTCCTCGGAATGACAAAATTGACCACAAATTCATTAAAAATTAATTTGTGAAAATTTGTGTAATTTGTGGTGAAAAAAAGTAGTTTCCGAAAAAAAAGTTACGGTCTTTTATATGAAAAAAAAATCAAAAGTCTCTTTAGATAAAATTTCATTTACAAAATTAAGGCGAATGTATTTATTCGCCTTAATTACTATTGCCGTGACGGTTCTTTTGAGCCAACTCCTCATTCAGTACAACCTCAACAAGCAGCTCAGCGATTCTAGGATAATAAACATTTCGGGAAAGCAGAGAATGCTCAGTCAGAAATTGACCAAAGAAATTTTGATACTCAATTTCATTACTGATTCCTTGCAAAAGAAAGAAAAAATCAACCAGATTTCTAAAACGATATCCGAGTGGAAATTCAACCATTATTCTCTGATAAACGGAAATGATAGCCTCGGATTTCCAAAAGACAAAAATCAAATCCTGATTCAATATTTTGAAGATATAAAACCCAACTTCGAAGCATTGCTCAAGGCCAGCAATACTTTTCTGGAGAACAAAAAAAGCAATCAAAACGAATCAGAAAACAAAAAACTGGTTCAGACTATTCTTGACAATGGAGCAGTTTTTCTTTCGAAAATGAACCGAATTGTGGGCGAATACGACAAAGAAGCCCTAGAAAAGGTAACCCTTCAAACCAAAACCGAATACGCCATTCTTGCTTTTACGCTTTTGGTTTTATTATTGGAATTTATTTTCATTTTCAAACCCACCAACAAAAAAGTCGAGTTATTGATTTCAAATCTTTTGTCATCCGAAAGGAAAGCCATAAAACTGGCGCAAGACACCGAAATCATCAGCGAAGCCAAAGAAAACTCCGTAAAAGAATTAAAATCACTCAATTATGCAATGGAGAACACCTTACTCTATTGCAGAATTGCCACCGACGGAACCATTATTCACATTGGTGAAAAATTTTCAAAATTAATTCAGTACAATCCTTTCCTTTCCAACAAAAAACTGGGTGAAGTACTAACTCCAATCGAAAAAGAACAACTCTTCATTGACCGCATCGTACTCGAAAACCATCGCAGGGGCTGGCAAGGCGAACTAAACATCACCAACCGCAATGAACAATCACTTTGGCTGGATTTATCGATGGTTCCGGTAACAATAAAAAAAGACGAATCAGAACTCTTAATTATCTGTTTCGATATTACCGATCGCAAAAAAGCAGTACAGGAAGTCGAACGGTTAAACGCAGCCAACATTGCTGATAAACTAAGTCAGCAAAAAGTAATTTCGAGCAAAATTGTAGAAAATCAGGAAAACGAACAAAACCGAATCGCAAGAGAAATTCACGACGGAATTGGGCAAATGCTTACAGGCTTAAAATTCAGCCTCGAAAGCATTAATCTGGATGACAAAGAAAAATCAACAGTAAAAATAGAATACCTAAAAAAACTCACGCTCGACATCATCAAGGGTGTTCGTACCGCCACTTTCAACCTGATGCCACCCGAGTTGAGCGACCACGGAATAAACTCGGCTCTAGCCAAACTCACATTGGAACTTTCTAAACTTACCGGAAAGAATATTCTTTTTTACAACAAAACCGATTTCAACAGCCGATTGGATTCCTTAATCGAAATAAACATTTACAGATTAACTCAGGAGGCCATCAACAATGCCATCAAATACGCAGATTCCACCCATATCATAGTGCAACTATCACACAGTGCTTCCCTGCTGAGCATCACCATCGACGATAACGGAAAAGGATTTGATATCAATGCCGTTGAAAAAAAGAGAAACTCCGAATCCGGAATGGGACTGCTTTTCATGAAAGAAAGAATCCAATATATAAACGGTCGTGTTTTCTTCAATTCAATTCCAAATGAAGGAACAAGAATTACATTTAATATACCTATTTAAATTTCAATAACGATGGGAATTTCAATGATAACAGACTATCAAAATGAAGACCAAAACCCAATTAAGCCGTTACGAATTCACAGCAATAACACTCGGGGATAATATTTCAAATTTTAAAACAAAAACGTTGAGAATAACTTTTTAACTACCTAGAGCAAACCGGTTTTCTCGCTCAGACAATGATTAAAATAACATCATTAAATCTTACGCAGTTTTGTTTTCAAATCAATTAATGAAATTTTTATCTATTTGAAGAAATAGAAATAAAAATAAAAATGCAAGAAAAAAACCAAGACTAAACCACAAAAGTCTTGTAACTCTATTATCTCTTATAACTTCCTCTATTTCAATATTTTTTGCATTCATAATAAATATGGATTAACGATTTTAAGTCAAAATTCAATGGAGATTTAATCTTTGCTATAAACTTTCACCCCCATTACCTAAGAACTTTTAAAAAAATAAAATTAAATAAAATTCGTTTAAACAACAAATAAAATCGTTAAAATACATAATATTTAAAAATTATAAAGTAAAATACTACTTAATAACTAATCAAAAACAAGCTTATATAGAAGTAAAACCTTTACATTTACTATTAATTCCAGAAAGTGATTGTTGTAATTAGTTTAAAAGACAATTAGGGCGTGCCCCCGTTGAGAAAAGTGGCCTACTTATAGAACCGCTTACACGGCCACTTTCCTCAACGCGGTCAGGCTATCCGCGTTACTTCGGTAACTTGCTCCTATCCTTCACGCGCAATGTCATTAAGTTAAGGATTTTTTTATGTCATTTCGACGGAGGAGACTCGAGCGACAGCGAACAGGCGAAGCAAATCACATAACGTGAGTCTCTAGTGAGATTCCTCGTGCTTCGGAATGACAAAACGATGGTTTTTATCCTTAACTTAATGGCATTGTGCTATCGTCCGTGTGCGCAATTTGTAACTTTCTGTTAATCTAGATTTAATTTTGCCCTTGAAGTTGAAATTGAATTTTAAAATTACGTATCTTAGCCACTAAATTAGATGAATATACTTAAAGAACTATAAGTAGATTATGAGTGACAAAATTCGAGTAATTCTTGCAGATGACCACGTATTTGTAAGAGACGGTATAAAATCGTTATTAGAAAACGAAGCAAACATCACTGTAGTGGGTGAAGCCACAGACGGTCTAGAAGCCTTGTCTTTAATAGACAGCCTTCAGCCCGATTTAATGATTCTTGATATACGTATGCCAAATATGACCGGAATTGAAGTTGTAGAACAACTTAGAGGCAAAAACAATTTCGTAAAAATCGTAATGCTTTCAATGCACGAATCCGAGGAATACGTATTGAAATCAATCCAAGCCGGTGCCGACGGATACTTACTAAAAGGTTCCAGCAAAGAAGAATTCCTGAAAGCACTTCATACTGTTTCTAATGGAGGTAAATATTTCAGCGGTGACATTTCGTCTATATTAATTGGTCAATTAACCAATCCAGGCTTGACACCTGAACCCAAACAACCTTTGGGAGAAGAACAATTAATCACCAAAAGGGAAAAAGAAATTCTAAAACTCTTGCTTAGCGGAAAAGGAAACAAGGAAATTGCCGAAGCTTTGGACATCAGCAAAAGAACCGCCGAAGTTCACCGTTTCAATCTGATGAAAAAACTGAAAGTTAAGAATCTAATGGAGCTTTCCAATAAAGCGTCTGAGTATTCTCTTCTATAAAGATTCTAAGTTCCTGAGATGCTAAGTTACTAAGATTTTTTACATAACGGGAAAGACTCAGAAACTTAGAATCTTAGAATCTCTCAAAACAAAAATAAGTATAAATACTTAATTATTTTTCAAAAACTGCGTTTTCGCAGTTTTTTTATACGACATACTACTTAGATTTGTATAAAAATAACAAGTATTATGTCAACAACAAATTCCCTTTCAGTATCACACCGAATTTTATTTCTAAACACTTTAGCATTTACGGTGTGTTTCGCTTGTTGGACTCTTAATGGAGTTCTGGTGACCTTTTTAGTAGATAACGGAATTTTCAAATGGGACGTTGTCCAAGTAGGATGGCTCTTAGGAATTCCGATTTTAACCGGTTCTATTATGCGCCTGCCAATAGGAATATTAACCGATAAATTTGGTGGGAAATACGTATTCTCTTTATTACTCCTTCTCTGCTCTATTCCCTTGTTTCTTTTACCGTTTGCAGACAGTTTTTTCATGTTTGCCTTACTAAGCTTTCTCTTTGGAATGGTCGGAACAAGTTTTGCTGTTGGCATCGGATTTACATCTATCTGGTATCCAAAAGAATGGCAAGGAAGAGCATTGGGAATCTTTGGAATGGGAAATGCCGGTGCGGCAATCACGACATTTTTGGCTCCATCACTGTTAAACCAATTCTCAATCGATGATCCTCAAAACGGCTGGAAACTCCTTCCTGTTCTATACGGAGCAACATTAGTAATAATTGGTATCATCTTTTTGATTTTTACAAAAAATAAGAAAAACGAAAACCAAACCAAGAGCGTTCCTCAAATGTTGCAATCCTTAAAATGTGCAAGAGTTTGGCGTTTTGGAGCTTACTATTTCTTGGTATTTGGATGCTTTGTCGCTTATTCACAATGGTTGTTACCAAACTTTATGAATGTATATCAAACGAGTTTGGTAATGGGCGGACTGTTTGCAACAATGTTCAGTTTACCATCTGGAGTAATTCGCGCCTTTGGTGGATTTTTATCCGATAAATTTGGAGCCCGAAAAGTAATGTATTGGGTTTTGAGTTCATCTGTAATTCTAAGTGCTTTGTTAATGGTTCCAAAAATGGATATCTCCACCTCCGGGCCTGGCGTTATGGCAACCAAAAAAGGTATCATCACAGCAGTGTCTAGCACTCTTGTAAAAGTGGGCGAAAAAGAATTCCCGATTATAACCAAAGTAAACAAACCTATCGAAAATACCATATTCCCAACCCGAAATTCTTGGCAACAAGTAGTAGTCTCCGAAAATCAAGAAGTGAAGAAAAAAGAGCTTATCGCCAAAGGAATAACCGACATCCATTTTAGTGCCAATATGTGGGTGTATCTTGTATTAGTTATTCTTATCGGGATTTCTTGGGGAATAGGAAAAGCGGCGGTTTACAAACACATTCCTGAATATTTTCCGACTGAAGTGGGTGTTGTAGGCGGAATGGTTGGAATGATTGGAGGTCTTGGCGGTTTCTTTGGTCCAATTATCTTTGGCTATCTACTGACCGCAACCGGGGTTTGGTCAAGTTCTTGGATTTTCATATTACTTTTATCAGCCGCCTGTTTGATTTGGATGCACATAACTGTTACCAAAATCATGAACGAAAAACAGCCCATTCTTTCCAAAGAAATGGATCGAAAATAAGCTTTTTCATTTTTAATAAATTATCTATGAATGCTCTCAAAAATTTGCCATTTTTTTGGGAGCATTATTTTTTGGTACAAAATTGTTAAGCACATATATCAAAAAAATGCTCTTGGTGCTTTGCCAAAAATTTACTGACTCAATCTGCGAAAATCTGCGTGCAAAAGTGTCACGCAGATTTCGCAGATTTCTCTAAATTAAAAAAAATTAAATAAGTAAAATTTAATTATACGATTAAACTTCAATTGTATTGATAACATCTTCTTGTCGCGTGAGTGATGGCAGTGGAGCTCTTTTTATTGGTGGCTCTTTTTGCCACCAATAAAAAAGCGGGAACGTACAGCACGACCCGAAGTTTTTCACGTAGGGGCACGCCCAAATAATGATTGCAGAATTAAGATTTTTGATTACAGATTGCTGATTCAAGATTGTAGATTTCTCCTATATCTACAACCTTCTATTATTCATTCTCTTTACTCTTTACTCTCTAACTTTCAAAATCTCAATAATGAATCGACAATACTTTCAATAATTCAAAAAAGGCTATCGATTTTTAACATTCTAATTTTATTTAACAAAACATCCAAATAAAATCAATTTTATACGTATTAATACGTAATTATTACTTACTTTTGTTTATGTAATAACATCGATAACGATCCTCAAAGGACTACATTATAAACGAAGACTTACCTAATGCAAAATACAGAAATCAAAACTACGTGTTCCTATTGTGGAGTAGGATGCGGAATTATTGTAAAAAATGATTCTAAAAATGGAGTGACGGTTACAGGTGACAAAAATCATCCCGTAAACAGAGGAATGCTTTGTTCCAAAGGGATGAACTTGCATTATGTAGTCAACGACACATCCGACAGGATACTGTACCCCGAAATGAGATGGAGTAGATCGCACCCAAAAGAAAGAGTCAGTTGGGATGCCGCATTAGACCGCGCTGCTGCAGTTTTTTCTTCTATTATAAAAAAACACGGGCCTGACAGTGTTGGTTTTTATATCTCCGGACAATGTTTGACCGAAGAATATTATTTAGTCAACAAACTCGTAAAAGGTTTTCTGAAAACCAATAATATAGACACAAATTCGAGACTTTGCATGAGTTCGGCGGTGGCGGGTTACAAAAAAACCTTTGGAGAAGATTCTGTGCCGATTGCTTATGCCGATATTGAATTGGCAGACACTTTCCTGATTACAGGAGCAAATCCTGCTTTTTGTCACCCAATTCTGTTTAGAAGACTGGAACAACACAAAGAAAAAAATCCAAAAACAAAAATTATCGTTGTCGATCCAAGACGTACAGATTCGGCCATGGCTGCCGATTTGCACTTACAGATATTTCCAGGAACAGACATCATTTTGTACCATGCCATAGGAAGACGCCTTATCGAAAAAGGCTTCGTTGATTTTGATTTTATAGGAAACCATACCGAGAATTTTAGTGCATACAAAGACCTCGTAATGGGAAGTTCTTATGAAAAAGCATCCAAATTATGTGGCGTTTCGGTAGATGACATTCATACCGCCGCCGATATTATTGGCAAAGCCAAAGGTTTCATATCCATGTGGGCAATGGGATTGAACCAAAGCGCCATTGGAGTGGATAAAAATACTGCTTTGCTCAACCTTTCACTTATAACCGGACAGATTGGGAAACCGGGTTCAGGTCCTTTTTCACTAACGGGACAACCCAACGCAATGGGTGGCCGTGAAGTGGGTGGAATGGCAAATTTACTTGCCGTTCACAAAGAGCTAAACAACCCGGAGCACCGAAAGGAAGTGGCTGATTTTTGGGGAATCGATGCCATTTCCGAAAAGCCGGGATTGACTGCAACCGAAATGTTCGACGCTTTGGAATCAGGAAAAATGAAAGCCATTTGGATCATCTGTACCAACCCGATGGTGAGTTTACCTGATGCCCGAAGAGCCGAAAAAGCATTGCAAAATGCCAAATTTGTTGTCGTTCAAGACATCTCTCATAATGCCGATACGGCCAAGTTTGCCGATGTATTGCTGCCTGCCGCCGGATGGCTCGAAAAAGAAGGAACAATGACCAACTCGGAACGACGCATTTCCTATTTGCCAAAAGGAATTAATGCTCCGGGAGAAGCTTTGTCTGATGTGGAAATTCTATTGGCTTTCGCCAAAAAAATGAAATTCTCCGGTTTCAATTTCAATAATACCGAGGCCGTTTACAAAGAATATTGCCTAATGACGAAAGGCACAAACATTGACGTTTCATACCTTAATTATTCCCGACTCAAAAACGAAGGCACTTTTCAATGGCCTGTCCCCGATTATGGACATCCAGGTACTCCCCGATTATTTGCCGACAGAAAATTCTTTACGCCTTCGCAAAAAGCAATTTTCAATATCCCGACCAGTATCGAAAACACCTCGGAACCGCCGTCTGACCAATATCCGTTTATATTGACCACAGGACGTATCCGTGACCAATGGCACACGATGACCAAAACCGGCAAAGTGTCCCGATTGATGACGCACACTCCTAGCCCCGTTCTGGAAATAAATCCCATAGATGCTTACAAAAGCAAAATAAAAAATGGAGACATCGTTGTTGTGAGCAGTAAAAACGGTGAAGTTCGTGTCAAAGCCAAAGTAACCGACACGATCAAGGAGGGTGTTTTGTTTCTGCCAATGCATTGGGGAAAACAATTGGATAACGACCTGAACAGAACCAACAACCTAACAAACACAATTGTTGATCCAATTTCCAAAGAACCTGATTTTAAATACACTACGGTAGCGGTTACCAAATACGTAAAACCGTTCCAAAAAATCGCTGTTGTAGGCGCGGGAGCCGCGGCTTTTCGTTTTATTCAAAATTACAGGGAAATCAATACTTCTGACGAAATTATTGTTTTCTCCAATGAAGAAAATCCTTTCTACAACCGTGTTTTACTACCGGAATATATGACAGGAGAATTTACTTGGGAAAGCCTTTTGAAAATAAAAAGCGATGGCATGAGTCAATTGAATATCACAATGAAATCGGGTGTTGCCATCGAAAACATAAATTCAACCGACAAAACAATAACCGACAGCAAAGGAACCATTCATCAATTTGACACTTTGATTATGGCTACCGGAAGCCGTCCTTTTGTTCCTGAAAATGCTCAGTTGCACCTGCCGGGACGTTTTACCATCCGAAAAAAGAATGATGCCGACCGATTAAAAAATTATCTTGACGAAACCAATCTACCAACCGAAGAACAACACGTAGTAATTGTAGGTGGCGGATTATTGGGACTTGAATTAGCTGCAGCATTAAAACACAAAAAAGTAAAAATAACAATCATACAAAGAGCGTCCCGATTGATGGAACGCCAACTGGATCGAATTTCCAGTAAATTATTGGCCGAAGAAGTGCAACAACGCGACATTCAAATCTATTTTGATAACGAAGTCAGCACCGTGTTTGAAACCGATAATGCCAACGAACTAGAAATTGCCCTGAAAAGCGGACGAATACTTACTGCCAATGCCATTGTGTACACCATTGGAACTATTCCGAATATTGAATTGGCCAAAGAAACTGGTCTGGCTTGCGGGCGTGGCGTAAAAGTTAACCAATACCTACAAACCTCCCACCCTGACATTTTTGCCATTGGAGAAATAGCCGAATTCAACAGCCAATTGTTCGGAATCACCTCAGCCGCCGAAGAACAGGCCGATATTTTAGCAAACTTTATTGCCGGGGATATCAGCAGTTTTTACAAAGGATCGATTTTGATGAATATCCTAAAATTGGAAGACATCAATCTATGTTCTATTGGCCAAATCGAAGTGCCTGAAAACGACGATTCCTACGAAGAAATTGTTTTTGCCGACTTAGGGAAACGCTATTATAAAAAATGTATCGTCAAGAACGACCTCCTCATTGGTGCCATCCTTATGGGAGACAAAAATGAGTTTGCCGAATTCAAAACAATGATTGAAAGCAAAATCGAATTGGCCGACAAACGAAACACCTTATTAAGAGGAAGCGGTTCTGAAGCCAAACCCGTAATTGGAAAACTCGTTTGTTCCTGCAGTCAGGTAGGAAGTGGCAACATCGAGGATTGCATCAAAAGCGGCGTCACCAATTTCACCGAACTTTGCAAAACCACCGGAGCGGGACTCGGCTGCGGAAGCTGCAAAACAGAAGTAAAGGAGATATTAGCGAAGGTGAAGTAGTCAATTTGATAATTAGATAATGTGAGAATATGATAATTAGTTAATTAGATAATATACTGAAAACAAAAACTCATAATTTATAATTCATAATTCAAAAAAAATGGAATTAACAAGACTCATAGTAAAAGGCGGAGTAATATCTCCGGGAGAATTACGGGAAATTGTAAATATGGCACTGGAACAGGGTCTTGAAGCCATTTCTTTTGGTTCGAGACAAGACATTATATTCCCAAAAGGATTCAAAAATAACACACTCGAAAAAATCGGGAAACACCATTTTGTTTTGCCCAACGAAAAAAGTGGCAATAACATTGTTTCTTCCTATGTATCGACAGATATTTTCCCGAATACACCTTGGCTCACAGGGAACAAATTCCTTTACATATTGGAACAATTCAAGGAACAGCCTAAACTCAAAGTCAACATAACCGACCCAAAACAACAACTCGTTCCGCTGTTCACAGGCCATATTAACTTTATCGCTTCGCACCACGAAGACTACTGGTTTCTGTATGTTCGTTTGCCAAAATGGGACAAAATGGAGCTTTTCCCCGTATTGATTTACAGTTGGGACATTGGCAAAATCTACTACGAAATCGAAAAAACATTACAGGAAGAACCCAATACGGTCGACATGATTTTTCAACTCATGGGCGATTTGGACACCAATAACAGAACCATCGACCAACCGCTGAACATTCCGTTTTACCCTTTCCCTTATTACGAAGGCATGAACAAACTCGGAATTGATCAATACTGGCTCGGACTCTACTGGCGCAACAATCTTTACGACCTGGAATTTCTCAAAGAAATGTGTGATTTGTGTTTCGACTGCAAAATCGGAAAAATATGTATCACCCCCTGGAAATCCTTCATCGTAAAAGGAATCCCAAAAGACCGCAAACTCGATTGGGAAAAATTCTTGGGCAAAAAAGGAATCAACGTCCGTCACTCTTTATTAGAACTCAACTGGCATTTACCGGTGGCAACAGAATGGGCTTTGAACCTCAAAACCTTCCTCGTGCGCACCCTCGACCAGTTCGACATCAGTACGTATGGGCTTACCTTCGGCCTATCCGATTATAACCGTGACGGCCATTATTTCACTTCGGTGGTAATCGAAAAAAACGAATCACCAAAAGACCTCGAATCCATCAAAATAAGGGATACATTCAACATTTTGCACGCCAAAAATTTTGACCCAAACACTCGCGAATACATCGTACATGCACAAGATGTCGACAAACTCGAACTGCCCAATATCCTGATAGAACTCAGTAAAAAATACTTTGGCGAACTAGGCAACAGCGTACTCGAATTCCAAAACACAAGTACCAAAAAAGAAACCAAAGCTCAGGACATTCATCAATGTCCGGACTGCTTAACGGTCTATAACTCAGAATACGGCGATGTCACACAGGGGATCGAGAAAGGAACACTTTTCGAGCATCTCCCCAAAGATTATTGCTGTCCGCTCTGCGAAACCTCAAAAAATAATTTCATTACATTAACCGAAACGACGGTATAAAACATTCTCTTCATCGGTCTGGTAAAGATTATTTGGGCGAGCCACCATAAAGGAAATGGGCCAACTCATCATTACGGTGATTCGGCCCATTTCCTTTATGCTGTCAGGCTGTCCGCGTTACTTCGGTAACTTGCTCCCATCCTTCTCGCTCAATGTCATTAA
The DNA here is from genome assembly GCF_001761465.1 of Flavobacterium gilvum. NCBI lineage: Bacteria > Pseudomonadati > Bacteroidota > Flavobacteriia > Flavobacteriales > Flavobacteriaceae > Flavobacterium > Flavobacterium gilvum. Next base: position 2,476,509 of record NZ_CP017479.1, on the reverse strand, counting down.
GTTAAGCGTTTTTTATGTCATTTCGACGAAGGAGAAATCACATAACGTGAGTCACTAGTGAGATTCCTCGTACCTCGGAATGACAAAACGATGGTTTTATATCCTTAACTTAATGACATTGACTTCTCGCGGGCATACTGCTTTTAAGAGTAATTTTTAAATTTAAAAGAAATTTGAGAATTATTTAAGTAATATCTGTTGTAAAGCAACCAAAACATTTATTGATATAAGTCAGAAAAATATCTCACAAATTAATTCTCATTTGATAATTTTTAAATAATTAATTATATATTTGATTTTAGATAAAATACAATCACTTATTATATATATCCATCTTAAATGAGGTGGCTTTGTATGATTCTGTCATACATATAACCGAGTTGGTGGCAATTCTACCGAAAAAGATATTTGATATAATACTAAACAGTTAAAATTTTAATGGAAGAAAAGAATTTTTTAGTCAAATTATTTGACAATTACGCTTCAAAAGCATTGTTAACATTTTTTGGTCTAATTGGAACAATAATAACAATATATGCATTTTTTGAAGATCAAACTGTTGATTTGAGATATGAAATAATAGCCAATACTAATGTACTAGATTTTAATGCTGATTTGAATAAATTAGAGGTTACTTATGATAGTACAAACCTTAAACAGACAAAGGAAAATTTAAGAATATTTACAATTAGAGTAATAAACAATGGTAATAAAGCTATAATTAAAGAGTTCTATGACAATAATGATCCAGTCGGACTAAAAATAAGTACAGGTACTTTGGTTGAAAAACCCGAAATCATCAAAGCTAGTAATGCTTATATAAAGAGAACCTTAAAAGTTGTAAATTATGATAGTAAAAAAATCTCGTTTACTCCAATAATAATTGAACCCGACGAATATTTTATCATCAAACTATTAATACTACATAAGAAAGGTAGTACACCACAAATTTCATCATTAGGTAAAGTTGCAGGGCAAAAAGAAATTAAAGTTGTGAATTCCGTTGATGTTAAGGAACAGCCTAATTTTTTTAAGACAACTTATTATGGAAATATTTGGATTCAATTATTAAGATTAATTTCATATTTCGTTGTTGCATTAATAATTATAATCATTGCAGTCTTTACAACTCAAAAGTTTGACGAGGCACGAGAGAATAAAAGAAAAAAAAGAATGATTAAGGGATTTAAGCTAACAAAATCTTATTCGTATACTCGCATGGATGATGCCATTTTTGATAGATATTTAAATGATGGATTTTATAATTTAAATAGCATCCTAAATTTAATAAAAAATGAAGATGAATTAAATGAAATATATAATAAGCTCTCAGAAGAAATGAAATCTAAAGAATTTAAAAGATTTAGAAGAACTGATGAGAATGGCAAATATCGTTACTATGATTACCGTACATGGAAAACTATTAAAAGTATGATTAGTGATGGTATTGTAATACAAGATAATAATACTATAAATATTAACCCATCAATGAAAGAAGCATTAAGCAAATTTCTTGAATACACGTTAGAGAATGGGGAGTTTAAAAATCGTAAAAAAATATTAAGTCTAAATGATTTTAATAATGAAGAAGTTGAAGATGAGGAGGATGAAATGGAAAATGAAGAATAAAAATACTGCCACCAAAAGCTACTACAACGGATTTGGGCAATAGACTTAATGGAATGATGGTTTTGTACTTGGGATGATTTGGCAAATCCGAAGAATGGGCTTAATTTAATCCCAAACCCTCTGTAGTACCAAGACGGCACAAACCGCACGTCATGAACCCCAATAAAATAAGAAAATTTAATCATTGATATAATATTTCATTCATTTAAGGTATTTTTGTAATAGACTTAAATTGGAGCTAAATCTATATGAAAAATATTGACAAAAATAGTTTAGAAAATGCATATCGATTGTTTGAATCAAACGACATTGAAAAAATAGAAATCGGCACCACAAAAGGCCTCAAACAAATACACCACTATCTATTTCATGGTTTATATGATTTCGCTGGAGAAATAAGAAAACTCAATATTTCTAAAGGCGGTTTTAGATTTGCAACCGCTTTATATCTCAGTGAAATTTTAGTAAAGATCGAGCAAATGCCAGAAAATAATTTTAATGAAATTATTGCTAAATATGTCGAGATGAATATAGCTCATCCTTTTATGGAAGGTAACGGAAGATCTATGAGAATTTGGCTGGATATGATTTTAAAAAATAGACTTAAGAAAGTCGTAAATTGGCAACTCGTTGACAAAACTCTTTATTTACAATCAATGGAGAGAAGTCCTATTAATGATTTGGAATTACGGATTTTATTACAAGAAAATCTAACTAACGATGTTAATAATAGGGAAATTATCTTCAAAGGAATTGAACAGTCATATTATTATGAAGGCTACGAAAAAGATGAAGAGTAAAATCTTTAGGAAAAGCACCTTCTGGTAACAGCTACAACGGATTTGGGCAATTGGCTTAATGGAAATATGGTTTTGTATTTGGAATGATTTGCTTCGCCTGTTCGCTTTTGCTCGGGTGGCAAATCTGCACTATTAACGATTGAAAATAAGCAATAGTCACCATTTTTTGCGGCATTGCGTTTTTGCAAGAATTAAATTAAAACAAATCTTACTTCGAACACATTAATCACTACTTGCTTAACATCACAAAAACACCTATCATTTTAACATTCAAGTATTTTAATTCGTAATTTTAGTTTCTGCAATTTTAAATTTAAAACCATGAAACCAAGAATGATTTGGGCAAATTTGGCCTCAGCGGATTTAAAAAGAACAACCGAATTCTATACCAAATTAGAATTCATGGAAAATGACAATAATAATTCTGAGGAATTGACGAGTTTGGTATTTGGCGAAAATAAATTTGTTATCAATTTCTTTAAAAAGGAAAGATTGGAATTCTTTACGAACGGTAAAATTGTTAGTCCAGAAATGGGTAACGAAATCATTTTTTCGTTGTCTGCCAAAAACAGAGATGAAGTCGATCAATGGTCTGAAAATGTAAAAAAAGCGGGCGGAAAAATAATTTCAGAACCACAAAACTACGAACTGGGTTATACTTTTGTTTTTTCAGACCCCGACGGACATAAATTTAATGTTTTGTATTGGCCCGGTATGTAGGCAAACTTCGTCAAACAATTATTTCTATCAAATCCATACAATTCGTCGTCTATTTTTTATTTTAAATACAAAAAAAAACTAGACTCGCCTCCAAAAAAACAACCACAAACCATTAATTACCAGCAAATTAAAATCAAATAATAATTTAAAAATCTCCTGCTCATAAAAATATTTTGTAAATTCATATTCTTAAAAAAATATGGATTATGCGAAACACTTTCTATGTTATTTGTTTGATTTTAATTTGCTGTTCATGCTCAAAGAATAAGACCGCTAACGAAGGAATACCTGTGACCAGCAACTTCAATTGCAGCACACCCGAAGTAACCGACAAAAATTGGTATTCTTCAAACAAAAAAGCACCATTTTTCAAAGGATTAGATGGTCTTCATTTTCCTATTTCAACAAAAAAAACAGAAGCCCAAAAATATTTCGATCAGGGACTGATGCTTTCCTTCGGGTTTAATCATGCCGAGGCTGCCCGCTCCTTTTTTGAAATTACAAAACAAGATTCTACTTGTGCCATGGGCTGGTGGGGTTTTGCCTATGTCCTTGGTCCAAATTACAATGCTGGTATGGAAAAGGATAATTTCATAAGAGCGTTTGAAGCAGTAAAAAAAGCAAAAAAACATTCGGCTTCCTGCACAGAAAAAGAGAAAGATTTGATTAATGCCTTAACGTATCGCTATTCCAACGACACCACTATTGTGCGTTCCGTACTCGATTCTTCTTACGCCGTCGCGATGCGCAAAGTCTATAAAAAATACCCAAGTGATGTAACCATAGGTGCCCTGTTTACAGAATCATTAATGAATCTACATCCATGGAATTTATGGAAAAAAGACGGAACATCACAGCCTTGGACACCCGAAATAATAAAGGTGCTTAAAAATTGTTTGCAATTGGAACCAAAACATGCTGGTGCAAATCATTTTTACATACATGCTGAAGAAATGTCTCAAAATCCAGAAAAAGCAGAAGCAAGCGCAGATTTACTTCGCGATTTGGTTCCGGGTTCGGGACATTTAGTACATATGCCATCACATATTTATATAAGAAACGGGCGTTATCACGATGGAGTTACAACCAATCAAAAAGCAGTCGAAACTGACAGCTCCTATATGGATGCCTGCCATGCTCAAGGTGCGTATCCCCTTGCCTATTATCCTCATAATTACCACTTCATTGCAGCTTGTGCCACACTTAGTGGAGAAAGTAAAGCGGCCTTAAAAGGCGCACTTGCAACGGCAGACCACGCCCACAAAAAATTACTGCTTGATCCGACTTGGTCCACACTCCAACACTATTATTCCATCCCGTGGTATGTGGAGATAAAATTGGGTTTATGGAAAGAAATTCTGAATGCTCCTGCACCAAAAAAAGAGTTAAAATACCCATTGCTGATTTGGCATTATGCACAAGGAATGGCAATGCTTTCCAAAAATCAACCAGCCGAAGCCAAAAAGCATCTTGCTTTGATGAAAAAAATAATGACTGATCCCAAAATAAAAGATTTGACTATTTGGGGTATTAACAGCATGATAGATTTATGCGAAATAGCGTCGAAAACATTGGAAGGAGAAATTAATGCCAACGAGAAAAATTATAATAAAGCGATTCCTCTTTTAAAAGAAGCTGTCGCAAAAGAAGACGCACTGAATTATAACGAGCCTCCCGATTGGTTTTTTTCTGTTCGTCATCATTTAGGTGCTGTATTGATTGATGCTAAAAAATATAAAGAAGCTATAACCATTTACGAAGAAGACTTAAAGAATTTCCGAAATAACGGTTGGGCTTTGAAAGGATTAATGAATGCCTACGAAAAACTTGCGAATAAAAAGAAATATGAGGAAACAAAAAATCGCTTTGATGAAGCCTGGAAATATGCAGATATTCAAATTACTTCGTCAAGAATATTGTGATTTAATAGCCTAAAAAAAATAATTCTAAAATAAAAAAAATGGCAACAACAGAAATTTTTCTAAAAATGACATTCGACAGATGGAACGGATCTATTGCAAATTGGGATAAAATCCTCAATGACTTAACTGACGAAACCTTACAAAAGGAAATTGCGCCTGGCAAAAACCGGGGAATTTATTTATTAGGTCATCTTATAGCTGTGCACGACGAGATGCTTATACTATTAGACATGGGCGAAAAATTGTATCCTCAACTTTACGAACCATTCATTAAATCTCCTGACAAAACAGTAAACCAATTACCCCCAGCTTCAGAATTGAGAAGTTTTTGGGCCAAACAGTGCGAAGTCTTAAAGCAAAAATTTGACAGTTTGAAACCCGAAGAATGGTTTGAAAAACATACAGCGGTTTCAGCCGAAGACTTTGCCAAAGAACCGCATCGTAATAAGCTGAATATCATTATCACCAGAACATCTCATTTGCAATACCATTCAGGTCAATTAGTATTGCTTAAATAATTTTTCAAACCAAATAAAAAATGGAGACAACAAATTTTACAACAACAATAGTAGTTGACAATTCCCTAAAAGAAGCATTTGATGCCATCAACAATGTTCGCGGCTGGTGGCAGGGAGAAATAGAAGGAAACTCCGAAAAATTGAACGATGAATTCGCCTATACCATGGCAACTATTCATTATTCGAAACAAAAACTAATAGAATCTGTTCCCAACGAAAAAATAGTCTGGCTGGTGACTGACAGTAATTTGAGTTCCTTCAAAGACAAAAGTGAATGGACCGGGACAAAAATCATTTTTGAAATATCTGAAATAAATAATAAAACACAAGTCCGTTTTACCCACATTGGTTTGACTCCAAAATTTGAATGTTACGGTGATTGTTCGTGGCTTGGGGAGCACTTATCGAGCAAAGCCTTTTCAGCCTGATTACAACTGGAAAAGGCAAAAATGTTTTTGATTAAAAAAATATATCCCACAGATGACACGGATAAAACTGATTAGACGGATTTTTATTTTTTTTTAAGCTAAATAAAATCTGTGCAAAATCAGTTTTATCCGTATCATCCGTGGCTAATTGCGTTTGTTATTTCAAAAGAGACTACAATTCCTTTCTGTACTTTTAGTATCTTAGCCCTCCAATTAAACTTATTAGCAAATACCCAACATTTGCAACACTTTTACAAAAAAATACGAAATAATAAAATGACAAAAATTGCTTTAATAACAGGTGCAACTTCAGGAATTGGAAAAGCAACAGCAATCAAATTGGCCGAAAACGGATATGATTTAATCATCTGCGGGCGCCGCGCAGAAAAACTCGAAGAACTGAAAAACTTAGTATCAAAAACGGTTAAAATTCACACTTTGCAATTTGATGTTCGAAATAGAAATGAGGTTGAAACCCAAATAAATTCGTTACCAAATGAATGGAAAAACATAGACGTTCTTGTAAATAGTGCCGGAAATGCTCACGGACTATCGACTATTGATACTGGTGATATTGAAGATTGGGATGCCATGATAGACGGAAACGTAAAAGGATTATTATATGTATCCAAAGCCATAATTCCGCAGATGGTGGAAAGGAAAAAAGGGCATATCATCAATTTAAGTTCGGTTGCAGGAAAACAAACGTATGCCAACGGAGCTGTTTATTGCGCGTCCAAAAAAGCCGTAGAAGCCATAAGCGAAGGAATGCGTCTTGACCTTACGCAACACGGAATTAAAATAACCAACATCGCTCCTGGAGCTGTTGCAACCGAATTTTCGGAAGTTCGATTTAAAGGCGATAAAGAAAGAGCGCAAAAAGTCTACGAAGGTTTCGACCCATTATTGGCAGAAGATATAGCCGATTTTATTTCCTATGCCGTAAACGCTCCCAACAGAGTAACCATTGCCGACGTGACAATTTATGCCAAAGCACAATCGGCACCGTCAATAATTTATAAAAAATAAAAAAAATGCTATTTTGTCATTCCGACAGAGGAGGAATCACATCGTATATTTGCATAATGTGATTTCTCGTTCCTCGAAATGACAAAATTGATAAATTGTATCTTTTCTATTTTTAAATAATCACACACAACAGCTTATTTTTAGTCTATAAAGCCTTTTAAACCCAGCAATCGTTGTAGTAGAATTATATTAAAATTAGCAAGTTATTTTACTATTCTCTTTTCAATTTTCGTATTTTTGATGTTATACAAAATCAGAAGAAATGTTTCATTTTTTAACCTTCAATATTTCTTTCTGCTGTATAATTTACTTGTTAGAAAAAAATAATAGGATGAAAAATGGATAACAGCAAATCATTTCAAAAGATTCTAAATGATAGAAATTTCATCATTGATTGCTATGAGGAAATGCTTTCAAGAATAAATGAAGACGAAGTAATCGAGCTCATTAAAACAAAAGGCTTTTTAGACAACCAAAAACTTTCAAGCGACAAAATCATTCAGTCACTAAGTATTTATTTTCAACTGATGACTTTGGTTGAAGAAAATGCGGCTACTCAGTACCGAAGAAAAATGGAAAATGAAGAAAATCTTTATTCCATTAGAGGTTCCTGGGGAGAAGCTTTTCATTATTGGAAACAACAGGGAATTAGTGAAGATGAAATGCTACAGACAATTTCGGACACAAATGTTATCCCTGTTTTGACAGCCCATCCCACCGAAGCGAAACGTATAACGGTAATCGAAATTCACAGGGAGTTGTATTTGCTTTTGGTAAAAAAAGAAAATACTTCATTAAGCAGTCTCGAACAAACCGAAATCAGGGAAAAAATCATTAATCTTCTGGAAAGATGGTGGAGAACAGGCGAAATATATCTTGAGAAACCAGACATCAAGGACGAAAGAGCAAACATTATCTATTACCTGAGTAAAATTTTGCCGACGGTTTTGGAAAAAAGTGATGAACACTTAAAAGGTTCTTGGATAAAAACTGGTCTGAATGCCAATAAAATTAAAAATCCGGATGTATTTCCTAAAATTAATTTCGGAAGCTGGGTAGGTGGCGACAGAGACGGACACCCGTTTGTAACTCCTACTATCACTCAGGAAACATTAGAATTACACCGAAAAAACGCTCTAGCCATAATAAAAAATTTATTGGTTAATGCCACCATAAAATTTTCGGTTTCAGCGATAAACAATCCTATTCCATTTAATTTATTGGAAGCTATCGAAGAAAAATCGAAAGCATTGGGAGTTCAGGGTGAAAACGCAGTAAAAAGAAATCCGTATGAACCTTGGAGGCAATACCTGAGCTTATTGGTTGCAAAACTCGACAACACCATCTCGAATCATTTTACCGATTCTAATTCTTATTACAAATCAAGCAAAGATTTAAGCTATGACCTTAAATTTTTTAGAGAAATTCTTGTCGAAACTGGAATGAAAGGTCTGGCAGATGACATTCTTTTCCCATTGGAAAGAGCCGTGAGTTGTTTTGGTTTTCATTTGGCTAAACTGGACATTAGACAAAACAGTACATTTCATGACAAAGCTTTTTCGCAAATATTAAAAGCCAATGGCGAAAAAGATTTCGATTTTGAACAATGGAATGAAGAAAAAAAGGTTGACTATCTAAGTAAACTTTTGGAAAACAATGCGCCAATTACCGATATTACAATTTCCTATGGTTCCGAAGCGGATAATGTTTTGGATTGTTATCGAGTGGTTCGCAATCATATCAATCAATATGGTTCGGAGGGTATTGGTGCGTTTATAATCAGTATGACTAGAAACCTAAGTGATTTGCTGTTGGTTTATTTTTTAATGAAAGAAACACAATTACTTACAACTTCCATAAAAGTTGTTCCGCTACTAGAAACCATTGAAGACCTTGACAATGGTCCTGAGATATTGGAAAAGTTTTTACAACATCCCGCAACCCAACAAAGAGCTTCAAAAACAGATTACAAACAAGAAGTAATGCTTGGTTACAGCGACAGTAATAAAGACGGAGGAACTATTGCAAGTAAGTGGAATTTGCACAAAGCAGAACAAAAACTTTCTAAAATAGGCGAAAAAACCGGTTTTAATATTTATTTCTTCCACGGTACGGGCGGAACAATCAGCCGAGGTGGTGGAAAATACCACCGATTCTTGGAAAGTATGCCTGCAAACACTGTAAACGGAACAGTAAAAATTACAGTTCAGGGAGAAACGGTTGCCCAATTGTTTGGAAACCCGCTTACAGCTACATACAATCTCAATGCGTTGGCTTCGGGTGTGGCAAAACATTCGTTGGAATCAAAAAACAATCTGAATTCTACAAATTATCCGTTTGAGATAATGGAATATTTATCTCAAAAATCATTTGAAAATTATCGAGATTTAATTGAAACTCCCGGTTTTATTAATTTCTACGGCAAAGTCACATGTATCGATGTCTTGGAAAGAAGTAAAATTGGTTCAAGACCAGCAAGACGTACCGGAACAAGAACACTAAATGATTTAAGAGCCATTCCATGGGTATTTAGCTGGAATCTTTCGCGCATCACCATAACGGGTTGGTACGGACTTGGAAATGCTTTAAAAACATTGAAAACTGAGAAACCAGAATCTTTTCAATCTTTAAAAAAATGCATAAATGATTGGCCGTTCCTTAAGTTTTTGATGATTCAGACAGAAACCAACTTAATTCTTTCCGACAAAGAAATTATGGAACTCTATGCTGATTTAGATGAAAATAATGCCGAAAGAGAAATATTCATGTCCAAAATAAAAACAGATTACGAAAATAGTCTTCAATTAATCCAAGAACTTTTTGACGAAACAGTTTCTGATCGAAGACATGGACAACTCGATAATCTAAAATGGCGAACAGACAAATTAAATGTTTTACATCAATTGCACGCTAAATACATCAAACAATGGAGGGAAATATCAGATGATAATAAAGTTGAAAAAGAGAAATTATTAACCAAACTGTTAGGTGTTATCAATTCACTTTCAAGCGGATTGAAAAATACAGGTTGATTTTTTATCTTTTTGAATAAAAACAAAAAAGGGTTACGCGGCTTAAACGTAACCCTTTATTTTTTTTTTTGAAATAAATTTTGCCCACGAATCAGCACGCTGACTACACAGACTTTTGAAATATTTTTGAAATATTTTTGAATAAAAAATTAGTAAAAATTTACTTTGTTTTTTTGCTATCGCTCGAGTGTGAAATCATAAGAATTCAAAACCTGAGTTTGTTATTATTGGTTTGCCTCCAGCTTTAGCTGGGGGATTAGGATTTTGCGAAAATAATTGGCTTTAGCCAAATAAAAATTGTTGATTTTTTAGGCTAAAGCCAATTTGCTTTTGAACTTAACTAACTCCAGCTAAAGTTGGAGGCAATTGAATTTTATTTTTCAAACACTTATGGTGTGAAATTCGTTTAACTAATAATCTAAGTTTATCGCAATTCTTTGGTATTTACTCTTGTCGGCGTGTCTTTTCCACTAATTATTGAGGACGAACTCAACGCAATAGCCTTGATAATTTCGGTCATATTAGGAATATCTAGAGATTCAAATTCATCATCGGCAGTATGATAAGTAGGTTCACTGTCCATTTTTGAAGTCGAAATAGTATGTGCCGGAACTCCCAATTTGGCCAAAGTCGCATTATCCGAACGGTAAAACAATTGTTCCTGCGGATACGGATCTGGATAAAATTTAAAATTAGTTTTCTCCAAATTTTTCTGCAATATTTCACCAAAATTAGATTTTTCAAATCCCGTAATATAAGCGGAGTTCTTTCCCCATTTGGATTCGGTTCCAATCATTTCAAGATTGAACATAGCAATCACCTTGTCGGCAGGCAGCTGTTTCGAAAAATATTTGGCTCCAAAACCTCCCAATTCTTCAGCCACAAAAGTGGTAAAAATGATGGTTCGCTCGTTGTTGTTTTGTTTTTTAAAATAATTGGCCAGCATAATAACCGCAGTACTTCCCGCGGCATCATCATTGGCTCCATTATAAATAGAGTCCGTTGCCACATGCGGAGCACCTCCTTCTGGAGAACCTATACCCAAATGATCGTAATGGGCAGAAAAAATAACATACTCATTTGGCTTGCTCTTTCCTGGCAAAACACCAACCACATTATTCAGTGCCTTTTTAGAAATCGTATTGGTCAATTCAATTGAAAAAGTTGTCGCTTCAGGAACTCCAAAAACAAACAAAATAGTATTATTTCCGGGATTGGATTTGATTCTGTCAATATTCTGAATATTAGGCAAGACCTTATTAAAAGAAGCATCAACCAAAACCAAATAACTTTTATCGCTATTGAAATACTCATTAAATTTTTGTCCCAAATTATCGCCTTTACTGATTTTTACAATAGTAATATCGCTTTTCTCCGTCAAAGAAACTTGGGGTTGGTAGGAGAAAGTAACCACTTTTAAATTATTGATTTCTTTCCCTTCAATAGTAATTTTTGAAGTTTTGGGTTTAGACTCCGTCATGAAAAATTCCTGTCTGAAATTTGTCGCTCCTGCAAAAGGTTTCAATCCGGCTTTTTTAAATTCCGATTCTATAAAGGCGGATGCTTTATCGATTCCGGGAGTAAAAGTTCTTCTCCCCTGCATATCATCGGCAGAAAGGATTTTTTCAATTCGGGTAACTTCTTTGGAGGTAATAAGTTTATCAATTGTCTGTCCTTGCAAATGAATACAAAGACTTAAAACAAATGCGCTTACTAAAATTTTTCTCATATTTTACTTTTACAAAAGGGGGTTAATACCAAAATCACCATTAGGAATTATTTCACAGAGATTCGCGAAGAATTCGCAGAGACTCGCAAAGAAAAATATCTTTTTTGAGATTGAAACTAAAATACTCCGTGTAACTCTGTTTGTTCTTCGCGAATCTCTGTGAAATAATTTCTAATGCTGAACCTCGGTTAATGAAACCAAAAATATGGTATTTATTTGTAAAAAAGAGAAACTAATCCGCTATTTAATCAAAAAGGCGCCAATAAAGCACCTCATTTTATTTTTCACTCAAAAAATTAATCAACAATTATCCTCCCGCAAAAGGAGGCAATAAAGCCACAACATCATTATTTTTCAGAATTTGATTATTGACTTTATCAATAATTTCTTGATTCACGGCCACACTAAAAGGGTATTGCCCAAAATGATATTTATTGTCTAATTCGGTCAACAATTTACTCAACGGCAAGTCCGAAAAATCAAATTTTTCGTCACGGCATCGGGTGCGTTCAACGATACCTCCAAAATATTTTATTACTATCATCCCACAAGATCTAAATTTTGCAAAATAAATTCCTCATCCATAAATGCATCCGAAAACTGTTCTTTTTTTATAAAAGAAGTTAATTCAGAAGCGTTTTTCACCACTTCGCCAATTACTATAATCGCCGGCGAAGCAATTTCATTTTTTTTCACCAAATCGGTAATTGTATTAATTGTACCAATGACTTTCTTTTGAGATTTTTGTGTTCCGTTTTGAATAATGGCAATCGGTAAATCATCGGTTCTGTTGTTTTGGTACAAAGCCACAATCTCTTCCAATTTGTTCATTCCCATCAAAATAACAACCGTTGCCGAAGATTGCGAAGCCAAAGCAACATCCCTTGACAATTTATGGTCTGAAGTTGTACCTGTAATTACCCAAAAACTTTCAGCTACTTTTCTTTGTGTCAAACTAATTCCGTTAGAAGCCGGAACTCCCAATGCTGATGATATTCCGGGAACGACGGCTGTTTCAATTCCGAATTGTCGTGCAAAATCAATTTCTTCGCTTCCTCTTCCAAAAACAAATGGATCTCCACCTTTTAATCGAACAACATGACCGTATTTTTTTGCCATGGATACAATCAAATCGTTAATTTGGTCCTGACTGTAGGCATGACAACCAAAACGTTTCCCAACAAAAATAATTTCAGCATCCTTTTTAGCATACTGCAATAACTCTTCGTTGACAAGGGCATCATACAAAACAACATCGGCATCTTCTAGAGCTTTTATTGCTTTTAATGTAATCAATTCAACATCACCGGGTCCAGCTCCCACTATTGTCAATTTTGGTCTATTGATTTGTATCATGATAAAAGTATTAGGAATTAAACTTTTGAATAAAACTAAGTAATAATACTTATACAAATGTACGTATTCAAACCAATATTAAAACATCAATTGTTTATTATTTTTTGAAAAAAAATTACTTTTATTTATTTGACAAAAAAGGACTTCAAAAAAGAGAATCCTTTTTTCAAAACATCGCAGAATTGAAAATTTCATCAAATTTGACCAATAAAAAAGAGGTTAGCCGTTCTCGGTAACCTCTTAGCTGATTTGTCATTCCGAGGAACGAGGAATCACATAATAAATTCAAACAATGAGATTCCTTGTTCCTCGGAATGACAAAATTGATAAGCTTAAATTATACAAATTACAAGACTTAACTACCAAATTTAATCACATCCAAAAATTCTAATTTATTATCTAAAGTCATTCAATGCCTTTTCAATAATTGCAAGACATTCCTGAATTTGAGTTTCTGTGATTACCAAAGGAGGTGCGAAACGTATTTTATTTCCGTGAGTAGGTTTTGCCAATAAACCATAATCCCTGAAACGAAGGCAAATGTCCCAAGCCAAATCAGATTCCTCATCACTATTGATCACAATAGCATTCAGCAAACCTTTACCGCGAACTAATGAAATCAACGGATTTCGTTCTGCAATTTCGTTAAGGCCTTTTCTCAAAATGATTCCTAATTTTTCGGCATTTTCAGATAATTTTTCTTCACGCACCACTTCCAGAGCGGCAACCGCAACCGCAGCCGCAACAGGATTTCCTCCAAAAGTAGAACCGTGTTGACCCGGCTTGATAACATCCATAATTCCGTTATTCGCCAAAACCGCCGAAACTGGATAAACACCCCCGGAAATGGCTTTGCCTAAAATCAAGATATCAGGTTGCACATTTTCATGATGCACTGCCAATAATTTACCTGTTCTTGCAATTCCGGTTTGTACCTCATCGGCAATAAACAATACATTATGTGCTTCGCAAAGTGCTTTGGCTTTCGCCAAAAAACCTTCACTTGGAACATAAACTCCCGCTTCTCCCTGAATAGGTTCTACCAAAAACCCTGCTATATTCTTTGATGATTTCAAAGCATTTTCCAAAGCTTCGGTATCATCGTAAGGAATTTTTATAAAACCTTCGGTAAAAGGACCAAAACTCTGACGCGCGCTTTCATCATTAGAAAAAGAAATTATAGTTGTGGTTCTACCATGAAAATTGTTCTCACAAACAATAATCTGCGCTTTGTTTTCGGGAATTCCTTTTACTTCATACGCCCATTTTCGACATAATTTCAAAGCTGTTTCTACCGCCTCAGCACCTGTATTCATAGGAAGTACTTTATCAAAACCAAAATAATTGGTGACATATTCCTCATAAACCCCGAGTTGGTCATTATAAAAAGCACGTGAAGTCAATGTCAATTTTTGAGCTTGCTCTACCATTGCGCCAACAATTTTTGGATGACAATGCCCTTGGTTCACTGCTGAATAAGCCGACAAGAAATCAAAATATTTTTTTCCGTCAACATCCCATACATAAACACCTTCCCCTTTTTCCAAAACAACTGGCAGCGGATGGTAATTATGGGCTCCATATTTATTTTCTTTTTCAATTAAATTTTCTGATTTTGAAGAAAATCCTTGTGTTATATGAGTCATGATTAGGCTTTTTTTATAATTCAGAAATCAAAAGTAATTATAATTTTTATTTTTTAACATAAAAACAATGTTTTTGACTCAATTATAACATTTTAAGTTAAAATTAATTTTTATAAAACAAATATTAAGTCATTTTATTAATTTAACATTTCTATTCAATATTGCAAAAAAATATAAACAAATAAAGAATTACTTTTATCGCCCTAAAAAAAGTGATTTTAACTTTTAAAAAACAAAAAAATGGACATATTAGATGAATTTGACATTAACATAATCAAAGAATTAGAAAAAGACGGAAGAATGGCTTTTTCATCAATTGCTGCCAATTTAAAAATATCCAATACAATGGTACACCAACGTGTAAATCGATTATTGGAAAACGGAATCATAACCGGAATCAAACCTGTTATCAATGAAAAAAAAATTGGCTTTGACTGGGGAGCTTTTACAGGAATTTATTTAAAAAAAGACCATGACTCGGCTAGAGTTATTGAAGAATTAAAAAAAATCCCCGAAATCACAGAATGTTATTTCATTGCTGGTTCTTTCACCCTATATATAAAAATGATTGCCAAAGATCATGAACACATGCGAAAACTTCTTTATGAACAAATCGACAGTATTCCCGGCATCGCAAAAACAGAATCTCTAATCGAATTAGGCTGTGCTTTCAAACGAAATATTGATTTATAAAATAATAAAGTATTTAGTACATAAACAGGAATAAAAACCTTGAAAGGTGAAACTTTCAGGGTTTTTTTATATCTTTATTATTCTCATATTTGTAAAAAAAGAAATTATGAAAAATTTTAAAATCCCATTTTTAATCATGATACTATCTACTATTCAGGGATTTGCACAATTAAAACCTGTACAATACAAAGACGATAATCAGGTTCTAAATGGTTTTAAAATTGCTCCCGAAAAGAGCAACACCCAAAAACCGGGAATATTAATTCTGCCTGCCTGGCGAGGTATCGACAAACTCTCGAAAGATACCGCCGACAAACTTTCAAAAATGGGTTATTTTGCCTTTATAGCCGATATCTACGGCGAGGGAAATTACCCAAAAGACAACAACGAAGCTGGGAAAATAGCGGGTTATTACAAAAAGAACTTCGATGCTTATCAAAAACGTATTTCATTGGCCTTACAACAATTAATTGCAGCCGGAGCAAATCCTGATAATATTGTTATCATTGGATATTGTTTTGGAGGTTCCGGAGCACTTGAAGCTGCGCGCGGCCATCTAAATGTAAAAGGAGTCGTATCTTTTCATGGAGGTTTAGGCAAAGACAGTTCAAGACCAACAGAACCAATCACTGCAAAAGTTTTGGTATGTCACGGTGCCGATGACCCTTACGAATCCAAAGAAGAAATCGCCGCTTTTCAACAAGAAATGAGAGACACAAAAGCCGATTGGCAAATGATTTATTATGCTAATGCTGTCCATTCCTTTACTAATCCCGAGTCTGGAAACGACAATTCAAAAGGTGCTGCTTACAATGAAAAAGCCGACAAACGCTCTTTTGAACATTTTAAACTATTCTTAAACGAAGTTTTGAAGAAATAAAAAAAGTAATTACTAATCACTAAAATTCTTAAATGAAAAAAAACTTAACTCTCTTATTGTTTGTAGCAACGCTTTCCTGTTTTGCCCAAAAAAATGATGTCAATAAAGAGGACCCAACGAGGTTCATGAACACCATAACGGCAGAAAAACTAAAAACCAAACTTTATATCGTTGCTTCTGATGAGATGGAAGGTCGCGACACGGGTTCCAAAGGACAAAAGAAAGCCGGAAATTATCTTATCGAACAATACAAAAAAAGCAAAATCCCTTTTCCAAAAGGAGCTACGAGCTATTATCAGCCTGTTCCAGCATCTTACCTGAATGCTAAACGCAATGAAAACCTGCCTGATTCTGAAAACATTTGGGCGTACATTGAAGGCTCTGAAAAACCCGAAGAAGTTTTGGTAATTTCTGCTCATTATGACCACGTAGGAATCAAGAATGGCGAAATCTATAATGGAGCCGATGATGATGGTTCTGGAACGGTTGCAATTCTACAAATAGCAGAAGCTTTTCAAAAAGCAAAAAAAGAAGGTCACGGGCCCAAACGTTCTATTTTGTTCCTTCACGTAACCGGAGAAGAACATGGTTTGCACGGATCGCGCTACTATTCTGAGCACCCATTGTTCCCAATTGCCAACACGGTGGCCGATATCAACATTGATATGATAGGCCGTCGCGATATCGATCACTCTGATACCAACAAATATGTTTATGTAATTGGAGCTGATAGATTATCAACCGATTTACACAACATCACCGTTGAACAAAATAAGAAATACACTCAGTTGGATCTGGATTTTAAATTCAATGACCCAAAAGATCCAAATCACTTTTACGAACGTTCAGACCATTATAATTTTGCAAAATTTGGCATTCCTGCCGTATTCCTTTTCAACGGAGTTCATGAAGATTATCACCAAAAAACAGATGAACCCAATAAAATAGAATATGACGCCTTGGCAAAAAGAGCTCAATTGGCTTTTGTAATAGCGTGGGAGTTGGCAAACAGACCTGAAAGAATTGTGGTGGATAAACCAATAAAATAAATTCAGTAATAAAATAAAAAAACAACGAGCTTTGAATTGCTTCAAAGCTCGTTGTTTTTTTTAAGCTGCCTTCTGTTTAAATTTTCATTTATTTTTTAGAACCAATAAACTTTAAAAATTAATACCCAATCCTTTTAAACCTTTTTATCTATAATATATTCTAACGATTAATAAATTTGGAGTTCAATTAAACGATATGTAAATTAGCCCGCTAGACACTTAAAAACCCCAACAAACGAATCAAAGGGAAAATAGACTTTGCTATTACTCCTTTTCTATTATTGACAAAAAATGAGATAATGGCAGAAAAACAAAATCCAATTCCAAACAGCAATTATATTTTTGAGCATTTTTTTGAACTATCCGCAGATTTGTTATGCATAGCAGGATTTGATGGTTTTTTTAAAAAAATAAATCCTGCTGTTTCTCAATTATTAGGTTATACAAACGAAGAATTATTTTCTAGACCAATCAATGATTTTGTTTACCATGAAGACAAGGATATCACTGCAAAAGTCAGAAATCAACTTCATAATAACAAACCTCTATTCCACTTTGAAAATCGTTACGTAACAAAAAATGGTGAAATCGTTTGGCTTTCATGGACATCAATGCCTGTAGAGGACGAAAAATTGGTTTATGCAATAGCAAAAAACATTACACACACCAAAAAAATAGAGGAAGAACGAAATCAACTTCTAAAAAAAATCACTACCATAAATTCAGACCTCAAAAAATTAAGTTTCACCAGCTCCCATGATTTAAGATCACCGGTAAACAATCTGCTGTCAATTTTTGATCTATTGGATATTTCAAAAATTGAAGATTCAGAAACATTAGAATTCATCGAAATGATGAAAATCGCATGTGAAACTTTAAAACAAACTCTGAATGACTATGTTGACGTTTTAATTATGGAAGACAGAACCATTGCTCAAATTGAAGAACTAGATTTGAATGAATGTCTCAACACAGTGACACGTTCCATTAATTCATTAATACAAAACTCAAAAACAGTGATTAATGTTGATTTCTCCGAAATTGAAAAAATTAATTTCAACAAAGCGTATTTAGAAAGCATATACCTCAATTTGATAACCAATTCCATCAAGTATGCGCAACCGGGTCATTCTCCGGTTATTTCAATTTCTTCAAGAGATAACGATGGAATTAATCAATTGATTTTTTCAGACAATGGCAGCGGTTTTGACATGAAAATGGTAAAAGACAAAATATTTGGGTTGCACCAAAAATTCCACAACCACATCGACAGCAAAGGCATTGGTCTATATTTGGTAAACAGTCATATAACAAGTTTAGGAGGTAAAATTGATGTAGAAAGCACTATAAACAAAGGGACAACCTTTACCATATCATTCAAAAAAGAATTGAATTAATTCTATAAAAAAAGAGTTTTGAAACAATTCAAAACTCTTTTTTTATATACAAATTGTAGAACCAACTACAAATCTTCTTTCACATCGGCATCAGGAGCATTTTTCTTTACCGATTCAATTCCATTATCACGTGCCGCAACCGATTCGTACATTTCACTATTGCCAATTATTTGTCCGTTTGAAGCTTTAAGATTGAAATAAGGTTTTCCGTTTTTGGCTTCCAATCTATCAAATCGTGCATCGTCTTGAGAATTTTTCCTCACAGATTCTATTCCGTTTTCACAGGCAGCTTTGGTTGTATATCCTTCGCTCGCAAGAATAACTTGTCCGTTTCCTGCTTTTAATACAAACTGAAATTCATCATTTTTTCTTTTGCTTACTAAAAATGTTCCCATAGATATTATTTTTTAAATTATTTATTTGAAAGTTTAGAATAAGCAATTTAAGAAAAACTAATCTATTTTGAATCAATAAACTAATATTTATTTTGAAAGAAAATATACCACACAAAAAAAGCCTTGAATTTCTTCAAGGCTTTATATTCTGGGTGGCTGACCGGGTTCGAACCGGCGACCCGCGGCACCACAAACCGCTACTCTAACCAGCTGAGCTACAACCACCATTTCTGGTTATCGGTTGCAAATATAGAACAAATGTTTGCTTCTGCAAACAAAAAATCAAAAAAAAATTGGCAATTTTACTTCAAATCACCTAAGCTATTGACTGCCAAATATCTTTCGACTGTAAAACCTTCGGCATACTCGACACCAGTAAGCCTTCCTAAATCCCTGGAACGGTAATTAAGACTTTCCAGAAAGTTTTTGCTCGAAATCGGCGACTCTGGTTCTTTGGAATTTGGATCATAAAACTGAGAACGATACGCCAAAATAGATTCTATTTTCTTATCGGTAAATCCGGTGATGTCAACAACAAAATCAGGTTCTATATTTTTCCATTGTATATAATGATACACCACTTTGGGTCTCCAAGCTTTTTGGATTTTGCCATCCAAAACCGTTTCTATTTTCACCAAACCAGACAAAAAACAAGCATCCGAAACTAATTTACTTCCTTTTCCGTGATCGATATGTCTGTCGTCTATCGCATTGCACAATACAATTTCAGGTTGATACTTTCGAATCATCTTTATAATTTCGAGTTGGTGCTTTTCGTTATTGACAAAAAAACCATCTCTCATATTCAGATTCTCGCGAACAGAAACACCTAAAATTTCTGCAGCGGCATTCGCTTCTTCATCTCTAATTTCGGCAGAACCACGGGTTCCGAGTTCCCCGCGTGTCAAATCGACAATTCCAACCTTTTTCCCCAAAGAAATCTCTTTTAAAATTGTTCCGGAACAACCCAATTCCACATCATCTGGGTGCGCTCCAAAAGCGAGTATATCTAATTTCATATCTTTTTGTAATTTGTTCCTTTTGTTTAAAGTTTAAGGTTAATGTTTGAAACTTTAAACCTTAAACTTGAAACAATTTTAAAACTATTTTAATACTTTTTTCATCGTCATTGACTTGTTCACACTTTCCTCCCACTCTTTTTCAGGAATACTGTCTTTTGTGATACCACAACCCATGAACAAATTAGCTTTAGCGGTATGCTGCTCCGCATCAATTTCAATTTCCATACAACGCAAATTAACAAACAAACTTGAACTAACCGAATCTACTGCAAAACTACTGTTCAATTCCCCTAAAAATCCAGTGTAAAATGTTCGGTCGTAATTTTCATTTTCCAAAATAAACCTTTTCGAAGCTTCTTTTGGCAATCCGCAAACTGCAGGAGTTGGATGCAACAATTGAACCACTTGCTTCAAACTGAAACCTGCATTCAAAACTCCCCAAATATCGCTTTTCAAATGCCAAATACTCCCCGCTTTAAGACTATACGGTTCTGTAACGGATACCTCCAAAGCAACTTCATTCAGTTGTTCTACGATATAATCTGTAACAAATTGCTGTTCTTCTTTTTCTTTCTGTCCCCAAACAATTTCCTCCGAACCATAATCTTTTTGTGTCCCCGCCAAAGCCATTGTTTCAAATACATTGACATTGGCTTTCACCAATTGTTCTGGAGTGGCGCCCATCCAGATTCCAACTTTTGGGTGATAGAAACAATACACACAAGCCGTAGGATACAATTGTATTAATTTTTTGAAAGTCACAACCAAATCAAAATTTTCCAATTCAATTGTTTCTTTGCGGGAAAGAACCACCTTTTTGAATTCATTATTTTCTATGGCTTGAATTCCTTTGGCTACAATACTTTCAAAATTATTTTTATTCGATACATTAGGAATTTGCTTTATGTATTCAGAAAATTCAAATTCTTCTTTCTCCCAAACAACTCCAAGAATTTTGGATTCATTTTCGGGGATTAAAAAAGTTTTATTTCCGTCAAAAGAAGAAAAAACAAACCCTTTTTCGGTAAAATCAACTGCCTCATACAAATTATCGTTTTGTTGAAACATCCCGATTATGGTATCCGAATTGGGTTTACAATACAACACAAAAGGCAAGTTTTGCTGTTGTTGCAGTATTACTTTTTCAAAAAAAACACTCATATTATTTTTTCTCTTTCGTCAAAACTATGTTTGTCAATTTACAAAGCGAAATCAAATTTCCTTCTTCATCGGTGATTTTAATTTCCCAAAGATGCAAACTTCTTCCTTTGTGAATAATTCGGGCTGTACCGAAAACAACGCCTTCGCGAATACTTTTCAAATGATTTGCCGAAATTTCGATTCCGCGCACTTCCTGTTCTTTTGCATCAATAAAAAAATGCGAAGCGGCACTACCCACACTTTCCGCCAATGCCACCGAAGCACCTCCGTGCAACAATCCCATTGGCTGATGGACAGAAGGATTCACGGGCATTTTGGCAACAAGAAAACCTTCGCCGGCATCTATAAACTCGATATTCAGAGTTTCCATCAAAGTGTTTTTGGAAAACTGTTTGCAATATTCGAGTATTTTATCTTTGTCTATTGTCATATCATTATTTTACAGGTTGTAAAAATACGCTAAATTGACAATTCAAAAAAGAAATAAATGACTGTCCGCTAAGCACACTAAAAAAAAAGATTGTCTTTTCTAACCATTAAGATATTAAGAAAATTAAGTTTTAGCCTTAATGAACCTTAATTTCTTAATGGTTTTAAGAGAAAAAAACTTTAGTTTATAATATTTTGGATTGGTATTATTAACGGTTAGTCATTAAAAAATAAAAAGCTTGCTAAAAGCAAAAGCTCTCAATAAATCCCTAAAACTTTTTTATTACTATTTTTACAAAAAATAAAGAACGAAATGCAACGCATCACCCTACTGTTTTTAATCGGATTGACTCTTTTGTTTTGCTCTTGCCGAAGCGATTTTGAAACCGTAGCCAGTAACGGTGAATTGGGATTTTCGACTGACACCGTTTATTTGGATACGATTTTCACCAATTTGAGTTCGAGTACTTATGCCCTGAAAGTCTACAATCATTCCAAAAACGACATCAATATTCCTGTCATTAAATTTGCCAAAGGCTTAAATTCTAAATACCGAATGAGCGTTGACGGCTCACAGGGAAATCAAGGAAAATTATTCGAAAATGTGACATTATTAGCCAAAGACAGTTTGTACATTTTCATAGAAACAACCGTGAAAAGCGACAATTCTACACCAACCGAATTTTTATATACCGACCAAATTGAATTTGACAGCGGAGCCAATCTTCAAAAAGTGGAATTGGTAACTTTGGTTCAAGACGCTATTTTATTGTATCCTAACCGCAATGCCGATGGAACCACTGAAACTCTCCCGATTGGCAATGAAAAAATATATGGTTTTTATTTGGATAAAAATGACCCAATTCACGGAAACGAACTGCTTTTTACCAACAAAAAACCCTATGTGATTTACGGATACGCCGCCGTTCCCGAGGGAGAAACCGTAACTTTTGAACCCGGAGCAAGAGTATATTTTCATGCCAATTCGGGATTTATTGTATCCAAAAATTCGTCGATACATATTAACGGAACGAAATCAACGACTGATAAATTAGAAAACGAAGTGATTTTCAGCGGTAATCGTCAGCAACCTGATTTTAATTATGTTCCGGGACAATGGGGAACCGTTTGGCTACAAAAAGGAAGTACCAATAGTACGATTCAAAACCTAACACTGAAAAACGCCACCGTTGGCTTATTGATTGAAGACAATGACGGAAAGGCAACTCCAATAAAAAATACGCAGATTTACAATTGTACCCATTTTGGCATTCAAGCCAAAAATGCTATGATTGAAGCCGAAAACATTGTCATCAACTACGCAGGTGAAGCCAGTTTGGCTTGTACTTACGGAGGAAATTACAAATTCTCACACTCCACTTTCAATAACAATTGGTCGAGTCCAGAACAGCTTGCAGTTTATATTAGTAATTATTTGGATGGCGCCACGCCGGAAACTAAAGATTTAACAGCAGCCACGTTTAACAATTGCATCATTTATGGTTCGTATTCTAATGAAATGCTTTTGGGCAAAAAATCAGGAGCTGCTTTTGTATACCAATTCAATAATTGTTTGATAAAATCCAATAAAACAAACAATTCGGATTATCAATTCGATACCGATCCGGTGCATTACAACGGTATTGTCCTCAACAAAGACCCAAAATTCTTTAACCCAAATATCAATAATTTCAATATTGACAATACTTCTCCCGCTTTCGCAAAAGGGAATTCGGCTTATTTAATTCCGCTTGATATTTTGGGAATCACAAGAACTTTACCACCCGATTTGGGCGCTTATCAAAGCAAACCGTTTCCGAAGTAAGATTGAAATTCTTATTGTTCGAACTTGAATTTCATATTAGTTTTTTCAAGATTTACTTTAGTGTCAATTTCATATAAAAAATGTATCAATTTTCCTAAAATCATAGGTTCAAACATTGTTTTGACATAATTTCTTTTTCCATTATGATAAGTTATTATCGTTTTAATCGCACCATCACAACACAATTCTTTATCATTAATATTATGAGTAGTTAATCTAGACTGAATGATTAACTTTTTTAATTCTTCAAACGTTTCATTGTCTAGTTGTCCGACAAAACTTCCGGAGCGAACATCGTCTTTTAACAGTTCAGCTTTATAGAAAAGACTTTTAATTTTTATCTTTTCGTCAGCATTAATTTCCAAGTTTATTTCTGGGCAAGTTCCAAAGCAAGTTGAAGCATGGAAAATAATTTTTTCAAATTTAAAATCCTTGTCCTTTATATATTCTTACCTGATGAATTTAAGAGGCTTATCTTTTCCAAAAAAAGAAATTGAATTTTTGCTTGAAGGCTTAATAATTAGAATACTGTCATTTAATTTCAAAATTTTTAAATCATACCTGTTTGTATACATTTTTTCCATGTTATCAGAAAAATAGTATCTTGATTGAAAACTAATAATGTCATTTTTTAAACTTAAATAAAAATTTTCATTTCTTAAATGCGAATTTGTAATCCAATTTTCAGATTTCAGAGTGTCTTTTATTGAAATAAATTCGTTAATATCAGATACCCAATTTCCTTTAAGTTTTTCTATTTGACTAAAACTAATATTAATTGTTATAAGTAAAAATATTGTCAAGACAGTTTTCATAGGCAAAATTTACAGTTAATAGACAAACCGGTAGCTCAGATCTGCAATCATAAGTATTCGAAATCTCAAAGTTCTTATTTTTAACATTATTAATCCCGCATATTACATCTTTCAAAGATACACAACGTAAATCATTTTCAACAAATAGGCATTGTCCTAATTTTCTAAATGACTAAAATCTGCGAATCTGCGGTGAACATTCAATTCTATAATTTTCACAAAATACTTTCCTTTTGACATTTGTTCTTACTATTTATTTAAACTAAATTTGCACCGTTAAATAAAAACAACAAACCGCACAACAATGATTCATTTCTTTGAAAACCAAAGCAACACCGTTTTTGCAGTACAAACTCAAAACGAAATTTCGGCTCAAGACATTTCAAAACTCAACTGGCTTTTTGCCGACGCAAATAAAATAGAGAAATCCGCATTGTCGGATTTTTTTGTTGGTCCTCGCGCCACAATGATTACGCCTTGGAGCACCAATGCTGTAGAAATCACTCAAAACATGGGAATTTTGGGAATCATTCGCATTGAAGAATTTCAGAAAGTATCAGCCGATTTCAATGATTTCGACCCGATGCTTTCGCAAAAATACACCGAATTGAATCAGAATATTTTCACGATTCATATTCAACCCGAAGCTATTTTAAATATTGAAGATATAGCAGCTTATAACCAATCCGAAGGTTTGGCTTTAAGTCCGGAAGAAGTAGAATATTTAGATAATCTTTCAACCAAATTAGGTAGAAAATTAACGGATTCAGAAATTTTTGCTTTTTCACAAGCCAATTCAGAACACTGTCGCCACAAGATTTTCAACGGAACTTTTGTTATTGACGGAGAAGAAAAAGAAACCTCTCTTTTTAAATTAATCAAGAAAACATCTCAGGAAAATCCAAACGATATCGTTTCGGCATACAAAGACAATGTCGCTTTTCTAAAAGGGCCAAGAGTACAGCAATTTGCACCAAAAACTGCCGACAAACCTGATTTTTACGAAATAAAAGAATTTGATTCGGTTATCTCTTTAAAAGCAGAAACACATAATTTCCCAACCACCGTAGAGCCTTTCAATGGAGCTGCAACCGGATCGGGAGGAGAAATTCGTGACCGTTTGGCTGGAGGACAAGGTTCGTTGCCAATGGCAGGAACTGCAGTTTATATGACTTCCTATTCCCGTTTGGAACAAGATAGACCTTGGGAAAATGCAGTAACCGAAAGAAAATGGTTGTACCAAACTCCAATGGATATCTTAATTAAAGCTTCAAACGGAGCTTCAGATTTTGGAAATAAATTTGGTCAACCGCTTATCACGGGTTCTGTTTTAACTTTCGAACACGAAGAAAACAACCGCAAAATTGGTTACGACAAAGTAATCATGCAAGCGGGTGGAATTGGTTACGGAAAATTAGACCAAGCCATTAAACAAAAACCGCAAGAAGGAGACAAAATCGTTATCCTTGGCGGAGAAAATTATAGAATCGGGATGGGTGGAGCTGCGGTTTCCTCAGCAGATACAGGAGCTTTTGGTTCTGGAATTGAATTAAACGCAATCCAACGTTCGAATCCTGAAATGCAAAAACGCGCTGCCAACGCCATTCGTGGTTTGGTAGAAAGTGACAATAACCCAATCGTTTCTATACACGATCACGGTGCGGGCGGACACTTAAACTGTCTATCGGAATTGGTGGAAGAAACTGGAGGTTTGATTGATTTGGACAAATTGCCTGTGGGCGACCCAACGCTTTCCGCAAAAGAAATCATTGGTAACGAATCCCAAGAAAGAATGGGATTGGTTATTGGTAAAAAAGACATTGACACCTTACAAAGAATTGCCGACAGAGAGCGTTCTCCAATGTATCAAGTTGGTGACGTAACTGGCGACCACCGTTTTACTTTCGAATCTAAAAAAACAGGTTTAAAACCTATGGATTATGCTTTGGAAGATTTCTTTGGAAGTTCTCCAAAAACAGTAATGACGGACAATACTGTTACTTACAATTATGCAGGATTAGAATACAACGTAAAAAACATCGCTACATATTTAGAGCAAGTTTTACAATTGGAAGCCGTAGCTTCTAAAGACTGGCTAACCAATAAAGTGGATCGTTGTGTAGGCGGAAAAGTAGCCAAACAACAATGTGCGGGACCATTACAATTGCCTTTGAACAATTGTGGTGTTATGGCTTTGGATTACCAAGGAAAAGAAGGAATTGCAACCTCAATTGGGCACTCTCCTATTGCCTCTTTGATTGACCCTGTTGCTGGAACAAGAACAGCAATTGCAGAATCATTATCCAATATTGTTTGGGCTCCGATTAAAGACGGATTGAAAGGAATTTCATTGTCCGCCAACTGGATGTGGGCTTGTAAAAACGAAGGTGAAGACGCACGTTTGTATGCTGCTGTAAAAAGTTGTTCGGATTTTGCAATCGAATTAGGAATCAATATTCCGACTGGAAAGGATTCGCTTTCGATGAAACAAAAATATCCAAACGACGAAGTAATTGCCCCAGGAACGGTTATTATTTCGGCTGGAGGAAATTGTATTGATATTAGAAAAGTTGTTGAGCCAGTTTTACAAAAAGACGGCGGTTCTATCTATTATATTAACTTATCCCAAGATGACTTCAAATTGGGAGGTTCTTCATTCGCACAAACACTGAATGTTATCGGAAACGATGTGCCAACAATCAAAGACACAGCTTTTTTTAAGAATGCTTTCAACACGCTTCAAGAATTGATTTTAGACAATCAAATTTTGGCAGGACATGATATCGGAAGCGGTGGTTTGATTACTACTTTATTGGAAATGTGTTTCGCCGATGTGAATTTGGGAGCCAAAATTGATTTCTCTGTTTTTGAAGAAAAAGACATTATCAAATATCTTTTTTCCGAAAACATAGCTGTCGTTTTCCAAGCGGATTCAGATGAAATTGTTGAAGCTAAATTAAATGCAAATGGAATTTCTTTCTATAAATTAGGAAATGCAACTAGCGAACCGACTTTGGACTTTGGCCCATGCAAATTGGATATCAACAAATACAGAGATATTTGGTTCAAGACTTCATTCCTTTTAGACCAAAAACAATCCAAAAATGGAACAGCTCAGGCTCGTTTTGACAATTATAAAAATCAAGTATTAAACTATAATTTCCCAACTCATTTTACAGGAAAAAAACCTGTAATTGACAGTTCAAAACCAAGACCAAAAGCAGCAATTATACGTGAAAAAGGAAGTAATTCTGAGCGTGAAATGGCAAATGCGATGTTCTTGGCAGGATTTGATGTAAAAGACGTTCACATGACCGATTTGATTTCGGGACGCGAAACGTTGGAAGATATTCAGTTCATCGGAGCTGTTGGAGGATTCTCCAATTCGGATGTTTTGGGTTCAGCAAAAGGTTGGGCCGGAGCGTTCAAATACAACGAAAAAGCGAATACCGCTTTGAAAAACTTCTTCAAAAGAGAAGACACTTTATCTGTTGGAATTTGCAACGGTTGTCAGTTATTCATGGAATTGGAAGTAATTAACCCTGAGCATGAAGTTCACGGAAAAATGCTTCATAACGACAGTCACAAGCACGAAAGTATTTTCACTTCCGTAAAAATTCAGGAAAACAAATCGGTAATGTTATCGACTTTGGCAGGAAGTACTCTTGGAGTTTGGGTTTCGCATGGTGAAGGAAAATTCAATTTGCCATACGCAGAAGACCAATACAATATCGTTGGAAAATATGGTTATGAAGGATATCCTGCAAATCCAAATGGATCGGCTTACAACACAGCGATGATGTGTGACAAAACAGGTCGTCACTTGGTTATGATGCCACATATCGAGCGTTCTACTTTCCAATGGAACTGGGCAAATTATCCAAAAGACAGAAATGACGAGGTAACGCCTTGGCATGAAGCTTTTGTTAATGCAAAAAAATGGATTGACAATACTAATAAATAAGACTTTAGCAATTAAAGTTCTATTTTCAATTACAACCCGTCTCTTATTTTTGGAGACGGGTTTTTTTATTTGTTTTTTTTAAAAGGATTTTAATTTTATACAAATAACCATTTGTAGTTTTATTTCCGAATTCCCGTTAGTATATTCGCCTAAAAAATAAAACCCCTAGTCCAAAAAGCGCCCCCTTACTTTTTCGACTTTTAATTAAACCTACATCCATGAAAAAAATTACTTTCCTGATTGCAGCACTTGCAGTAAGTGCAACACATTCCTATGCTCAATTAAAAATTACCAAGATCAAAGACAACGACAAAGACCATTATATTGCAAACGTTATTGGCTATCCCATTACAGGTATTTATAACTACGTAAATAAAACCGAACCTCTGACAATCCTGAATTCTGACGGAACAGGAATGATGCAAAACGAAGATCTTGTCAAAGAAAACATCGTTTGGGGTATCGAATGCTCACAATCTGGAGTACCTATTTTCAAAGAAGGTTTTAATAGTGCCTCGTATTCCTTATGGTACAGAGTAACTGGTTCTGCCAAATCAAAAGCCGATGATGGAAACAATTGGATAGTACAATCCTTTTCAATTCATTATAATAAAAGAAAAATGTTCATTGCCGGCGAACGTGTAAAAGAGTATATTGAGGATTAATTTTTGTTTGGCAATAAGTTAATAACCAACATTAAAAGAAATCGATTTCATTGATTATCACCTTAATAATTATAAGGGATTCAATTAATCATTGCAAAATAAAATTTATTATTAATTTTTATTTAATTTGCGATAAAAATTAAATCATCATTACAATGATAACGATTACCCGTCTCTTTGATTTCCCATACTATCAGCTGGAAAAATTCAACAAACCGGATGCTTTGGTAACAAAGCAGAATGGTGTTTGGGAGAAAACCTCAACTCAGGAATATATTGACAAAGCCAATGCGATTTCGAGAGCATTGCTTAGAATGGGCATACAAAAAGATGATAAAATTGCTATCATTTCCAGCAACAACAGAACCGAATGGAATATTATGGATATCGGGATTTTGCAAACCGGTGCACAAAACGTTCCAATATATCCAACTATCGCGCAGGAAGATTATGAATACATTCTAAATCATTCTGAATCTATTTATGTATTTGTTTCGGATATTGAAGTGCTGGCAAAAGTAAACAACATCAAGTCCAATGTCCCTTCCCTAAAAGAGGTTTTTTCATTCAATGAAATAGAAGGATGCAAAAATTGGAAGGAGCTACTGAAACTGGGAGAAGACAAAAGCAACCAGAATGATGTTGAAGAAAGAAAAAACAATGTAAAAGCAGAAGATTTAGCCACTATCATTTATACATCTGGGACTACGGGAAGACCAAAAGGCGTCATGCTATCGCATAAAAATGTGGTTTCAAACGTAATTAATAGTGCGCCCAGAATTCCTTTTGAAGCTGGAAAAAGCGTTGCATTGAGTTTTCTTCCTATCTGCCATATTTTCGAAAGAATGATTTTGTATTTGTACCAATATTATGGCGTTTCCGTCTATTTTGGTGAATCTATAGACAAAATCAGCGTTAACACAAAAGAAGTAAAACCAACTGTTATCACTGCCGTACCAAGACTTCTAGAAAAAGTATACGATAGTATTTTTGCAAAAGGAAGCGAACTAAAAGGAATTAAAAAAATGCTTTTCTTTTGGGCTATTAATTTAGGACTTCGCTATGAACCCTACGGAGCCAATGGAGCTTGGTATGAGTTCCAATTAAAAATTGCCCGTAAATTGATTTTCAGCAAATGGAAAGAAGGTTTGGGAGGCAATTTAGACCTTATGGTTTCCGGGAGTGCCGCTTTACAAAAAAGATTGGCACGTGTTTTTGCTGCAGCCGAAATCCCTGTTATTGAAGGTTACGGATTAAGCGAAACTTCTCCGGTTATCTCGGTAAACGACATGAGAAACAGAGGCTTTAAAGTAGGAACCGTTGGAAAAGTAATCGATAATGTCGAAGTAAAAATAGCCGAAGACGGAGAAATTCTCTGCAAAGGTTCCAATGTTATGATGGGCTATTATAAAGATCCAGAAAAAACAGCCGAAGCTATCATCGACGGCTATTTTCATACCGGAGACATTGGTAATATCGATAATGAAGGATTCCTGACCATTACCGACCGCAAAAAAGAAATGTTTAAAACCTCAGGAGGAAAATATATTGCGCCACAAATCATCGAAAACACCATGAAACAGTCTCGCTTTATTGAGCAAATAATGGTTATTGGTGATGGAGAAAAAATGCCTGGTGCCTTTATCCAGCCCAATTTTGATTTTGTAAAAGAATGGGCAAAATTACATTCCATACAATTAGGAGCAACTAATCAAGAGATTGTTTCCAACCCGAAAGTGATTGAAAGAATCAAACTGGAGGTGGAAACTTTGAATAAAAAATTTGGAAATTGGGAACAAGTAAAGCGTTTCGAATTAACACCAGATGTATGGTCAATAAACGGCGGGCATCTTACCCCAACTCTGAAACTACGCCGAAAAATCATATTGGGAATATACAAAAATCTTTATGAAGAAATTTACGGACATTCGCTGTAATATTTCCTTGGAATTCACACCAAAGTCCTGACAACCATGTCGGGACTTTTTTTTTGTATTTAAAATTCTCTTAAACCTTTTGAATTATCTTAATAGTCTTTTGGGACGAGATATATTCATTTATTCAAAATTTTATTGGACTATTTTGAAAAAACAAACGGTATTAACTTCACTTGATTCAACGTTTAAAGCAAAAAATTTATCTGAATCATTCTCTCGCTAGAGGCGCAAAGGAAAAGGATATTTCCTGTTTTGCTTCAAACAAATTTTTAAACCTAAAAAAAACTTCCTCCTAAAAACAAAAATATATTACGCATGCATAATAGTAATCAAACTCCTTATTTTGAAGGAGTTTTTTATTTATATTTATAAAATGAATTAAAAAAATTCATTTTATTATGCATGCATAATAAAATTTTTAATACTTTTGAAATCGATATAGTAGCTTATGAAAGACAAAACAATTGATTATATCCTAAGGGCAACCTGGCAGGCCGTGTCCAGAATGTACAATGAAGAGGCCAACAAATATGACGCCACAATGGCTACTGGATTTGCCTTATTGAGCATTGACAGAGAAGAAGGAACACCTTCGACAGCATTGGGGCCAAGAATGGGAATGGAAGCCACCAGTTTGACGAGAACCTTAAAATCAATGGAGGAAAAAGGCCTGATTATTCGGAAGAAAAATCCTGAAGACGGTAGAGGAGTTTTGATTTACCTGACCGATTTTGGCAAGGAAAAAAGAGAACTTTCCAAGAATACGGTTTTAAAGTTTAACGAATCCGTTAGAAAAAATATTTCGGAAGAAAAAATAAACCATTTCATTGAAGTAGCTGAAGTCATCAACGAGCTAATTCTGAATAAAAACATTTTTACTCAATCTGATAATAATAATGATGAAGATCGCTAAGATTCAAAATCATTAAAAACTAATAAAGAAAGGCGACCCGAGCGAAAGCGAACTGGCGAAGCATAGCATATTCAATAAAAAAATAGCACCTAAGTATGAAACGCACCATTAAAAAAGTAGCAGTAATAGGATCCGGAATTATGGGTTCGGGAATTGCTTGTCATTTTGCCAATATTGGAGTCGAAGTTTTGCTTTTGGATATTATTCCGAACGAACTTTCTGAGGCTGAAACCCAAAAAGGACTTACGCTCGAAAGCAAAGTTGTTCGCAACCGCTTAGTAAACGAGCATTTGACCAACTCTCTAAAATCGAAGCCCTCTCCTATTTACAGTCAAAAATTTGCAAGCCGAATCACCACTGGAAACACTACAGATGATATGGCAAAAATTGCCAATGTCGATTGGATTATCGAGGTGGTTGTGGAGCGTTTGGATATCAAAAAACTGGTTTTTGAGCAAATTGAGAAATTCCGCAAACCGGGAACTTTGGTTACTTCAAACACTTCTGGTATTCCGATTCATTTTATGAGCGAAGGACGCAGCGAAGATTTCCAAATGCATTTCTGCGGAACACACTTTTTTAATCCGGCGCGTTACTTAAAATTATTCGAAATTATTCCAGGTCCGAAAACTTCAACTGACGTTTTGGATTTCTTAACTACATACGGTGAAAAATTTTTAGGCAAAACTTCGGTTGTTGCCAAAGACACTCCTGCATTTATCGGAAACCGTATTGGAATTTACGGAATTCAGAGTTTATTCCACTTGGTGAAGGAATTGGACTTGACTGTTGAAGAAGTTGATAAATTAACGGGACCGGTTATTGGTCGACCAAAATCTGCTACTTTCAGAACTGTGGATGTAGTTGGGTTGGATACTTTGGTACACGTTGCCAACGGAATCTACGAAAACTGCCCAAATGACGAGCAACACGAATTGTTCAAACTTCCTGATTTTATCAGTAAAATGGTTGAAAACAAATGGTTGGGAAGCAAAACCAAACAAGGTTTTTATAAAAAAGTGGAGAACGAAATTTTGAGCCTTGATTTAAACACTTTGGAATATCGCTCCGCAAAAAAAGCCTCGTTTGCAACATTAGAATTGACTAAAACCATAGACAAACCTATTAACAGATTTAAGGTTTTGGTTAAAGGAAAAGACAAAGCAGGCGAATTTTACCGCAAGAGTTTTGCTGGAATGTTTGCTTATGTTTCCAACCGTATTCCTGAAATCTCGGACGAATTATACAAAATAGACGATGCCATGAAAGCTGGTTTTGGATGGGAAAATGGTCCTTTCGAAATCTGGGATGCCATTGGTGTTACCAACGGAATCGAAATTATGAAAGCTGAAGGTTTGGAGCCTGCTGCTTGGGTAAACGAAATGCTAGCTTCTGGAAGCGACAGTTTTTATACTGTAAAAGAAGGAGCTACATATTTCTACAATATTCCAACTAAATCACAGACTAAAGTTCCGGGACAAGATGCATTCATTATTCTGAACAACATTCGCGAAAGCAAAAAAGTTTGGAGCAACAGCGGTGCAATTATCCAAGATTTAGGAGACGGAATTTTGAATTTAGAGTTCCAATCCAAAATGAATACGATTGGTGGCGACGTTCTTCAAGCCATCAATAAAGCTATTGATTTATCCGAAAAAGAATATCAAGGTTTGGTCATTGGAAACCAAGCGGCGAACTTCTCTGTTGGTGCCAATATCGGAATGATTTTCATGATGGCGGTTGAGCAAGAATACGACGAATTGAATATGGCCATCAAAATGTTCCAAGACACGATGATGCGCGTTCGTTATTCTTCAATTCCAGTTGTGGTTGCGCCTCACGGAATGACTTTTGGAGGTGGATGCGAAATGAGTTTGCACGCCGACAAAATTGTTGCTGCTGCAGAAACCTATATGGGATTGGTTGAGTTTGGCGTTGGGGTAATTCCTGGCGGTGGTGGTTCTAAAGAAATGACTTTAAGAGCTTCGGATTTATTCCGTAAAAACGATGTGGAGTTAAATGTGCTTCAAGAATATTTCCTAACAATCGCAATGGCAAAAGTATCGACTTCGGGTTACGAAGCTTTTGATTCCGGACTTCTTCAACATGGCAAAGATATTATCGTTGTGAATAAAGACCGCCAAATTGCCGAAGCCAAAAAACATGCTTTATTAATGGCCGAAGCAGGTTATACACAACCTATTAGAAGGAATGATATAAAAGTTTTAGGGAAACAGGCTTTGGGAATGTTCTTAGTTGGAACCGACCAAATGCAAGCCGGAAAATACATCTCCGAACACGACAAAAAAATCGCCAACAAACTCGCTTACGTAATGGCTGGAGGCGATTTATCCGAATCAACATTAGTGTCTGAACAATATTTGTTGGATATTGAAAGGGAGGCGTTTTTATCTCTTTGTACCGAAAGAAAAACTCTGGAACGTATTCAATATATGTTGACTAAAGGGAAACCTTTGAGAAATTAGAATCCCCCTAACCCCCGAAGGAGAAAATTATCAGTATGAATACAAGAGACAATACCTACTAAATCAAAATTAGATAAATTACATACAAATATGAAACTTAAACATTTTTACATCCTAATTCTAGGAATATTAATTTATTTTTTTGGTTTTTTATTTTCAGATAAATCTAGTGGAGGAGTTAATAGTTCAAATTTGTTCGGTTTTTTTGTAAATCTTACAGGAGCATTCATAATAATAATTGGAATTTTAATAATCATAATAAATCTATTAATTTATTTATCGAATAGTTTAAAAAAATAAAAAATCAAATCGAATATGATGGTTTTTTAACAACTGAATGACAGCCTCGTAGAGGCCGACTGTTTGTAGAAAAATAAGATGATTTTGGTTTTAGCTCCGTAGGAGCGACCTGTTTAAAAACAAATTTATGGCAAATACCTATTCTCAAATTTATATTCAAATTGTCTTCACTGTAAAAGGAAGAGAAAATCTCATTAAAAAAGAAAATCGTGAAGAATTACATAAATTTATTACAGGTATCGTTTCAAACAGAGATCAAAAGCTATTAGCCATTTTTGCTATGCCCGATCACATTC
Organism: Flavobacterium gilvum; assembly: GCF_001761465.1. Classification (NCBI taxonomy): domain Bacteria; kingdom Pseudomonadati; phylum Bacteroidota; class Flavobacteriia; order Flavobacteriales; family Flavobacteriaceae; genus Flavobacterium; species Flavobacterium gilvum. Next base: position 2,441,473 of record NZ_CP017479.1, on the reverse strand, counting down.
ATATTTTGGTTGGAATGAAACCCAATATTGCATTGTCCGATTTAGTAAGAGATATAAAATCAGGTTCATCAAAATTTATTAATGACAGCAAATGGATTAATGGAAAATTTAATTGGCAGGAAGGATATGGAGCATTCTCCTATTCAAAAAGTCATTTAAACAATGTAATAAAATACATTTTAAACCAAGAAGAACATCATAAAAAACAAACATTTAAAGAAGAATATCATTCCTTTTTAGAAAAATTTGAAATTGAATATGATGAAAAATATTTGTTTGAATGGATAGAATAACAAACAGGTCGCTCCTATGGAGCTGCTGAAAATAACCAAAAAATTAATGCTACAAACAGTTAGCCTCTACGAGGCTGCTGAAGAAAATTAAAAAATAAAATCAAAGATACAATTGGAAAATCTTAATACTTAATTCTCCAATCTTAATACTTTATGACAATGAAAACAGCATATATAGTTAAAGCATTCAGAACAGCCGTTGGGAAAGCACCAAAAGGCGTTTTTAGATTCAAAAGACCTGATGAATTGGCGGCAGAAACAATTCAGTTTATGATGAATGAATTGCCTGATTTTGACAAAACACGTATTGACGATGTTATGGTTGGAAACGCAATGCCAGAGGCAGAACAAGGTCTGAATGTGGGACGTTTAATCTCTTTGATGGGATTAAAAGTAACAGATGTTCCAGGTGTAACTGTAAACCGTTATTGCGCTTCGGGACTGGAAACTATCGGAATTGCGACTGCCAAAATCCAATCAGGAATGGCTGATTGTATCATTGCGGGTGGCGCCGAAAGTATGAGTTACATTCCGATGGGAGGATACAAACCAACTCCTGATTATGCTATCGCAAAAGAAGGACACGAAGATTACTACTGGGGAATGGGACTTACTGCCGAAGCGGTTGCCAACCAATTCAAAATTTCGAGGGAAGATCAGGATGAGTTTGCTTATAATTCCCACATGAAAGCACTGAAAGCACAAGCTGAAGGCAAATTCGATAAACAAATTGTTCCGATTACAGTCGAACAAACTTTCATCAACGAAAATGGCAAAAAAGAAACCAAATCATATGTTGTCAATAAAGACGAAGGCCCAAGAGCAGGAACTTCAAAAGAGGCTTTGGCAGGTTTGAAAGCCGTTTTTGCCGCTGACGGAAGTGTCACAGCAGGAAACTCATCGCAAATGAGTGACGGTGCCGCTTTTGTTTTAATCATGAGCGAAGAAATGGTCAAAGAATTAAATCTGGAACCAATCGCCCGTTTAGTGAGCTATGCTTCGGCGGGAGTTGAACCACGAATTATGGGAATTGGTCCTGTAAAAGCAATTCCGAAAGCCTTAAAACAAGCCGGATTGGAACTGAAAAATATTGATTTGGTAGAATTAAATGAAGCTTTTGCTTCACAAGCATTGGCCGTTACTCGTGAATTGGGAATAAACCCTGATATCGTAAACGTAAACGGAGGCGCGATTGCTCTTGGACATCCTTTGGGCTGTACTGGTGCAAAACTTTCCGTTCAATTATTCGATGAAATGAAACGCAGAGGCAACAAATACGGAATCGTGAGTATGTGTGTGGGAACAGGACAAGGAAGTGCGGGGATTTATGAGGTATTGTAACTATCTTCCTTTTGTCATTCCGACGAAGGAGGAAACACATAACGTTTAGAGAACGAAATAGCATAATGAGATTCCTCCTTCGTCGGAATGACAAGATTGTGGAAACTGATCGAAATTAAAAATATAAAAGTCTATTACTAAAAAACAAAAACCATGAGCGACAAAACAAGAGGTGGTCAATTCATCGTAAAAGAGACAAAATGCGAAGATGTCTTCACTCCTGAGGATTTCAACGAAGAGCAATTAATGATGCGCGACTCTGTGAAAGAGTTTGTAGACAAAGAAATTTGGCCTAACAAAAACCGTTTCGAAAATAAAGATTATGCTTTTACCGAGGAATCCATGCGCAAAGCCGGAGATCTTGGTTTTTTGAGCGTAGCTGTGCCCGAAGCTTATGGCGGAATGGGAATGGGGTTTGTAAATACTGTTTTGGTTTGTGATTATATTTCGGGGGCAACGGGATCTTTTTCTACCGCTTTTGGAGCGCATACCGGAATCGGAACCATGCCAATCACATTATATGGAACCGAAGAACAAAAACAAAAATACGTTCCAAAATTGGCAACTGGTGAGTGGTTTGGCGCTTATTGCTTGACCGAACCGGGCGCTGGATCAGATGCAAATTCAGGAAAAACAAAGGCAGTTTTATCAGATGATGGAACTCATTATAAAATCACAGGACAAAAAATGTGGATTTCAAATGCCGGATTTTGTTCCTTATTCATCGTTTTTGCAAGAATTGAAGACGATAAAAACATCACCGGATTCATTTTGGAAAACACAAAAGACAACGGAATTTCTTTTGGAGAAGAAGAGCACAAATTAGGAATTCGTGCCTCCTCTACCCGTCAGGTTTTCTTCAATGAAACCAAAGTTCCTGTAGAAAATATGTTGGCAGGCCGTGGTGAAGGTTTTAAAATCGCCATGAATGCGCTAAACATAGGTCGTATCAAACTGGCTGCAGCCTGTTTGGATGCGCAGCGCAGAGTAACCACAGGATCTATTCATTATGCCAATGAAAGAATTCAGTTTAATACCGCTATTTCTCATTTCGGTGCTATTCGCTCAAAATTGGCGGAAATGGCAACTTCATGTTATGTGGGAGAAAGTGCTACGTATCGCGCCACCAAAGACATCGAAGACAGAATCGCAGCTCGCGAAGCCGAAGGCGCTTCTCACCAGGAATCGGAATTGAAAGGTGTGGAAGAATATGCTATCGAATGTTCGATTCTGAAAGTGGCCGTTTCCGAAGATATTCAGAATTGTGCCGACGAGGGAATTCAAATCTTCGGCGGGATGGGATTCTCTGAAGACACACCTATGGAAAGTGCCTGGAGAGACGCCCGTATTGCCCGAATCTACGAAGGAACCAATGAAATCAACCGAATGCTTTCCATTGGTATGTTGATTAAAAAAGCTATGAAAGGACACGTTGACTTGCTTGGGCCCGCTTCCAAAGTACAGGAAGAATTAATGGGAATTCCGTCATTTGACACCCCTGATTATTCGGAATTGTTTGCCGAAGAAAAAGAAATGATTGGCAAATTAAAAAAAGCGTTCCTAATGGTTGCCGGTGGTGCCGTTCAAAAATACGGTCCGGATCTTGAAGGACACCAACAATTGCTGATGGCGGCTTCGGATATTTTAATCGAAATCTATATGGCCGAAAGTGCTATTTTGAGAACCGAAAAATTAGCAAAAGCAAAAGGTGCCGATAAAGCTAAAGAACAAATTGCCATGGCGCAATTGTATTTATACAAAGCCGTTGATATTGTTACCCAAAAAGGAAAAGAAGGTATTATTTCTTTTGCCGAAGGCGATGAACAACGCATGATGCTGATGGGATTAAGCCGTTATACAAAATACACCAACATGCCAAATGTGGTGGGTTTGAGGGAAACAATCGCCTCAAAATTGATTACCGAAAATGCTTACTGCTTCTAAATATTAACAACCTTTTTAGTTTTTATTTGTTTAAAAAGCCGCTATTGTCCCTGAATGACAAAGCGGCTTTTTTATTTTAGAATACCGCAAATTACATTAAACCCAGATTAAGCAATTAGAATAAATTTCACGAAGATACTCAGAGCTAACACAAAGATTCGCAAAGAAAAAGTATCTCCTTGAAAATGGCTTTAAAAATTTCGCGGCCCTTTGCGGATTCTTTGTGTTTCTTTGTGAAATAAAATCTAATGCAGATTTTGGGTTAAATATCACTAATTAATTTATGTAAATTTACTTTGTCAGTTTGTACCGATAATTATCGGGACTCGGGCAAGTAATTTGTGGCTTATCTTTTTTTTAAAGCTAAAGCAAAATGCACTAAAGTACGTAGTTTTAAACTATATCAGAGACTAATAAAATGAAACAATATCTACTCACTTCCCTATTTTTCATCGTCAGTTTGACTTGTTGGAGTCAGGTCACTATCGATGATTGTCAAAATAAGGCAAAAGCAAATTATCCGCTTATCAAAGAATACGACCTTATTTCAAAATCACTTGATTATACAATTTCCAATGCCAACAAAGCTTGGCTTCCACAAATGAGCGTCACGGGCATCGGCGGCTATCTTATCAAAGGATTGCCAACGGTAACAATGCCTAACGGTCAGACATCTGAAAAAAATGACGGTATTTTTATCGGAATTGCTCAAATCAATCAAAATATTTGGGATGGTGGCGCTACAAAAACTCAAAAAAATATTGCCAAAGCTAATGCCGAAGTCGATAAAGCAAGTACAGATGTTGCTTTTCACACTATAAAAGAACGCGTAAACCAGTTGTATTTTGGGATTTTGGTTGTTGATGAGCAGTTGAATCAACTTCAGATATTAAACGAAAATCTTAATCGTAACCTAAAAAGCGTACAACTTTCAAAAGACAACGGATTAGGCTATCAGTCGGATGTTGACGAAATTAAGGCCGAAATTTTATCGCTTGAGCAAAAGAAAATCGAATTCAGCTTTACCCGAAAAGGATATGTCGAAATGCTTTCCTATATGATTGGAGAACCACTCAAAGAAGATGTTCAATTACAAAAACCGATAGCCGTAGAAAATTACGCTTCATTGACAAACAACAGACCGGAACTTAGTTTATTTGCCAATCAAACAAAACTTGCGGAAACGGCTTCGTCTATAGATAAAGTTTCGCTTATGCCTAAAATTGGCCTTCTTGGTGCCGGAATCTTTGTAACTCCTGGTATGAGTTTGGGTTCGTCCGAAGTAAACTCGCTCGCCGTTGCCGGATTGAGTATGTCTTGGAACACTTCGGGTTTATATAAATGGAATAACAATAAGGAATTGGAAAAAATTAAAAAGGAACGTATCAACAATCAACAGGATGCTTTTTTGTTTACCAATAATTTGCAATTGGAACAAGCGGCAAACGAGATTGAAAAACAAAAAACAATCCTTCTTAAAGACGACGAAATTGTAGCACTAAAAGAAAAAATCAAAAAAGCCTACCAACTGAAAAAAGATAATGGTATGTGTTCTATGAACGATTTGATTACCGCCATAAACAAGGAAAGCGAGGCTCGCAGCAATAAAGCACTTCACAATGTTCAACTGCTGATGAGCTTGTATAATTATAAAACGATAAAAGGAAATTAGAGATAATTATGAATTATGAGTTATGAATTATGAATTATGAGTTGAACTTGCATAAATCGACCCAGTTTGTCATTCCGAGGAACGAGGACACGAGCGATAGCGAACTGGCGAAGCAATCTAAACAAATAACTCCTCAATCAAAGTCTATAATCTTTGTCGATTTTGCACCGGAGATTCCTCCTACGTCGGAATGACAATATTGTGAAAAAAGACCTTGCAGGAACAGAAAATGACAAGATTTTTGGGAATGATTGCAAAAATGCAAAAATCTCTCACTTTAGCCCCGATTGCAGTGGAAATCCTTGTGTGCCGGGGTTCGGCACACAAGATTGTAACGAAAAGCGGGACCAATGATTACTGAAAATGCCTAATCTTTCTGCTCCAAAAAAAGAATGAACTTTAAAATATTGAACTTTAAATTTTTAAAATAATGAAATATAAAATAGCACCATTTGCCGTCATACTATTCTTTTTCTTTTCGTGTAAAGACACAAAAAATGAATATGATGCCTCGGGGACTTTTGAAGCGACAGAGGTAATCGTTTCTGCCGAAGCCAACGGTCAGATTCTTGAGCTGAATGTTAACGAGGGCGATTTATTGAAAGAAAACCAACAAATTGGGGTTATTGACAGCACGCAATTGTATTTGAGCAAGATGCAGTTGTCGCAAAATAAAAAGGCGATTTTATCGGGAAGACCTGACATTTCGACTCAAATTGCGTCTTTGGAGAAGGAACTCGAAAATGCCATTACGGACAAAAAACGTATTGCCAATTTGGTTGCCGGAGATGTCGCTTCAAAAAAACAATTGGATGATGCCACTACAAGAATTGCCGTTTTGCAATCAAAAATTACGGCCCAAAAAAGCAGTCTGAACACGACCACCTCATCGCTTAATGAACAAGGAAATGGCGTTAATGTGCAATTGGCACAAATAGAAGATCAACTGAAAAAATGCAAAATCATTAATCCGATAAACGGTACTGTTTTGGTCAAATATTCGAATGCTTTTGAGATGACAACAATTGGGCATCCACTTTATAAAATTGCGGATGTCAAAAATATGATTTTGAGAGCTTATGTGACTTCGAGTCAGCTTTCTCAAATTAAATTAAGTCAAAAGGTTACCGTTTTTGTTGATTTTGGCAAAGACGAACGAAAAGAATATTCGGGAACAATTAGTTGGATTTCTGACAAATCGGAATTTACGCCCAAAACGATTCAGACAAAAGATGAAAGAGCGAACTCGGTTTACGCCGTAAAAATTGCTGTTCCAAACGATGGGTACCTGAAAATTGGAATGTACGGCGATATTAAAATTAAAAATTAAAATAAAGTTTTTTTTTCTATTGAACCATTAAGATATTAAGGTTATTAAGACTAAAACTTAATTTTCTTAATGGTAAAAAAAATAAAGTTTTTTTCTCTTAAAACCATTAAGATATTAACGTTCATTAAGGGTAAAACTTAATTTTCTTAATGGTAAAAAAAAAATAAAGTTTTTTTCTCTTAAAACCATTAAGATATTAACGTTCATTAAGGGTAAAACTTAATTTTCTTAATGGTAAAAAAAAAATAAAGTTTTTTTCTCTTAAAACCATTAAGATATTAACGTTCATTAAGGGTAAAACTTAATTTTCTTAATGGTAAAAAAAAAATAAAGTTTTTTTCTCTTAAAACCATTAAGATATTAAGGTTATTAAGACTAAAACTTAATTTTCTTAATGGTAAAAAAAATAAAGTTTTTTTCTCTTAAAACCATTAAGATATTAACGTTCATTAAGGGTAAAACTTAATTTTCTTAATATCTTAATGGTAAAAAAAAAATGGTAAAAAAATGGTAAAAAAAAATGAAAGCCGTTTCTGTACAGAATATTAATAAAAGTTATGCCAAACATAAAGCGTTGGATTCTATTTCGTTTGAAGTAGCATCTGGTGAAATATTTGGTATAATAGGTCCTGATGGAGCGGGAAAAACAACCTTATTTCGTATTCTGACCACGCTTTTAAAACCCGACAGCGGAAGCGCTTCGGTTGTTGACTTGGATGTTGTAAAAGACTTTAAGGAAATAAGAAACCACGTTGGTTATATGCCAGGGCGATTTTCATTGTATCAGGATTTAACTGTCGAGGAAAATCTTAATTTTTTTGCGACGGTTTTTAATACCACGATTGAAGAAAATTACCATCTGATAAAAGATATTTACGAGCAAATTGAGCCTTTTAAAGACAGACGTTCCGGCGCTTTATCCGGCGGAATGAAACAAAAATTGGCGTTGAGTTGCGCTTTGATTCACAAACCTTCGGTTTTATTTTTGGACGAACCAACCACTGGAGTTGATCCGGTTTCGAGAAAAGAATTTTGGGAAATGCTCAAGAGATTGCAAAAACAAGGTATTGCCATTTTGGTTTCTACTCCATATATGGACGAAGCCACGCTGTGCGATAGAATTGCGCTGATTACCGAGGGTAAAATCCTAAAAATTGACACTCCAAAAAACATTATCAAGCAGTTTGATAAAATTTTGTGGGCGGTTCAAAGCACTAATATGCATACACTCCTGAATGATGTGAGACTAAACGAAAACATACTTAGCTGTTTTGCTTTTGGGGAAAATCTTCATGTAACAATTGCAAATGAGAACTATTCTATGCAAGAATTGACAAACTTTCTAGCAGAAAAAGGACACAAAGCAATTCATATCGAACCAATTGAAGCTAATATAGAAGACTGTTTTATGGACTTGGGTAATGTTTTAAAACCGAGACAGTATGAAAGTTATTGAAGTAAATAATCTTGTGAAACGGTTTGGAAATTTTACAGCCGTTGACCATATCTCTTTTGAGGTAGAACAAGGCGAAATATTTGGTTTTCTAGGAGCAAATGGAGCAGGAAAAACAACGGCTATGCGGATGTTGTGCGGGTTGAGCATACCAACTTCGGGCACTGGAATTGTTGCCGGTTTTGATATTAACAAAAAGCCTGAACTGATTAAAAAAAATATTGGTTATATGAGTCAGAAGTTTTCGCTGTACAACGATTTGAAAGTGTGGGAAAACATTCGATTATTTGCCGGTATTTATGGTATGGACAAAAAAAGTATTGCAGACAAAACCGACACATTGTTACACACATTGAATTTTGAAAGCGAACGCAATACGCTTGTAAAAGATTTGCCTTTGGGTTGGAAACAGAAATTAGCTTTTTCGGTGTCGATTTTTCATAATCCAAAAATTGTGTTTCTAGATGAACCAACGGGAGGCGTTGATCCTTTTACACGGCGACAATTTTGGGAACTTATTTATAAGGCTGCAGCCGATGGAATAACGGTTTTTGTGACCACACATTATATGGATGAAGCCGAATATTGTGACCGGGTTTCTATCATGGTTGATGGAAAAATTGAAGCGCTAGACACTCCAAAAAATTTAAAAAAACAATTTAATGCTATGAATATGGACGGCGTTTTTCAACAATTGGCGAGAAAAGCAACACGTAATGGTGATTGATTATAATAAAAAAATGGGATTAAAGTTGCTAAGTATTTAACCGCAAAGGGCACAAAGTTTTACGCAAAGTTCACAAAGCTTTGCGCTCATAGCGTTTTTAGAAATAAAGTAAAATCTTTCCTTGCGTTCCTTGCGGTTAAAAAAATTCAAAATAATTCATTGTAAATGAAGCAGTTTATAACATTTGTTAAAAAAGAATTCTATCACATTTTTCGCGATGTCCGAACGATGATGATACTCTTATTAATGCCTATCATTCAGATAATTCTTTTTGGATTTGCCATTACAACGGAAGTTAAGAATTCCAAAATTGCGATTTATGACCCCTCCAAAGACATTGCAACACAACAAATAATTGAGCGGTTAAAAGCTAGTGATTACTTCGAAATAACTAGATATTTAGACAATTCCTCACAATTGGACGACGTTTTTAAGGATGGAAAAGTCGGTTTGGTTGTTGTATTTAGTGAACGTTTCAACGAAACACTGATGCACACCGGAAAAGCACAAGTACAAATATTGGCAGATGCCACCGACCCAAATACTGCAACGACGTTGACCAATTATGCTTCGGCAATTATTAGCAGTTATCAAAGGGATTTACTATCGCAAACTACGATTCCTTTCCAAATTGTACCCGAAGTGAAATTACTTTACAACCCGCAGATGAAAGGAGCTTATAATTTTGTTCCGGGCGTTTTGGGTATGATATTGATGCTGATTTGTGCGATGATGACTTCCATTTCGATTGTACGTGAAAAAGAGTTGGGAACGATGGAAATTTTACTCGTTTCCCCAATGAAACCCATCTATATCATTTTAGCGAAAGCGGTACCTTATTTCTTCATTTCCTGCGTGAATCTCGCAACGGTATTGCTATTATCTGTTTTTGTTTTGAATGTACCAATCGTTGGAAGTTTGCTTTTGTTAATCTTGGTTTGTCTGATTTTCATCATTGTTTCGCTTTCTTTGGGACTATTGGTTTCAACCATAACAGACACTCAATTGTCAGCGATGTTGGTTTCGGGAATGGTTTTTCTGATGCCGGTAATGTTGCTTTCCGGTATGATATTCCCAACCGAAAATATGCCGATTGCGCTGCAATATGTATCCAATATTATTCCTGCCAAATGGTTTATTGTTATTGTAAAAGATATCATGATAAAAGGCACAGGAATTGGCTCGGTGTGGAAAGAAGTTTTGGTACTTTGCGGTATGGCATTGGTATTAATAATAGTTAGTTTGAAAAAGTTTAAAATAAGACTCGAATAATTATGCTGAAGTTTTTATTAGAAAAAGAATTCAAACAGATTCTGCGCAATTCATTTCTGCCGAGATTGATTGTGGCCTACCCATTGATGGCAATTTTGGTCTTTCCATTAGCCACCAATTTTGAAGTCAAGAATATTAATCTTTGCGTGATTGACAACGACCACAGCAGTTATTCGCGACAGTTAATTCAAAAAGTAGCTTCGGGCGGTTACTTCCGATTGACCGAAATAGCACCGAATTACAATCAAGCATTAAAAAGCATTGAAACCGATAAATCAGATATTATTTTAGAAATTCCTCCCTATTTTGAAAGGGATTTGGTTCGAAATCAAAATGCCAAACTGATGATTTCTGCCAATGCCGTAAATGGCACCAAAGGAGGTTTGGGAAGTGCTTACTTGTCTAGCGTTATTTCGGATTTTTCCAATCAAATAAGAAGTCAATGGATTGACGCATCAAAATTGGCTAACGCAAAAATCATCGAAATTGTCCCAAAAAATAAATTCAATCCGCATCTTCAGTATACTATTTTTATTGTTCCGGCATTAATGGTAATGATACTCACAATGCTTTGCGGTTTCCTTCCCGCACTGAACATTGTAGGGGAAAAAGAAAGCGGCACTATGGAGCAAATAAATGTTACTCCTGTGTCCAAAAAGATTTTTATTATTTCCAAATTGATTCCGTACTGGATTATCGGATTTACGGTTTTAACTATCAGTTTTGGCGTTGCTTATTTGGCTTACGGATTGGTGCCTGCGGGCAATTTGGCAACCATTTACTTCTTTGCCACCATATACATTTTGGGAGTTTCTGGTTTTGGATTGGTGATTTCCAATTACTCCAATACGATGCAACAGGCTATGTTTGTGATATTCTTTTTTATGCTGATTCTGATATTACTTAGCGGATTATTTACCCCAATAGAAAGCATGCCACAATGGGCACAATACGTCACGCAACTGAATCCGTTGAAATACTTTATGCAGGTAATGCGACTCGTTTACTTAAAAGGCAGCGGAATATCTGAATTAGGCACACAACTTACAGCATTGATTACTTTTGCTATTATTTTTAATACGATGGCAATTTTGAGTTATAAAAAAAGTAGTTGATGACTTTATAAAAATTCAAAAACTTATCCTTTCTAAAGGAATGACTTGTTGTTTCAGTTCTTTTTTCAATTTCCTTTTTTGATTCGAAAGCATCTGTTTTCTTTTCGTTTTTCTTACGTTGAATCTTCAATTAGGTGTATTTCTTCAAAAATACAATAACAAATACTACATTTTCAAAGGAGATTATACTACAGGCAAACGTTATCAGCCTGGATATATTTGTATAATCTAAAGTCTACATTCTGTAAAGTCTCCTGACTTCGCAACGATAACGGTAAGAAAGACGTTGTAAAATATTTGCTTGACAACAAAGCCGATGCCTCAATTGTAAACATAAAAGAGCAAAAAGCAATTGACTATTCGAATGTGAAAGGTTTTAATGAAATTACAGAATTAATCTTGAAATACGCTCCTTCCGGAACGGTTGTAACACCTATTCAGACTTCTCCTAGTCAAGAAGCTGTAAAATCGGGTACTGCAAATTCGATGGAGGGCAAGAAAAAGGCTCTACTGGATTTAAAGGAACTTTTGGATGCCGGGATTTTGACGGTAGAAGAATTTGAAGTTGAGAAAAATAAAATATTAAAAGGATAAACAATAAACAAATGAAAAAAATCTTAAAAACTACAAGCCTGTTTGTATTCGTAATTATCGGAAGTTTGGTTTCTACATCTTGTACCGACCTTTCGCCGGAAAAAATATTTGATATAGCCGCTTTAAATTCGAACACACTGTCGAGTTTTGGCAGTAAAGAAATCAATTATAAGTTGGAATCAGAACCACAAGTTTATGATGAAAATCAAAAAAAGATGGTTGCTTCTTCTTATTATGATTTTTTTAATTTTAGCATAACCAATTTAGAAACTCGATTGCAAACTCTTAAGGATATACCGGAAGATGATGACAACAAAGAACTTATTCAGTCATCAAAAGACTTGTTTTCTTATGCAATTGAGAAGCAAAAAGAAGGTTATTTGCCAATTGCTAAAATGAAAGACGAAAAAGCTTCACCTGAACAAATCCAAAAAGCAATTACAGAATTTGACGCTTCAACTCAAGAAGAAATAGATTCAAAGTTCACAAGATTGATGACTGCTGCAAAAGCGTATGCTGCAAAGCATAATATTAATGCTAAATTCGGTTTTTAATCTTTAGGACTAAAGAAAGAAAAAACTTAATTGTCTCTACAAAGTCAGGAGACTTTGTAGAGCTAAGTTGGCGGAAAGTGTATCAGAAACATTCCTAAACAAATAACAGACAAAAAAGATGAATAATCTATATAACCAAGCGGACACAAACGGAATACTTAAAAGGTTGGACAATCTTCAACCAAATGCAGAAAGACAATGGGGAAAAATGGACGTAGCTCAAATGTTAGCTCACGTAAATATTTCGATTGAAACAGCAATGGGACTAAATTTTCCCAAGAGAATGTTTATTGGAAAAATCATAGGGGGATTTCTCAAAAAGAAATTTTTAAATGACAAACCTATGGACAAAAATTCTCCGACAGACAAAAACTATATTTTTATAGACAAAAAAGAATTTGAAAAAGAAAAAGGAAAAGCTATTCAGCTTGTTGGACAATTTTATGAAAACGGATCTGAAAAATGCACAAAACATCCCCATTCATTTTTCGGAAATTTAACACCAGAGGAATGGGCAATTTTACAATGGAAACATTTTGACCATCATTTAAGACAATTTGGAACATAAAAAACCCGATAGCGCGAATTTTCAATCCGTGCCCACAAAGTAGATAGAGAAATAAGAATAGAATTAAAAAAAATAGAAAATACTCAGACTTAACAATCGGAATGGGCACGGATTGCAAATCCGCGCTATCGAATTGAATAGTAAGCAAAAATTTATAAGGAATACCAATCAGTTACAAATTGACATGACTAAAGATGAACTAATAAATGAAATACAAATAGCATTTAAAGATGTTATACTAGAAGATGGCATTGGTCTTTGGGAAGGACAAGGTATTGATGATTATGCAGATAATAAAACAATATTGCAACTAAGAAAAAAAGACGAAAGGAATAACTGGCAAAATATTGCTTATCAAGACCTCGCTGATTGCGCAAGTTCCCTATCGTTTTTTGATGCCAAAGGAATGCGTTTCCACTTGCCTAAATTTATAATGTTTGACATTTTAGAAGAGGAACTACGCATAAAGCAAAACCTCTTTTCGCCTGATGTACTGTTTACGTTGAGTTATAATTTGGATGAAGAATATCAGCAGAATAGGTTTTCTCTTTTAAACAACCCACAAATACAAAGCATTATACATTATTTGAAATACAAACAGCAGGAAATTATACAAGAGTACCAAGAATATGCAATTGAATGCAACACTTCAATAGAGGCTATATATGAAGATACAAAATATATAGAGCTGAACATAACGATAGAAAAATGGAAACAAAATTTTTTTGAGTAATAACATAATTAGAAAAATAACGATTCCGCTTCCGTACGAAATGAAATTCAACAAAACCAAGATGTAAAACAAACTCAATAAACGACTAAACCATGTCACAACCCGTTGGCATCACCGCCAAAATACAACTACCTCAAGACAACTATAAAAAATACATTCGCAAAATAGCGGGTACTATAGTAGCGCAAAACATTTTTGATGTATTAACGGCAAGAGATAACCGTGATTTTTTTGTATTCAAATACATAAAGAAAGAAGCTGCACTCTATGCCTTCTTTTATTTTAATTATGGAGAAGGTCAATATATATTAGAACACCCATTGTTGGCTATGTTGAGACAATCAGAACCTTACCTTGAAGAAAATGCCAATGGTTATCTTATAGCAACCCGCGACAGTTTAAATTTTTCTTCAGATGATTTTGTATATTCGGCCAATGTCCAAAACGGAAAATTCACAGACCATACATTCACCGAAAAGGAATTGAAAGACTTCGGAAAAGATGCAGATAAACATTTTTTCAAAGTTGCCGATACCAGCTATGCATTGACATTCCCAAAAGTAGTAGACACTGCTATAGTAAAAAAGGTAAAAGCCTTGCAGGAAACACATCGTGTCCAAATGCTAAAAGGCAACCTGCATACAGCAACTTTAGAAAAACCAATCGAAATTTTTGCTGGCTATTTCTACAACGGACAACATTTTTATAGTGCTGCTAAGGATGAAGTATGTATATATGACAACATCAACCTGCAAGAGTTGCGCCAAACTCCTTACGGCGTTTGTGATGATAAAAAAGTAATTGTAGGGAACGCCTGCATAACTACAGATCCTGCAAAATTTAAAATGCACCGCAAAGGAGAACAAACTTATTTTTCCGCCGCCGAAGCTGTATATAATGACACACTGCAAGCATACCCAAACTCCGACGGGCTTAGTTTTAGAATGCTGAGTGAATATGTGAGCGAAGATAAAAATCATATCTACTATACGGGCATACAACTCGCTAAGCAAGAAACAGGAGCTTACGAGTTAAACACAAGCGGCTATTTTCATCAGAATATTTTGTTGTTCAGCAAAACGCAGGTGAGGGCACATGATGCAATATTGGAAAATATAGATGCACCTACATTTGAAATACTATCAAAAGATGCACAGCAATTTAGAAAGACACATGAATTACCGAACCCTTCTGGTGCGTTTGCAGGCTGTTTTGTATTGCATTGTCGCGATAAGAGTGGCGAATTTATCATACATAATTACGATATAAATACCACAAAACTTACTGTAGAACGCATTTCATCTTTAGAAGAATATCTTGCAAAAGCAAGAACTTTGCTAATTGAAATGGAAGCCACGAAGGGTAAAAACAATTATCCTGATTATAATGAAAAGGATGAAGCAGGCTACTTTGCCAACATGAACAAATGGCTTGCTAATGACTTTGAAGAAAAATATACAAAGTGGAGGTACAACGATAGTTTCCTCAGAGCATTAAATAATTACTTCTTCAGTTGTTTTCAGCTATACAAAAGCACCAACGATAAGCAATATCTTGAAGCGACAGCACAACTTTATTCAAAAGTGAAAGCTGATTGTTTTCTTAATCCATACATCTTTCACAACACAGCATGCATCTTTGCTGCACTAGGCAATACAGAAGAGGCTCTTAGCAGCATCAGCGGCGCATTGCATTTCGGCTACGATCAGATAGAATTGATTTGGAAAGATAAAGACCTGCAAATGTTATTTAATCATCCACAATTTGTTGCGCTAAAAAATTATTACCAACAAATAAAACAATTCTATCCACTAGTAACGCTGCAGTTGCTAGAAAAGGTAGAAATGGTAACAGATGGGTATTACAAAAAAAGCGCAGAAGTGAAGATATTGAGCTGTTTTATTTTACCACCGCCCGAAGCATTTAATAATGAAGTACTTTTTACTGAAGAGCAAAAATTGTATGCAAAAGTCTTTCTGCCCAAGCTCACGGATTTTGTAAACAATGGCCTGCAACATGGAAGCTTCTATTATAAAAAGAGCTACGAACGGCTAAGGGATTATCCATTGGTCAATGCCTCTACGCATTTTGTAGCGTTGAACTATTTCTTTGCACAGGCACATACTAAATATACCCGTGGCAAAGTAGCAGCCTGTATGCCCATCATTCAAAAAATAAAAACATGCATTGCCGCACATGTGCAGGAAGCCGAAACACAACAAATGGTGCGACAGATAAAAGCATCAGCCATCAACAGGATATTTGGTATAGTATAACTTCACAATGAAAGGAATGGCTTCTCGAAAACATATAGGAATGAAAAACCTCTCCACAGAAAAAATAAAATGGACAACAATCTAATCCGCTGGGGAAGTTCCTGCGTTAAGAATATCCTAATAATAATTCAAAAAATAGCTAAAGAATGATAATTACATATAATATACAGACAAGACCATTAAAAGAGGAAAATATCAAATTGCCTACTGCATGCAAGGCTTGTGGAACGAATGAAGGAAAACTTTTTACTTCTTATGTCAAAGTAAGTAGTATCCTTTGGATGTCATCCACTGTATGCAAAGTAGTTGTTGAGTGCGCAAATTGTGGCAAAGCATATCCAAAATCCAATTACGGAGTTGAAATCAGTGAGATTGTCAAAAAAAGGAAAATGGAATACAAACCTTCCTTTCTGAAAACATATGGAATTATTGTATTTGCATTAACCGTATTATTTGCATTAGCAATCGGTTTATTGGTGAGTGTTTACAATTCAAAAAAAGAAAGCGAAAAAGCTAATGAAAATTATGCTACAACTTATACTCAGACAGACAGAACAAAATGGCTGCATAACCTTCAGCCGGGTGATGTAGTTCTAGCAAGGCGCAATAGTGCTCCTTATAACTCTCCAGCAACAGTTTTCAAACTGAAATCAGTGGAAGAGAACACCATTACTTTTGACGCCTATTACAATGATTCCATTCCTTATGATGATTACAAAGATCTGTCAAAAATGAAAGTTCATTCATTTGGAACAGGAACATCTGAACTTTGGGTTGCCAATAAGAATGTGTTCTATAAAACAGAACAGTTGGTATCGGCTAAGACAGATGATTACCTCAATTCTTATATCGTAACACAAGTAGTAAAAAAGTAAAAACTTAATTTTAAATCAATGAAAACTATATATTATTTCTTCTTCGTTTTATTTATAGCTTTTTTATCAGGCAGTTGCCAGAATAATCAAAAAGCCATAGTCGAAAAAAAGTTCCGTATAGATAATCCAACCGCCAACACTATTTCGTTACAAATTGACAACAGCACTTACCAATTGCCTGCCAATTCTGGAAAAGATGTTATGCTCAAATACGGTTCTCACACGCTTACTTACAATAACCAGTCCGTAAAATTTGTCGCCATACCCTGTGATGAAGATGTTATACTCAATCCTACATTGAGCAATTATGTATTCTATTACGAATTGTTCAAGATAAGGGGCAAAGAAATTAATATGAAGGAGGTAAATAGGATGGCTCCTGCATATTTATTCCCTTTCACTCTTGCTTCTGGAGAAGTTGTAAAAGTACCTTTTAAACTGGTAAACAGCCTTTTTATTGAGCGTTATGAATATAATTGGAATCTTGGATTAGGTGAACAACTGAGAAATGGGTTAACTGTTGCAGGCATAACAACAGAGATGACGACTGTAATTAGAAGCAAAATATTCCGGGAAAAAGAGTTTTTTACCTACATGGGAAGTGATTATTTTCCGGAGAACTTCAGTTTCCCAAAGAATACTGCTACACTTAATAATCTACCTGCACTGAAACTGTATGATGGATTGAGTTGCGATTGTGAGCCTGCCCAAAAAATCGTCTCATTGAAACAACGTCAATTTGACTCTCTAAAAACAGCTACTGATCCCGCAGAAGTGAAAAAAATTTATGATAGGATAAGAACAGGTATTTACAAGGAAATAACCCCAAAGTTGGATCAAGCGTGTTCTCCCAGATACAACAAAAACTTGAAAAATAATTATGACAGTATAAGTGTTAAGCTTTTACAAGCCGAAGGTCTTAAAGAAAAAAACGCATTTGTCTACAAATGATTATCAGTAAAAAATTAAACCATCACGTTTTGTTAAGCAAAAAATATTCGTTTAGGGAATTCCCATCACCTCAAAGTGCCGGGGCAACAAATTCAAAAAAGAGGAAATAATTGAACTTAAAATTATGAAAATTCAAATGGATTTATCCGCTCAAACGATTAAAAATGAAGACAATTACCACACAAAAAGATTTGTACAAAATTAGGGATACTAAAACTTTGAGTTAAATGGAAACAACAAGAAAATGAACATAGACAAAACTGAAATTCTGAATAACATTTGTTACACAAAGCTCGTTTACGACAGAATTAATAAAAAACTGAAAAGCAATTACTCGAAAACTGAAATTGAAACACTGCTTTTTGCAATCCTGAAGGAAACACATGAACAGGATTTTCAGAAAATCGGAAAAAATTTTTATGTTTCAAATGTCAGGAATAATATCAAAATCACCATAAATTCAAACACATATAGAATAATAACTGTCGACAGACTAATAAAAACCAAAAAATAAAATGACAAACGGATTTAAGATAATTGGGATTTCAACCCGAACAACAAATAAAGACAATAAGGCTCAACAAGACCTAGGAAACCTGTGGGGACAATTTTTTTCTGAAAATTTGGCAGAGATAATTCCAAACAAATGCTCAAATGAAATTTTGGCAATTTATACCGATTACAAAAGTGACTTTACAGAAGACTATACAACCATAATAGGCATTCCCGTTTCCACACTTGACAAAATCCCGGACGGACTAATAGGACGTGAATTCCAACCAGAGAACTTTCAAAAATTTATTGCAAAAGGAGAAATGCCAATTGCCATTGTAACTACTTGGATTGATATTTGGAAAAGGCATAAAGAATTAAACAGAAAATATAGTTACGACTTTGAAGTTTACGGAGAAAAGTCTCAAAATGGAGAAAATTCAGAAGTCAAAATCTATATTGCAACAAAATAAGACTCATGCCTGTGGAGAAAATATAATGCTTAGGCAGACATTTTTTACTGCAACTTCCCTACCATTTCAATCAATAATAAAGACTACTTTGTATTTTCAAAGTAGTCTTTTTTTATGCGTCCTGTGTTTTTGCGTGAGGGATAGAAGCGGCATCCTCGTAGTGCAACAGAGAGATACAGCGGATAGCCCGACCCGAAGTCTCGTCTTTTTGGACGAGACGAAGGGGCACGCCCACATATTATCTTTTGCTAACTAATGACGTAAATTATTCTTGAGAATCTACTTGAACTGCTTGATTTTCGGGTTTGTCATCCATCCAGGCGGCAAATAATTTATAACCAATAGAGAATACGATTGGTCCTACAAACAAACCAACAAATCCCGACATCATGAATCCGCCGATCACTCCCAAAAAGATGACCAACATAGGAACCATAGCACCTTTTCCTAACAATAAAGGTTTTAAAACGTTGTCTGATAATCCGCTTAGAATAAAAAAGATTGTCCATCCTATTGCTGCAGTGGTATTATCTAGTGAAAAAAGATAGGCAATAACCCCTATATTAATTATAATTGGTCCTACCTGAATGATGGAAAGCATTAAACAAATGACTGTTAGTACTCCTGCAAATGGAATTCCGGCTCCAAAAAGTCCAACAGCCTGAATCAGTGTTTGGATGATTGCCACACCCAAAATTCCTTTTACAACCTGAAATACCGTTGATACAGTAATTTCTAGAAATTCATCTCCGGAATTACCTGCAATTCTCTTAATGAAATTAGTCGCTAAATTTTGTGCACTCACCGAAACCATTAGTACACCCGCAATAATCACCGAAAGTATTACCTGCAATAAAGCCGCGGTGGAACTAAGAACGCTACCCAATAATTTTTTGGACAAAGCCGCAATTTGTTCTTTGTATTCAAGTACTCCCGCCTTCAAATCGGTGGAAAGTGTATAAAGAAAATCGTAGGCTTTATCACCTATCACAGGCCAATCTTTGATGTTTTGTCCCGGTGTTGCCACTTTCAAAGTACCGTTCTCTACACCCGTTTTTATCTCAGTAATGCTAGATGTCACCGAGTTTACAAATATCACTGTGGGCGAAATGATGATTATCAATATAACTGCAGTGATTATGAATGAAGCAAGGCTTTTGCGTCCTCCTAATTTCTTTTGCAGAAAATCATAGCCGGGATATAGCACAATTGCCAATATGATTGCCCAAAGAATTGGCATCATAAATGGCAATAAAAGTTTTATACAGAAGCCCAAAATAAGGAAAACAAGGCCTAATTGTAAAATGACTTCGAAAAGTTGTTTGCTTTTGTATGGGTTTGAATTTTCCATAAGAATTGGTTTAAAGATTAGTTAATATCTGTTGATTGTTCTTGTTTCTTTTTTGATTTATTTTCATTGGCATCCGAAACCAAACGGCCAATAAGGATCACGGGATACAAAACCCCAATTATTGCTTCTATTTGCACTAAGGCTCTCGCAGCAGGATGCAATGGAAAAATGTCTCCATAACCCGTCGTGGTAATTGTTATATAACTAAAATACAAAAAATTAGCCTGCAATGTATTGCTTTCAAAAGGTGGTAAAGTAATCTGAAACGCACCCGGAATGTGTTCGTAAATGAACAAATAAATGACAGACCATAAATTGGCCAAAATCATGTACACCACTATCGAACCTATTACTCTATACTCGGTGATTGGTCCCGGTTCAAAAACTTTGAGTAATACCAGATAGATTAATAATGCAAAGGTAAGAACCGTAAAAACGATATCTCCCAAATGAACAAATGGAGTCTGTATGAAAACAGAAAGCCATCTGAAAAGGACAAACAATAATAGAATGATTATGAACAGAAGGGTATGTTTTCTGGATTTGGATAAGGAAATAATACCGGCAATCAGAAACAACATCCAAAAAACATTGATGATAACCATAAAGGAAGAATAGCTCCCAAATATCGGAATCAGAATAAAATGCATAATAAAAAGCAAGACCAGCATTCCGCTAAGACCACTTTCTTTGTCCCATAAATGATTTAAAAAAAGATATTTTTTCTGTTTTATCATAGTTTTTATTTTTTAGATGCTAAGATGCTGAGTTTCTAAGATGCTAAGTTTTTTTTATTTAGATGCCAAGATTCTTAGAAACTTAGAAACTTTCTAAAACGGTATTGGCTCTACTTCTACACTTCCTATTGGTCTACGTCCTAACCGGAACAACAGGAGGATCAAAATCGGAAAAAAACACAGCGCTGCCATTACCAGATAAATATCTTTGTAGGCAAGCATCATTGCCGATTTTGATGTTTCATTTGAAAGGCTCTTTTCAGCTTTTTTTTGTGCTTCCCAAGCCGATAATCCCTTTAGCATAAATAGTTTTTTGTTTTTATCCAATTGTTCTTTGGCCATCGAATTTACTTCTGATAATTGTTGGCTAAGACCAGTTTTATGCTGCACATTAATATTAGAAATAAAAGTTCCCAAAATTGCCCCTCCCAATAACGACGCAAAAACAGCACGCGAAATCACACCGCTCATCATTCGGGAATCGCCCAAAGGTTTTGGAACTTTTTCTGAAATATAAAGTGAGGCAGCGGGATACAAAAAACCAATTGCAAGCCCTTTGAAAATAAATGGACCAAAAAAATCACTGGAATCTATTTCGGGATAAAACCTGAAATAGAGAATGATGTGATACATTCCATAACAGGCAAAACCAGTTATCCAAAGTGTAGCCAAATAAATTCGCTTGAACAAAAGATAAGTCGATAATGGAATCGCTATAAAAAGCCCTATCAGGATAGCCAAATGCGTTCTGGCTACATAAATACTGTCAAACCCCAAAATATTTGTCATAAATCCAGTCACAACGCTTCCGGTGCCGTTCATCATTCCGGTGTAAAAAAAGAGAAACGAACCCAAAACAACGTTTTTGTACTTGTACACATCAGGATTTATTAAGGGATTGTCGCTGAATCGAACATGCAACAAATATCCACCAATAATAAGCAACAGAAAAGCGGTTGCCAAAGCAACTTTTGGGTCGGAAAGCCAATTGCGGGTTTGTCCCTCGGCACAAAGAAAAAGAATCACCATCAAAAAAATCAGTAAAATAATCCAACCTCGCCAATCAAACTGAAAAGTAGATTTCATTGGAGCTACATCTTTTCTATAAAAAATCCAGGCCAAGAGTATTGCCAACAAAAAATTGACATTCAGAAAATAAATTCCAAATGTCCAATTGTGTACGCTAGTCATTTGTGTTCCAAAATATTGATACAATTGCTTACTTCCCTGAAGAATAAACTGAACAATCCCGTACAAAATAGGCATATTAAAAGTGGGATTGTATTTTAAAAGGATTGGAATTATGGTTGCAAAAATTCCGATGATTGACAAAATAGCCAATAGTGATCGCCAGATGGTAAACCACACTATAGTTTCTGCAAATAGGGATGCTGTATTAAAAATGATGGACAAAAAACTAACTGACAAAATCATTGTTCGCATCGGAATTTGTTTCCCGATTTTCAAGCCCAAAGGCAAAAAACCCAACATTGCAAAAAATGGAATATAGGTCGAATAGGTAAACTCGGTTGTAGACGCTCCAAAATGTCCTAATATCTGCGAATTGTCATAAGAGGTAACATTCAGAGCGTTAAAAAAAGGAATTGTAAGGAGATAAAGTCCTACGAGGGTAAACACACTTCCTTTTTTGATTAAAGCCATTTTTATTTATTTTTTACAGTAACTACTTAACCGCAAGGTTCGCAAAGTGAACGCTATGAACGCAAAGCTTTGCGAACTTTGCGGTATTCCTTGTGCACTTTGCGGTTAAATCTCTGAGCCAATTCAAACTCATTTATTGATTTCAACAGTGACATTCATTCCGGGTTTTACTTCAGCCAATTCTTTTCCAGACGCTTCAAAGTCAATTTTCACTGGAATACGTTGTGTGATTTTCACGAAATTCCCTGTGGAATTATCTGGTTCTACCATAGAGAATTTGGCTCCTGTTGCCGGTGAAAAACCTACTACTTTTCCTTTGAATTCCTTTCCATCGAGCGCATCAATTACAATAGTAGCTTCTTGTCCCAATTTAATTTTCTCAATTTGAGTTTCTTTAAAATTGGCATTTACCCAAAGTTTTTGGTTCAAAACCATTGTTGCAATTACTTGATTGGCGTTTATCAATTCACCAACTGATATGGTTCTTTCGCCCACATAACCATCGGCCTGAGCAATGATGTAGGTGTAAGACAGTTGCAATAAAGCATTTTCCAAATCGGCTTTTTTTCTAGCAACAGTTGCATTTGAAGCCTCAAGATTTGTGTGGCTTTGTTTTGTAACCGATCGGCTCGCCATTAATTCTTTTTCACCCGCATTGAGATACGCTTTGGTAGATTGCAGCTTCGAAACCACCTGATCGTATTGGTTTCGTGTTACGGCAGAATCGGCGTACATATTTCTGAAACGTTCATAATCTTTTTGGGCTTTTTCAAGGTCGGCCATATCACCTGACAATTTATCCTTGGAAGCAGCTTCGTTTGAAATAGCCGTAATCACAGATTGTTCCAATGAATGGAGGTTTCCTTCGGCGACAGCCAAATCGGCTTCGGCTTGTCTAACTTTTATTTTGTATTCCTCATCTTCAAGAACAACCAGCGTATCTCCTTTATGAATAAACTGATGAGAATCAAAATTAATGACTGACACGTGCCCTGTTGCCCTGGCAGTTATGCTGTTGATATAGGATTCTACCTGGGCATTATTGGTTGTTTCATACCGATGAAAATCAAAAAACAAACTTAATATCCAAATGCCCCCACCTATGATGAAAACAAAAGATAAAACAGTCAATATCGTGTTTCTCATTTTCTCGCTTTTTACGGCAACTTCGCTGGATGTATTCGCTTCGCTCATAAAATAATTTTAAAGTTTACCCATAGCATACTGTAAAGAATAATATTGAATAATGGCTTCTATATTGGCATTATTCAATGAAATTTTGGCTTCGTTCAACTGCAATTCTGCATCAACGATATCACTGATTAGGGCAAAATCATTATCATAACGGCTTTTTACAATTTTATAATTGCTCAACGCCAAATCAACGTCTTTTTTAAAAGTTGTAATATTTCTAACACTTTCCATAAAACGAACATACGCCGCTTTTACATCCTGATTAATTACATCTTTGGTTGCTTCAAGCGCAATATTACTTTTATCAATTTGTAGTTGGTCTGCATTGGTTCTGTGTTTTAAATTATAAAAACTAGAAATATCCCATCCAAGTGATACTCCAGCAGCCCAATAATTCAGAATATTATCAGTATAGTTTGGCCATTGAGCCGGATATTGTGTATTAAAAAGCAAATTAGCATTGATATACGGTTTAAATCCGCTTCGGGTTATGTCCAAAGACGATTCGGCAATTTTTACATTGATTTCCGATCTTTTAATTTCGTATCGGTTTTCATAGGCATCCGCCAAACTTTCCTCGAGACTCACCTCTGCTTTTGGAATCAAAATTCCATCCAAAACAGGTTTCAGTTTGGTATTGGTTGGCAATCCGGTCAATATATCCAGATAATTACTGATTAATTCAATAGAATTGGAACTACGAAAAACAGCCACTTCAAAATTCGACTTTTGTAATTCTGTTCGTAACAAATCACTTTTAAGATTCTGACCATTGGCAACCCTAGATTGCAATTGTTTAATACGCAAATCGGTATTGAGTATATTTTGCTTTGTAACTTCTATTTGTTTGTATAATTTTTCGAGGGTAAAAAATTGCGTTGTAATAGTTTGTTTTATCTCGGCTTCGGTCATTTTGGCGACTGATTCCTGCATATTAACAATCAGTTGTTGTTTTTCAATTTGATTATTGATTGCTCCTCCATAATACAAAGGCATGGAACCGAAAATACCTGCCGAACCTTGATGATGATAATAATCAATGGTCGTGTTTTTTTCATAAAACCCTTCAAAAACTTTAGGATTGCCAATATAATTATAAGCCATATTCAAACCTATTACAGGTGCTTTGGCTATATGGGATTGGCTTAAATTTTCATTGGCCGTTGCAACATCTGTATTGGCCATTTTAAGCTGATTATTGTTCTGAATTCCCAATTGTATGACTTCGTCCAATTTTACTAGTCTGACCCCATCAGTATTTTGAGAAAATCCAACTTCATAGAAAAGGCAAGCTATTGTTACAATAACTGATACCTTTTTTATTTTTATAAAATTTGAATAATTCATTAACCTATTTATTGATAATTCGAAAGAAAAAAAACACCACTCAAAAAAATACATATTGATAAGTAAGCATAACCGAATCATAGTTCAAGCCAATGCTCTTAAACATCCCTGTATTGAACTGCAATTTAACAGA
This sequence comes from Flavobacterium gilvum, assembly GCF_001761465.1. Classification (NCBI taxonomy): domain Bacteria; kingdom Pseudomonadati; phylum Bacteroidota; class Flavobacteriia; order Flavobacteriales; family Flavobacteriaceae; genus Flavobacterium; species Flavobacterium gilvum. The sequence goes on along the minus strand of NZ_CP017479.1, from coordinate 2,416,386 downwards.
CTGACTTCTGGATAATGGTACAGACCAGGTTGCCCCAATTCTGGAAGCATTGATAACACTTCCTGCAGGTAAATCATCAACCGTGGTTTTCCCACCGCTAAACCAGTTGGCATTAATACCAAGCCACATTTGGTTTTTGAAATAATAACAGGCATGCCCCTGAAAAGCAACGACTGGTTCTTGATTTAATTCCTGATTTCCAAGGAACTCATCATTTTTAGTATAAAACCAGACTCCGGAATACAACTCTGCATAAACATGTTCAAACCGTTTGGAAATCCCTACCTCTGGTTTAAATCCCCAACGGTTGGTTCCTATATTTACCCTTTTATCAGAATAATAAAGACCTGTGGGAATCGAAGTAACTAAACTTACCCCAAAAATTGTTTTTTGCTGATATTGTCTAAATTCCTTTATACCCAAAGCCGGAGATCCCAATAAATTGACTCCCAACCTGATGCGCATATCCCCAAAACCCGTTCTGTTTCCTGTTATTTTTGCACCATTTACTTTAGCTTCTCCATCCATTAAAACATAAGGAAGAACAACCTGAACTCTGGCCAATTTATCAGCCAATCCAAAAGTGTGCATATATCCTGCGGCAAAATTATTACTCTTAATAAGGAAATCTTCAACAGGTAAATTGGGTTCTGTTACCACATCTCCTTTCATGTAACCATAGCTGGCAACTATTACATTGCCTCCTTTGGGCATATTGGCATAAGCGCGAGGTTCAAGATCCTGAGAAAATGACTTATTGAAAACAAACAAAAAAAAAGCTAAAAAAAACCAATTTTTCTTTCCACAAATAAAGTCTTGAACAATCATATACTGAATTTTACAAAGAAATTAAAAACACTTTCAATAATACATGTAAAAACATTTTTTGACAAAGTCATTGAAAAATTAATATCCTTATCAAAAAACTAAAAAACCTCAAATAAAATGAGGTTCTTAGCATTTCTTATCCAATTTTAAAATCTGTAACCAATACTGATATTGTATCTAAATCCAACAGCAGTAATAGATTGAACGCCTTTTTTTTCGACTCCTTCATCACCTGTTATTCCTTCAACTCCTGGGAATCTGTCTTTTATTGCTTCAATAACTTTTTGATACAATTCATTGTCATCAAGACCAGGAATATTATTGTCCAGTTTTGTGTTAAATTTATATCTGGTTATTGATGGTCCAAACAAAACACAATCGATAACAAATCTATCCCACAAAACAAATTGATACCCTAATTCCCCTCCAATATTGGTTAAATTAAATTTTGAAGAAAGATTAGAAGTGCTCACAACTCCATTATTTGGATTTCTATAAGACAAATTTCTATCTGTATCAAATTGAAAAAAACTTAAAAATGGAGCCAAATAAACTCCTCGCGGCCCTTTGAATTTATTGATACTTCCCAAATAAAAACGATAATCGGCACCTACCGAATAACCTTTTCTATTACTATCTTTCGAAAAATCAACATTGGTAACATTAAGCGTTATTAATGGGAATTCCTGATATCCTGCAAAAACATTCAAACTTTGATTTTCCTTAATCATTCTTTCGTATGAAAATTGAATTGAATTATCATAAAGTAACGTATTTGACACATTAAATTTAATCGAATTCTTAAAATCTCTTGGTGCAGTTTGCGAAAAAACATTAACAGAAAAAATCGATAAGGCGAATAGAAAAATGAAAACAATTTTAGCCGGGGTTGAGAAAATTTTCATGGTTTATTTTTTTAAAATTACATTGAAAATCAGGAAGTACTTTAACAAATTTAACTTATTTTTCTAAGATAATAAAACTTAAATTAACATTTTTTATGACAGAAGAACTTTTCATTAGTTAAAATCGAAAGAATATTCTATTTATTGTAAAAAGGGTAAAAAAAACAATAAATCTTGGTTAAAAAAAAGAGCACAACCCTAAGATTATGCTCTTTAAACTTATTATTGAAATCAAATTTACTGCTTCAATTTTGTCATTTCCAATTCTCCTACAAAAGGAATTGCATTTTGTAATGTACTTCTAATTTCTGTTTGCAAATAAATTTCGAGTTGAATAAATTTTGCAGCATTAATTCCCCCGATTGCTTTCTTTAATCTTCCATAATAAGAACTGTATAATTTATCATAAGCTGCATTATTTTTCATAATCCCTTTGACTATAACATCTGCTTTTTCATCTGTCAAAGCAGCATAATCTGTGGCATATAAATTTATCAAATGTACCTTTTCCTCCCCCAGTTTTTTTCTTTCGGATTCGTAGGCAGCATAGATTGTTTTGAATTCAGCAGCCTGAGAACCAGATAATCCCATATATTGATTTACCAATTCTGATTTGGATTTTCCATAAACAGATTGTACAACATCAATATCATCTTTCAAATCTGATTGGGCAAATGTTACAGATGTGATTGCTACAGCAAATAACAAAAATATTTTTTTCATGTTTTCCGTTTTTTATTTAGTTAATTATCTCAAATATAAGTTTATTTCCTCAAAATATCATGAAAAAACCAAATTAAACTGTTATTTATCAACGACTAAAAGAGTTTAGAAAGTTTCTCCCGCATTAAGATAAAAACCTTTTGAATGGTTTCCTACCGCATAATCAAAAACAAGGTTTGTTCGAGTTGCTTTGTCTATTAACAATCTTAGCCCTACCCCAACTGCGGGCTGGACATATTGAAAAAGATGTACATGGTCATCATTATTGCTTGTTGTTATAAAATTTGTGAAAACGGTACCGCTAAGAAGCTGGTTACAAGTTATAGGAAATCTTAATTCGGCCTGCATATAAGCCAAATTATTTCCCCGAAACAAACCTTGGGTATAGCCCTCCCCGCTTCGGCTCCGTTGATCCCAACCAATGGCTGGCAGATTCAGATAAGGCACAACACCTTTGGTAACAAACTGCCCCAATGCCCAGAATCCGAGAACAAATTGTTCCCTCCTTGGATCCATAGGAAGAAAATATCTAACCTCTGTATTCAGTACATTACTGGCTCTTTGGTCATTAAATAAATCTCCGTTAAATCTGTAATTAATATTTGCAAACCAGCCTTTTCGTGTATTAATCTGATTATCTCTCGAATCATATATAAAATTCACACTCAACCCGTTTACAAAATATTCATTTTCATTAAACCCGTTTTGCTTGCTGTAGTTGTAATGATGTGTGAATATTCCGTTTTGTATATCAAGATTTTTATCATTAATCGTTGAATACCAATCAATTTCCACACCGCCTCCTACGTAAAAATTATTTCTAATTTCCCATGAAGCAGACTGATGAAATTTGAAATAGTTATAATCCATCGGCTCTTCAATAGATTCGATACTAAAATCAGGGTTCTCCCTATTTGTTGGTATAATATTAGTTCCGAGGCCGTAATTGGGCTGTGTAAAAATATACAGCCGATAATCTCCTCTAAGATATATTCTGTTATTTTTAAGCAAAATATTGTTTTTGACATTAATCAATAATTGCTTTTGAGTAGTTAAAGTCACTCCGAGGTTTGCAGAAGAATATTTATCGGTAAGCTCTTTGCCCTTAAAAGTATATTGGGCCGTCGCGCCATAACTGAATCCTGTTGCCGGATTTACCCCAATTATGGGAATCACAAGCAAAAAGTTGTTTTTAACGGGCTTTACAATCAAAATAGAATCTTTCTTTTTGAACAATTCAAAAACTGTCTTGGGCAGACAAGGATTGTTTCCATCAACATTGGATTGGGCTTGTACAAAAGTTTGGTTTCCAAATAAAACTATAAAAAAAGCAATCAAATATTTTATCATATCAGTTATTTACTTTTCGACTAATCTTATAATTAGTTTTACCAGAGACCAAACCCTGTATTATTTGTCCCTTATATGTAATATTTTAAATCAAAAGCCACAGAATATACAACGCAGATTCTGAGGCATTATTTCGTTTTAATTTCAGCAACATTTCCTCTATAATTAATTGAAGCCCTATTGTTGGAATTGATACTTAATGAAGCTCCTCCGTCAAAATAGATTATCAAAATAATAGAATAATTATCCGATTGTCCTTTTACCTCTGTTTTGATAGTGAAATCTTTCTTGTTTTTTTCAAGAATGTAATTTCTCATTTCACCTTTGAAGTCCAAACCTCCGCCGTTACTACTATAAGCAACTCCGCTATAGGCTCTCCCGAAAAAAGGCATTTCACTGTGAACAGAATCTTTTTTAATTCGAAAATAATTTGGATTAGAAGTCATATTAATGCTTCTGCCACCTTGCGGATAAGCCCAATCTGCAACAAATTCATAATTTTTGGCTTCAATTAGGGCTTCCATTTTTTTTTGTTTTGCCAAATTTTGTTCTTCTTTTATTTGCTTTTTGGTTTTTTCCTGAGCAAAACCCATTAGCATAGAAAAAGAAAGAAAAAGAGATAATACAACTGTTTTCATGATATCTTAATTTTATAAAAACGGATGATCAAAAAAAATTATTTTTGGTGCGTAAATCGCATCATAACGACCTTACCTATCAAAAGATTTAAGGTATTGCCATTATCTGTAATTGTATAGGATTCAATTTTATTGAGAGCTTCCATGTAAACTGAATCACCATTTCCATTACATGCCATCATAGTCATTCCTATTTTGGCAGCTGCAAAATTAATTTTGGCACCATCCGTAATCAAAGTTCCAAAATATTTGTTACAACTATTGTGCCCAACTATCTTATTGTCTTTTAAATTAAATGAAATTGTTGGTTTTTTTTCAGGAAACAAGCCATCAAAAGCTATCTTAGGCCCCGTTATATAATTTAATTCCCAAGACCCTTCTAGTGAAAATTCTTTTGTAGCAGTTTTGGATGTCCCACAGGATGCAAAACTCATACAAACAAAAACTACTAATAACGTTATTTTATTCATGTACAGCAATTTAAAAATCATATAATGTAAAAATAAGAAAAATTAATAAGAAAAAAGGAGCTTCACATTTCAAATTAAAGCAAACTCATAAGTTTTTAAAATAACCGCAAATTCGCAGATTTATTACTTACAAACTTGAATTTTGTAATTTTGAAAAAACTAATTTGCCAAAATTCCGCTGAAAGCGACAGATTTGTGATCAAAATTTTTAGAGAAATTTGCGAATCTGCGGTAAAAACAACTCATAAGTTTGCCCTGATTTCAAATTTGCTTTTTATGAAAGGTATGGTTATTTTTGGTAAAAAAGAAAAAACGATATGACACTATTAGGAATAGGTTCCAGAATTGAACACCCAGAATATGGAAAAGGAGTAATAACCAATGTATCTTCCAAAGAATATTGGGTAACGTTTATAGAAAATGGTCTGGAAACCATTCCATTAAACGACGAGTTTAAAGTAATTGAAGCTACTGTGGACGAAGTAGATACTGTAAGTTTTTCTGAAGTGGAACAAACCTTACGAGACCTTCTGAAAAAATGGTCGGATGTATCCGAAATTGTACCAATTGGTGATAAATGGAAAGGTGGAAAATTGATTTTGGAACCAGGTCAGCCTGGATTGGCATCCAAAGAAATTCCAATTGACACTTTTTTCCATAAAATCATAATGGTTCGTGACCGCCTGCGTGTAATGGAACAAAAAATTAACAGCAGCAAAATAGAAGAAATTGAAAAAATAGAATTACAGCAATACATCACCCGTATTTATGGCAGCTTAACTTCATTCAACATATTGTTTAAGTCGCCAACAAACCATTTTGTGGGAGAAAAGTCAAAATAGATTTTAGAGAAATTGATTATTCCCCTTTTTTATAACTAATTTTATGTCCCAATTAATCTTTTTTTAAACCATGAAAAAAATAATCTTTTCTACCGCGGTAATTGTCGCCTTAATCATTGGCTGCAAATCCAGCAACAAATCAAGCGATTCAAAAAAACTAGACCTTACTTTTGAAGCCAAAAGTAATAGCAAAGTAACAGGAACAGCCTCTTTTACAGAAAAAAACGGCAAAGTGACTTTTGTTGCAAAAATTGCCGGATTGCAACCTGGAATTCACGCTATCCACATTCATGAAAAATCAGATTGTTCTGCTGCCGATGGAAGTTCTGCCGGAGGACACTGGAACCCAACTTTCAAAAAACACGGAAAATGGGGCGAAGGTGAATACCACAAAGGAGATATTGGCAATTTTACCGCTGATGCAAAAGGAAACGGAACCATCACTTTGACTACAGATCAATGGTGTATTGGTTGCGGAGATGCTACAAAAGACATTATGGGCAAAGGACTTATAGTTCATCAAGGTGCCGATGATTTTGTATCACAACCTGCCGGAAATGCTGGAGCAAGAGTAGCTTGTTCTGCAATAATAAAATAACAGGACTGGACTATCCATAACTAATACCAAACAGTTTAAATTAGCCACAGATTAAAAAGATTATCACAGATTTTTTGATAGTTGCTATAAAATCTGTGATAATCTTTTTAATCTGTGGCAAAAATATTCTGGCACAATTTACGGACATTCATGAAAAATAATATGGAAAATCTTTTGAAAAAAGAAAAAGAACATCTCTATTTCAAAAACGCATCAGATTGGCGAGAATGGCTTCACGAGAACCATCACTTGTCAACTGGTGTTTATTTGATTTTCTATAAAGTAGGTAGTCCTTTTGAAAGTATGCGTTGGGAAGAAGCCGTACAGGTGGCGATTTGCTACGGATGGATTGATTCTACCGTCAAAAATATTGACGAACATAGTCGAAAACAGACTTTTTCTCCTAGAAAAAACAAAAGTGTCTGGAGCAAACTCAACAAAACTTATATCGAAAAACTTATCGCCGAAAATCTAATGCACGAAAGTGGCTTGGCAAAAATTGAAATTGCCAAACAAAATGGCTCTTGGAATTCATTAGATGCTGTTGAAGATTTAATACTTCCAGAAGATTTGGCTCAGGCATTCGAACAAAACAATATTGCTTTTGAAAACTACAAAAACTTTAGCCCTTCGTACCGAAAAGGATATTTATATTGGCTCAATCAAGCCAAAAGACCCGAAACGAGAAGCAATAGAATTACCACAATCGTTAATCTTTGCCAACTAAATAAAAAATCAAGGGACTGATTCCCAAAACTTAATTCTGAGGAAAAGAAAAATCAAAATTTCACAAAAATTGACAAAGAACTCGTTTTATAAATCTAAGACTTAACCTTTGCTAAATAAAAAAACATAGCTTTGCAAAATCAAAACTAAGCAATGATTAACCCTTCGGCATCTGGTTGGATAGATAAATTCTTTACAAAACTAAAGTTCTCAGAACACCCTGTTTCTGAAACGGAAGACCTATATTACCAAAAACTAAGAGATACCGGTTTTATCTACGGTCATATCATTTCTTTTGATACCCCTTTTGAAATAAAAACCAAAGGCTGGTTCAAAGAAGAAATTTCCAAAATTGCCTTATTAAATGCATTATACGGTATTTTTTCATTAACAAATAAAGAAAAAAAGCCTTCACTATTTATTGAAAAAGCCTATGCTTTCTATCGAGAAATGCATCCGGAAGGTTTCAGCCTATTCAAAAAAATATTATCCAAAAGCAATACTTCTTTAACCTTAGAAGAAATAATCGGGCAACGCGTGCAGACAAATGAAAGTATAATCAATAAAAACTTTTCTCATTTGGTTACCAATGCGCTGCTTTTTATTGATGTTTTGGCTTTTCGCCAATATTTGATTCATGGAAAAATTCCCGAAAAATATTTTAAAAGAATTGAAGAAACCATTGTCAATATCGTGACTCTGGCTTTAAAAATAAAAACAAACAAATCTCAATACGACGATTTGTTAATTAAATTATTTGAAGCTTCTATCCGATACAGCAAGTTTTCCAAAAAGGAAAATATTACCTTGGAAAATTTGGATTTAGATTACTTCAATGCCGAATTGGAGAAAAAATACCTGATTGATATTGCAGGAATGGCGTTGTGGAGCGATGGTGTTATCGAAAATAACGAAGCTTACTTTTTGCACAAACTATCTCAAAGCTTGGCGATTGAAAATGAATTTGTCTCTCAAAGCATTATCAGCACTGACGGATTTATTGCCCAACACAAAAAAGAAATTCCGTATTTTAATTATTCGAATCCGGTAAAACATTTTTACGACCAAACCACAAATAGTGTCATTAAACTTATTACCCGAAATAAAAATAGACTACTGAAGGAAATCATTGAAAGCAAGGAATTAATGGTTCTTTTGGCTTATTCTACCCGCAGGGATCTAAACGAAAAAGAGAAGAAAAAAATAAAAAAACAATTGCTGGACATCTGTAAAACGATTCCGTCACTAACGATTTTTTTACTTCCGGGTGGCAGTTTATTACTCCCGCTTATGATTAAATTTATTCCTACCCTTTTACCTTCAGCATTTAATGAGAACTTAGAACATGAAGATGAAGCATAAAAAAAGCTATCTAAATTGAATTTAGACAGCTTTTTTAACTTTGAATCTGAATTTACCTTAAATTACTTACTGAAATTAAGCTGATACACTTCGTCCAAATCTTTATCTGAACTAAAGTTAACGCCCAAATCGGTAACATATCCAGAATTTAGTCCGTAAACCCAGCCGTGAATACTCACCTCTGAACCGTTTTTCCAAGCCGATTGGATAATGGAAGTTTTGGCTAAATCGAATACTTGTTCTTTTACATTGATTTCTACAAAAGCATTAAAACGCTCTTTCTCATCGGCAATTGAATTCAAATATTTATCATGCAAACGATAAACATCCTTGATGTGTCGAATCCAGTTATCAATAATTCCAATCGAAGCATTTCCCATAGCGGCTTTTACACCACCACAACCATAATGACCGCAAACAATAACATGTTTAACTTTCAAAACATTTACAGCATAATCCAATACGCTTAACATGTTCATATCCGAATGGATAACCATATTGGCAATGTTTCTGTGAACAAAAACTTCACCTGGTTTCGCGCCAATAATTTCGTTGGCGGGAACTCGACTATCAGAACAACCAATCCACAACAAAGGTGGTTGTTGACTTTTGGCTAAATCCTTAAAAAAATCCGGATCGATTTCCAATTGATCAATAACCCATTGTTTATTGTTATCCAATATTTTTTTATAGAAATCACTCATTTTTTTGTCTTTATATTTAGTTATTATTTTAGTTTAAAATTACTATTTAGAACCATATAAATGGCCTTATTTTTTCAAAATCACAAATTACTCTGCAAACACTTCTTTTACAACCTCTTTTTTTACAATTTCTCTTTTAACAAAATCATAATGATGTTCAATGGTTACGTGATTTTGAATTTCTTTGCTATTCTCCAAAGCGTATTCTTGTTTAAATCCTTTCAGTTTTACCATAATATTGCCATCTACGGCTCTTGTTGTTTTGAATTCGTGTATTAAATCCAAAATATCGTGGGCAATATAAACCGTATCTTCGGCATTAATAACCACTTTTGAATTCTCTGGAATATTTGCAAGGGTTAATTTTATTGCCGCTTTATTTAAAAAAGAAACTTCCTGTGCCAAATCAATGTTGATTATATCTCCATCAACATATTCATCTTTTCTAAAACTATAGGCTCTTTTAAGATTACCTCTCAAAATAAACGCGATGCTTATTACAATTCCCAATACAACTCCTTTTAGCAAATCCATAAAAACAACACCCAAAAAAGTGGCTATAAAAGGTAAAAACTGATATTTTCCATAGTCCCAAAAATGCTTAAAAGTTGCTGGTTTAGCCAATTTATAACCAACTAAAATCAGCACAGCTGCCAATGTAGCCAAAGGTATTTTATTCAAAAGAACAGGAATTGAAAGTGCACAAACCAATAATAATACACCATGAATTATGGCCGATAATTTTGATTTTGCACCCGCTGCGTTATTGGCAGATGTACGAACCACTACCGAAGTCATAGGCAATCCGCCCAAAAGTGAACTCACTATGTTTCCTATTCCCTGAGCTCTTAATTCCACATTTGTATTCGTAAAACGTTTGTGAACATCCATTCTGTCTGCAGCTTCAATACATAATAAAGTTTCAATTGAGGCTACAATTGCAATGGTCAAACCTACAACCCAAACTTTTGGATTTGTAATTCCTGCAAAATTTGGCGTAACGATAATTGCTTTAAATTCTTCTACGGTTGTTGGAATTGGCAAAGAAACCAAGTGTTTATTACCGATTGCCAAAGAACTATCGGAAGAAATGAAAAACTCATTTAATAAAACACTAACGATAACTGCAACCAATGCACCGGGAATTAATTTCAACTTTTTCAAAGCAGGCACTTTGTCCCACATAATTAAAATGGCTATCGAAACTAAAGCAATCAAGATAGCTCCCAACTGAACATGATTTAATACTTCAAACAATCCTGAAAACGAAGAAGTTTCATTTCCTTCAAAATCAGAATCATATCCAAAAGCGTGAGGCAATTGTTTCATGATAATGATAACACCAATACCAGCCAACATTCCTTCAATTACATTAGTTGGAAAGTAATTGGAAATACTTCCTGCTCTAATAAAACCCAATGCCAACTGAATCAAACCTGCAATAAAAACAGCGGTTAAGAAAACATCAAAAGCGCCCAAATCCGTTATTGCAGTCAATATGATTGCTGTTAAACCAGCTGCCGGTCCTGAAACACTTAGTTGAGACTGGCTCAGATATCCAACTACTATACCTCCTACAATTCCGGTAATAATTCCAGAAAATAAAGGCGCTCCCGATGCCATGGCAATTCCTAAACAAAGCGGTAACGCTACTAAAAAGACAACCAAACCAGAAGCAAAGTCTGATTTGAAATATGCGAATAAATTATTTTTTTTTGTCATGATATATTTTTTAAAGTTTAAATTCATTTTTTTCCTCAATGCAAGACTGCACTAAAGTGGTAGGAAGACAGTCAATGTCTAAACATTGCTATCCGAAAAAAGAATACCATTTATCATTACAACTATTTTTCTTTATCAAAAAACTCAGTCGATAAAACACTCCAAGAATTGTGAAAAGAAAATAACTACTCTCTAATTTTACTAATAAAATTGGAGTAATTCTGCTATTTAGAAACAATAAAATACAAATATGTCTTTTATTTCAAAACAAAATCGCAGATAACAACAAGTGGTAAAAAATTAAACTTTGTTGGGAGGAGGTAAAAATATGGTGGCAGAAATTAAATCATGTCTGGATAAGTTCTCAAAAATTATACGTCCGGAACCTTCTTCTTTATCAAAAAAAGACATCTCCAAAAAAGGATTGTAAGTATAATATTTTATATCATGTTTGATTTCTTCTGCAGAAGAAGAAGTTGAAGTACTGCAATTATCACACAGGCTCGTAGTATCCTTTTCTCTTTCCAGACAAGCCACGATTGTTGGCGCTGCCAAAAACAGAACAAAAAAGATTAATACTATACTTGCAAGACTTCTCATATTTGCAAAAATAGCTGATACAAGTTGAATTAAAAAATTAGTTCTATAAAAAAAAATTATTTTGCATAAAAAAAAACAATAGTCTAACAAATTCGAGGGTTTATTAGACTATTGTTACAATTAAATTATTTTTTTCACAAAGTTTCCTCTAACCATGCATTCATCATCCAAATCGTTTTTTCCTGCTCTACAATAAAATCACTCATCATTGAATTGGTTCCTTCATCATTTATTTCTGATGCTTTGGCAAGAATTTCTCTTTCGATTACCAATAATTTTGAAAGTGAATTAACAATTAACTCAATACTTGCTACGTCATTTGAAATATTTTTCCCAACAGGCAATTGATTGAATTTAATGTAATCTTCAAAAGTATGTAATGGTCTTCCTCCCAGAGTCAAAACTCTTTCGGCAATTAAATCAATTTTCAATTGAGAGTCATTATACAATTCCTCGAATTTAACGTGTAAATCAAAAAATCGTCTTCCTCTGATATTCCAATGCAATCCTCTTAAACTTTGATAATAGATTTGATAATTTGACAAAAGTACATTCAGTTCAACGATTATAACTTCAGTTTCTTCTACAGGTAATCCAATTGTGTTTAGTTTCATAATTTCAGTTTTTTATTAATCTCATTTGGGGCTATTTTATCCAATCTGATAAAGTCATAAAATTACAACAAAGCCCCATATTTTCTAAGCGTTAAATCAAAATTAACTAATAAGCTCGCAAAACAACTATAAAATAAATTGATTGTTTTTATATTTGCATAAAAAATCACTATTCGATGACAATCACACAACTCAAATACGTATTGGCTGTAGCCGAACACAAAAATTTCACTTTGGCTGCCGAAAAATGTTTTGTGACTCAACCTACCTTGAGTATGCAAATTCAAAAAATTGAAGAAGAACTTAATATTCAGATTTTTGATCGTACCAAAAAACCAATTCAACTTACTGATATTGGTCAAAAAATTGTAAGTCAGGCAAAAAACATCGTTAATGAAGCTGACCGCATACAAGACATTGTAGAACAACAAAAAGGTTTCATCGGTGGTGAATTCAGACTCGGAATTATCCCAACCATTATGCCAACTTTGCTCCCTATGTTTTTGAATAATTTTATCAAAAAATACCCAAAAGTAAAGTTAATCATTGAGGAGTTGAATACCGAAGAGATTATTACAAAATTAAAAAATGGGAATCTGGATGCCGCTATTGCAGCCACGCCGCTAGAGGACGAAAAAATCAAAGAAGTTGTTCTGTACTTTGAGCCTTTTGTTGCTTACATACCGGAAAGTAATGCCATTTTTCAAAAGGAAGAAATCGAAATTGACGATCTTAACATCAATGAAATTCTGTTACTTCAGGATGGACATTGTTTTAGGGATGGGATTTTGAATTTATGTAAAAACAGAAATGAAACCGGCTTAAAATCTTTTCAAATCGAAAGTGGTAGTTTTGAAACCTTAATCAAACTTGCCGATGAAGGATTGGGAACAACTTTACTTCCTTATTTACATACCTTGGATCTAAAAGAATCTGACAAATTTAAACTCAGACATTTTAAAGAACCTAAACCAGCTCGAGAAGTGAGTTTAATTTACCCAAAAAGCGAATTAAAGATTCAAATCATCGATGCTCTAAGAAGTAGCATTTCGGGAGTAGTAAAAGGAGCAATTGTTTTTCAAAATGTCCAAATTGTAAGTCCGCTCTTGAAAAAATAATTTATTCATGAAAATTTAAAAATAAATCTCATAGAAATGCATCGTAGAGACGCACTGCAGCGTCTCTACAATGTAATTTAAAAAACAATTCCCCAACAGTCAATAAATTGCAAAAAAAAAGAACCAATTTCTTGGTTCCTTCTATTATAACTTTATGGATTTACAATTATTAAACACTGTTTTAGTTCTGGCTTTTCGATTGTAAAGTTAAACAACCACTCTCTTAATTGATCCAACTCGAAAGGTAAAAGTGTTCTTATTGCTTTTTCTAATTCTTTGCAAAAAAGTACAGGATCAAAACTTACTCTTTCTAACACAGACTTTGTGTAATCAAACATTACTTTAGACATAAATTAAGATTTTATTGGGGTTATATCTTCATTTTAACGTGATGTAAAAGTACATTATTTTCACATACAACATTCTTTTTTAACATAGAAATATAAAAATTATAACGTTTTCGATGTAGTTTTATATTAAAATATGGAGGTGAAAAAAATCACTTCCTTGCCCTGAACATCTCCCTTTTTCCGGGTGGTCCGGCTAGTTTTTCGACTGTAAAACCTACTTCCTGCATGCTCCTTTTTACAACACCGCGTGCGGCATAAGTAACTAATACAGAATTTGGTTTAAGCGCTTTATACATTTTTTCAAATATTGCAGTACTCCATAATTCGGGTTGGACACGATAACCGAAAGCATCGAAATAAATCAAATCAAATTGTTCTATATCGTCTATGTTTTCAAAAAACTGTTTTCTTTTTGTCAAAGAAAAAGTTTCGGTCAATTTATTTTTCTCCTCCCAATTTACCGAATGTATTTTTGCAAAAACATCCTTAGAATCCTCTGCATCCAATTCTTCTAAATAATTCATCGCCTGAAGTTCATGCTCCGAAACCGGATACGCTTCTACTCCAACATAATCAATAGTTTGCCCAAATCCTTTTGCTTCCAAATAAGTTATAAAAGTATTCAAACCAGTTCCGAATCCAATTTCGAGAATTGAAACTTTTTGATTTGGAAATAATGCCAATCCATTTTTGATAAATACATGTTTAGCTTCCTGAATAGCACCATGTTTCGAATGGTAACATTCATTCCAATCTTTTATTTGAATAGTCGTTGAACCATCCTGAGTACGAATAATTTCTCTTTCCAAAATATGTTTTTTGAGTTAATATAGTATTACCGAACACTATAATGTTTTCAAAATTAAATAAAAGAATTTCTTATCATTACCCAAAAGCTAAATTTTTTTATATAATCCATATAATTTTACTACATTTTTCTAATAAAATTATATAATAATTAAATCACAGTCAAACTCCATAATTAATGATTTTTTCACAAGTTTTTCTCTGATTTTTATTTAATTTTGCAATCGATATTACCGCCAACAAAAACTTTTTTTCGTTGAAACCGTTTTATTAGCCAAAGAATATTTTTTTAAAACAATATAAGTAAATAATTATGAGTACCCCTCAAACAAACACAATCGAAATAATAAAAGCAACTACTACAAAAATAAATGAAGTTGATTTTGATCATTTAAGCTTTGGAGCAGTATTCACGGACCATTTATTTGAATGTGATTACGTTAATGGAGAATGGCAACAACCTGTTATTAAGCCGTATGCACCTTTCTTACTTGATCCATCTGCAAAAGTTTTTCATTATGGACAAGCCATTTTTGAAGGCATGAAAGCTTATAAAGACACCAATGATGATATTTGGCTTTTTAGACCTGATGAAAATTACAAACGTTTTAATTCTTCGGCAGTAAGAATGGCTATGCCAGAAGTTCCAGAATTTATTTTCATGGAAGGATTGAAACAATTATTAAAATTGGATGAGGCTTGGGTAAAAAAAGGAAATGGAAGCACGATGTACATCAGACCATTTATGATTGCTACAGGACCAGGCGTTGTTGCCAACCCGTCAGACGATTATAAATTCATGATATTACTTTCTCCTGCAAAAGCATATTACTCAGGTGAAGTAAAAGTATTAATTGCCGAGCATTATAGTAGAGCAGCAAACGGTGGTATTGGTGCTGCAAAAGCTGCAGGAAACTACGCTGCTCAGTTCTACCCTACTACTTTGGCGAATAAAGAAGGATTCCAACAAGTTATCTGGACAGACGATGCTACACATACAAAACTGGAAGAAGCCGGTACAATGAACGTGTTCTTTAGAATAAATGATACTTTGTTGACGGCTCCGGTAAGTGAACGTATCTTGGACGGTATTACTAGAAAAAGTCTTATTGACATGGCCAAAAAAGAAGGAATTTCGGTAGAGGTTCGTCCTGTTTTGGTTTCTGAATTGGTTGAAGCTTCAAAAAACGGAACTTTAAAAGAGATTTTTGGTGCGGGTACTGCTGCCGTTGTTAATCCAATTGCCGGTTACTCTTATAAAGAAGTATATTATGAATTGCCAAAACTTGAAAATTCATTTGCTTCATTATTGAAAGAAAAGCTAACAAATCTTCAAAATAAACTTAGCGAAGATACTTTTGGTTGGACAGTTAAGGTTTAGATTTCAGATTGCAGAATTTAGATTTTAGATATAAAAAAAGCGATTTTCAATATGAAAATCGCTTTTTTTATGGTTGATTATATTTTTGGAATTAAATTTCATCCCAAACAACAAACTAAAAACCAAAAACAATAAACATAAATATCAAATGAGTTTTGAAAAATCAGGTTTAAAATAATTAGGGCCTTTCATCACTTTTCCGTCTTCTCTATAAATTGGATTTCCATCTTCACCCAATTTACTCATATTCGATCTTTGAATTTCATCAAAAACAGCTTCAATTTTATGCTGTAAACCGTGCTCAATAATTGTCCCGCAAAGAATATACATCATATCTCCAAGAGCATCGGCAATTTCTACCAAATCGTTATTCTGAACAGCTTCCAGATATTCTTCATTTTCTTCTTTCATCAAATTATAGCGAAGCCTGTTTTTTTCTTCGCCCAAACTAGCAATTGGTGTTTCGCTATGCCCTATCCTAAATGCCGTATGAAATTCTTTAACAGCGTTGATTTGTTTTTGCATCCTATTTAATTATTGATTTGAAATGGAAAAATAACAACTTTTTCTAAACTATTGCCTAAATTTGCCGAAAATTATTCAAACATGTTCAGTCAAGGTCAATTACTATTTGCGCTCTGTTTTTTTATAGCTTTCGTTATTGCAATGGTCTTTGCTTATCGAAAAGATGCAAACCTTCACAAAGTATTTTACAAAGGAAATTATAAAATATTAATTGGATTCCTGTTATTCATTGGTCTTTTATTTATTATCAAAATTTACTTTAAGCATTAAAAAAAGATGCTAAGTTACTAAGTATCTAAGATGCTAAGATGTTTTTAAATCTTAGAATCCCAAAAACTTAGAGACTTAGCAACTTAGAATCTTAGCCTCTTTAAACCTTAATTCTCCAAAGGCAAATAACCGTAGTCTTTAGAATACTTCAGCATTTGTTCAGCAAATGATTTTGGTTGTTGTACGGATATCGAAATAATCTCTCCTTTGGCGTTATATTTTGGAACCAAAATCGGATTTACAAAACCACTATAAGGAGCGTCAGGAAATTGTTTGTTGCGTTCCAATATTTCGGCATGCAATTTTTGATCCACTTTCACACCATAGTTTTCCACCAATGCTTTCCCTGCCTCAAAATCACCTTCTGATTTAATTCGTTGCACTTCTTTTAACAATTGCCCGAATAATTCGTGCAATTTATCATAATCATTGATATTAAAGTAGGTTTTGCCATTACGGGTAACCTTTTCTATAACATTGTCTTTTTTACCTTTTTCAAAAACCCAAGCGCTTACCATTTGACGGTTTCTCATGTGAGATTCCTCTATATTGTCGCCCAACTTTAAACGAATCAATTGGGTCATCAAACCGTTTCTGATATAATTATCGTAACTCTGCATCCCTAGTTCTTTCCAATTGTCTACCAAGCCAATTTCCTGTATTTTAGGGCTATATAAATAATACAATCCCACTAAATCGGCTCTTCCTTCTTCCAATGCTGAAGCATAATTTTTCAAAGTTTGCTTTGGAGTTCCAACACCAGGATTAAGTTGACCAGAGGCATGGCCTACCACTTCATGCAAAGAAGTAAGCAATTTGCTCCCCAATTCACCATATTTTTCAGCGAGTCTGATTTCTTCAGCATCATTTGCAAATTCCTGCAACCTTCCTTTACCTCCAGCTTTAGAATTAGCATCAATAATATTCCCGAGAGAAACCGATTTGGAACCGTGAGCTGCACGAATCCAATCTGCATTTGGCAAATTCACACCAATTGGCGTACTTGGTGATGTAGACCCAGACTCACCAGCTACCACAACCGTTTTATAGGAAACTCCAACTACATTTTTCTTTTTATGTTCAGGTGCCAATGGAGAATGGTCCTCAAACCATTGCGCATTTTTGGATACGACTTCCATTTTTTTAGACATATCAAAATCCTTGATTTGAACAATCGATTCATACGAAGCTCTGTATCCCAGCGGATCTTTATACACTTCGATAAAACTGTTGATGTAATCAATATTACCTTCGGTCGCTTGCGACCAGGCAATATTATAATCATCCCAAGTTTTAAGATCTCCCGTTTTATAATATTGAATTAAAAGTCCGATGGCATCTCCTTGCTTTTTATTTTCAGCCACTTTTTGGGCTTTTTGAAGCCAATAAATAATTTTATCAATCGCTGCCCCATACATTCCGCCACTTTTCCAAACTTTTTCTTCTAATTGGCCATTTGCATTGCGAACCAATTTTGAATTCAAACCAAAAGAATAAGGTTCCTTTGGATTCGGACTTTTCTTAGTAGCATAAAATGCCTCTACATCCTTTTGCGTGATTCCTTTATCGTAGAAATTCACGGCAGAACCTTCCAACAATCCTTTTGAGGCATCAAGATTTACTCTTTTCGAATCAACATCATTAAATAAAATAGCAACAATTTCGGGTGCCAAATTGGTTTTTGTAGCTTTCAACAGCGTATTAAAATAATCTATTGAAAAATCCGGTTTAATTTTATCGCTTGAATAATGATGATGAATCCCGTTTGAAAACCAAACCCGTTTTAGATAAACTTCAAAATTTTTCCAATCGGCAGTGTTTTTATCTCCTTTATAGTTTTGATAAATATTCTCTAAAGCTTTTCGGATTTTCAAATTGTATCGATAGTGCTGATCCCACATTATGTCACGACCAGAATATCCCGCCTGTGTTAGATAATAAACCAATTCCTGCTCTTTTAAGCTAAGATTTTCCCAACCCGGAATTTGATAATGTAAAACTTTAATGTCCGAAAACTGCTCTACAGTAAAATCAAAAGAAGCTTTCTCATTCGATTTTACAACTGCTTTCTTATCAGATTGCGCACTAGCACTGACAGAAATAGCAAAAAAAACAAATAGACCAGCTATTTTAAATAATTTCATTTATATTTTCTTTAAATGTTAAACAAACAAATGCTCAACAAATATACTGATTATGTAAACAAACAATAAAAACACAAACAATAATAATTCCGATTTTAACAATTCATCAATAACAGCCATTCTACTATTCATAAATAAAAAACAAGAAAAACACATTATACATTGTAAAAACAAATCGATTTTTAGGCCAAATTCATTTCAGCGAATAGAAAATGAGCAAAAAACAAAATGGTTTTCGCATTTTATTTCTTGTTTTAATAGTATAATTAATTAAATTTTTAACTTTACAACAGAAAAACAATTACCCCATCATGAGAATTATCAAATACCTTTTTCTTTTATTTCTATTAAGCCTTGTGGCTCTCACCATATATATTGCAACACAAAAAGGAAATTACACCGTAAAAAGCAGCAAACTGATTAATTCTCCAAAAGCTACCGTTTTTGGTTATGTAAATGATTATAAAAACTGGCAAAAATTTAATTCATGGATTTCTGATGATAAGGATATAAAATTGTCTTATTCGCCAGCAACTTCTGGCAATGGAAGCACATTAACCTGGGAAGGGAGCGACAATACTGGAAACATCCAGACTTTGTACACAAAAGGAAATGATAGTATTGTGCAAAAAATGGAATTTAACGGTTCACCATCAGGTGTTTTTTGGGCTTTTAAAGACACTGTGGGCGGAACGAAAGTAACATGGAAATCTGTCGGGAAAATGGATTTTTTATCAAAAGTAAATGCCTTCTTTTATGGAAAACCTCAAAAAAAATTAACCACAGTTTACGACAAATGCCTTGTCGATTTAAACAAAAGCCTTGATATAGACAACACCACTTATGATATAAAAATCGATGGTATTGTAAAAAAACTGCAAACATTCTATTTGAGACAATCCTTCACAAGCAAAATATCAGATATCACCCGAAATGCAAATGCTGTTTTCTATAAAATAACAACATTTTGTAACCAAAATAACATCCCCCTTAACGGAAGACCTTTTATTATTTATCACGATTACGACACCATCAAAAACGTAACGAGGGTTTCATTTTGCATCCCCATAAAAGAGCAGATTTTTACGAGTCAAGGAAGTGATATCCTATCTGGAAAACTTGACGCTTTTGTAGCATTAAAAACAAGACTTAACGGAAATTACTCATACAAAAACGAGGCTTTAAAAAAGACTATCGAATATACAACTAACAAAAAAATAGTTACCGGGATTCCTTTTTCGCATTTGGAGATATTCACTATTGGCAAAAATGAAAACATGAACCCTTCAAAATGGCAAACCGATATTTATTTCCCACTGGCACCAAAAACTGTTGCCGCTCCTGTTTATAAAAGAGTAATAAATGACAGTATTGCGACTGCAAATAGACGTACAACGATAAATACAGAGGAACCAAAAACACCAGTTTACAAAGCTCCTGTTACTAAAGTTCCCGTTTACAAAGCGCCAGTTAACAAGACTCCTGTTAATAAAGCACCAGTAGAAAAAGAACCCGCAAATAAAAAAAATCAGGAAGATTTCGAATTTTAGTTTCAAATCGGATTAAACCTTTTTGATTCATTTGTATCTAAGTTTAAAAGCAGGACAAATTGCAGGACGAAAAGGAATTTATCGATAGTTTATTGAACGCTAAAACGCAAAATCAAGCGTTTCAAAAGCTCTTGCATGATTATCAAAAACCGCTGTACAATCACATTCGGAATATTGTTTTGAGCCACGATGATGCAGATGATGTTTTACAAAACACATTTGTAAAAGTTTTTCAAAACCTAAAAAACTTTAAAGGCGAAAGCAAACTATTTTCTTGGATGTATCGTATTGCAACCAATGAAGCACTGACTTTTCTAAATCAAAAAGCTAGGAAATCCGGAATTTCATCGGTTGAATTACAAAACAAAACAATTGACAACTTAAAAGCCGACATTTATTTTGACGGCAACGAAATTCAGCTCAAATTGCAAAAAGCAATAGCAGAATTACCAGAAAAACAACAACTAGTCTTCAAGATGAAATATTTTGAAGATTTAAAATACGAAGAAATATCAGAAATACTAGGAACATCTGTGGGCGCATTAAAAGCTTCTTATCATCATGCCGTGAAAAAAATTGAAGCTTTTGTATCCTACAATTAAACCTTTTAGCTTCTAATTAGTCGAATATATATTATGAAAACATTTAACTTAGAAAACGGACCAAAAATAGATTCAGGGTTCAAAACCCCTGACAACTACTTTGAAAATTTCTCGGCGAATCTGATTCAAAAATTACCAACAGAAACATTACCCGAAGAAACGAAAGTAATATCTATTTTCAGAAAAAGAAAAAACATATTTATGGCCGTAGCAGCAGTTTTGGTACTTGCGCTCATGATTCCTATAGCTTATCGTGCTAACACAACAAACAAAGAAGTTGACTCAGCAACATTGGAAAATTATTTAACCCAAGAAACCAATCTGAGTCAATACGAACTAATTGGGGAAATTGAACCTGAAAACAGTAACCTTATTTCTCCTCAAAAGAAAATAAAACACGAAACCATTGAAGATGTTTTGGCTACAAATCCAAATATCGAAAATTTGATTATTGAAAATTAAAACTCAAAATTCCACATAAATGAATACCATAAACAAAACAAATACCATGTGCCTAAAAAAACTGTTTCCGATACTTTTTTTGCTTCTAACTTTTAATTTTTATGGACAAAACGACAAATCCAAAGACGATAATTTTAAAGAAAAGAGAGAGCAAATAAAAGCAATGAAGGTAGCCTTTTTGACAACTGAGCTTGACCTTACCTCAAGCGAAGCTGAAAAATTCTGGCCAATCTACAATACTTTTGATGACAAACAATTTGAATTAAGACATCAAAAAATGAAAGGCATTTTTAAAAGAATGCAAGATAGTGAACTTGATAAAATGTCTGAAAAAGAAGCCGCAGCCCTTTTGAATCAAATTCAAGATAACGAAGAAGACCTTTTCAATCTAAGAAAGAAATTCATCAGTAACCTCAAAGGAATTCTGCCTTCGGTAAAAATCATCAAATTTAAAAAAGCAGAAGAAGATTTTGGTAGAAAACTGCTTCAACAGTATAAAGACAAAGGAGCTAAAAAATAGTTTCCAATTAATTTGATCCAATTCCCGTTTTAGAAATAAAGCGGGATTTTTTTATTTAAACCGAATCCTAATCATTTTATTTCGTCCAGCTGCAATAGCCGTAGTTTCATCAACAAATCGAATGGTGTATAAACCTGGATCTTTACTAAACTGTACCCAATTCGCACCGCCATCTGCGGAATAATATATCCCCGAAGCACCAACGGTAACAATCCCTTTTCCGCCACTCTTAGGAACATATTGAACACAGGAAGTATAACCAAAAGCTTTTTTATCGGCGATAAGTTTCCAAGTTTTCCCTCCATCATTGGTTACTGCTTTATTATCTGAATTTTGATTTGGTAACTCATAATCACCTCCAGAAATAAATCCTTTTTTAGAATCATAAAAATCGGCAGTAAAAACCCCAGTCATTTGTTTCCCCTGCACGATTGGCGTATCATAAACACTCCATGAATTTCCTTTGTCCGGAGAATAAAAAACTCTCGATTTCTTTCCACCCGAAACAATCCACGCATTATTTCCTTTCACAATTATATTTGTATTGCTTGCCGCAAAATGCGCTTCTCCTTCAAAAATTTTTGGAAGTTTGTTATCCGGCAATTTGGTCCATGTTTTTCCTCCATCAATTGTTTTTATTATTGATAGGCAATCTGTAATTGGATCACCAATTGCTATTCCTTCCTTTTCGTTCCAAAACTGCATACTATCATAAAACACCTTTTCATTATTTTCTTGATAAACCAATTGGGATTTCTTTCCATCTTTTGTAATTTGATACAACAAAGCAGGATTGGCGACACTCAATATATAGATATAATCTAGGGTTTTGGCTATACTTCTGAATTCAATTTTTGAAGCACCTTCAGCAATACTATTTTCAAATTTTTTATTGGATTTTAAATCATAAAAGCCGTAACGATTCTTATCAGCTGCATACCAAATCTTATTTTGATCCAGCACTATTGCCCTGATACTAATCTCATCCTGAAAGAGTGTATCTATCTGGGTAGAGATAAAACGAATTGATTTTGTTTTAACACTATTCGAGTTCTGAGCACCCACAAAACACAAACCACTCAGAAACAGCATAATCACAAGAGAAATCCTCATCATAACTTCTTTATTTTTTTCAAATATATAATTTTAACAGAAATACATTGCCGATATTATTCATTTCTGGCACAATTGTTGTAGATATCCTAACACAAACAATAACCTATTAAGCCATGAAAACTAAATTTAACATTACCGCCATAATCGCAATCTTTTTTTCCTTTACCTCTTGTGCTCAAAACAGAACTCTAGTTAGTGCTACAAGCTCTGAAATAAGTGACAACTTAGACTTAACCGCTGTGTCTTCCATCTTTGGAGAATCAGAAAACTTAAGCGATTTTGAAAGAAGACTTAACGACCCAAAATTACAAATCTCAAATTTAGACTTAAATAACGATAATCGTGTTGATTATTTAAGAGTAATTGAATCTGTAGAAAACAGCACACACGTAGTAGTTATTCAATCTGTTATCGGACGCGATTTATACCAAGATGTTGCTACTATCGAAATCGAAAAAGACAGATCAAACAAAGTTTCGATTCAAATAGTTGGGAACGCTTATATTTATGGACAAAACTACATTTATGAACCCGTATATTATACTGCTCCTAGAATTTACGCCTCTTTTTGGGTTAACTTTTACAAACCATATTATTCATGTTGGAATTGGAATTATTACCCAACCTATTATTATGCCTGGAATCCTTACCCAGTGTACAGATACAGACAAAATGTATATGGTTGCGTAAATTACCACAACACTTATAACTATGTAAGCTATAGAAGATGTTATAGAGCTCCGGTAATCTACAACACATACAGCTGCAACAGCTACGAAAGACAATACCCTCAATATGCTTTTTCAAGAAGAAACAGCAACTATTCTAATCGATATGAATTAGACCAAAGAAGATACAGCAACAGAAATGAAGGAAATTATTCTAAATATGATTCAAACTATTCAAGAAACAATTCAAATCAAAATTACAACTCACAAAGAGAGTATTCTCAAAACAGAGTAGTAAATCAAAGAGAAGTTTATGCTCCAAGAACAGAATCAGGAAGAGATTACAATCAAAACAGAAACGAATCTCCAAGAGCATACAACCCTCAAAGAAATGAGCAACAAAGAGAATATACTCAAACCAGAACTGAAACTCCAAGAGAATACAACTCTCAAAGAAATGAGCAACAAAGAGAATATGCTCAAAACAGAACCGAATCTCCAAGAGTGTTTACCGCTCAAAGAAGTGAAGAACAAAGAGACAATTCTCAAAACAGAAATGAATCACCAAGAGGTTTTAACGCTCAAAGAAACGAACAACAAAGAGACTATTCTCAAAACAGAAATGAATCCCCAAGAGGTTTAAACTCTCAAAGAAACGAACAACAAAGAGACTATTCTCAAAATAGAAACAATTCATCAAACGAAAGAAATATTCAAAGATCAGAATCTCCAAGAGGTGATTATGCCAGCAGAGGTAGCAACCGAAGAATCTAAAAAATTCAAAAAAACTCAGAAGAGGCTTAATAATAACATATTAAGCCTCTTTTATTATTTTAAGGAATAAGTCATTTTATTTTGTTTAAAAATAGTAAATTTGACGAGTTTTTATAAAAATATTAGATGAGCGCAACGCACAAAGACCTCCATTCAAAATTAACTTTAGGGGGGCTACTAGTTTCTTTGGGAATCATTTATGGAGACATTGGAACCTCTCCATTATACGTAATGAAAGCCATACTTGGTGATTACATAATAAATGCCGATGTAGTTTTAGGGGGTGTATCCTGCGTATTTTGGACACTTACATTACAAACTACAATCAAATATGTCCTTATCACATTAAGTGCAGATAACCACGGGGAAGGAGGGATTTTTGCCTTATATGCCTTGGTTAAAAAAACAAAAATTAAGTGGCTTATTTTCCCCGCAATTATTGGGGGTAGTGCCTTGTTGGCAGACGGAATCATCACCCCTCCCATCTCGGTATCCTCTGCTGTTGAAGGAATGCGAAGTTATTTTCCCCAAATTAATACAGTACCAATAGTAATAGGTATTTTGGTTGTATTGTTTACGATACAACAATTTGGAACCAAACTGGTTGGGCGCTTTTTTGCACCAATGATGCTTTTATGGTTTGGTATGCTCGCGGTTTTGGGGATTAATCAAATTTATATACATCCCGAAGTTTTTAAAGCCATCAACCCATATTACGCTTACCACTTATTAAGTATTCATCCCGAAGGTTTCTTTGTATTAGGTTTTGTATTCCTATGTACAACAGGAGCCGAAGCCTTATACTCAGACATGGGACATTGCGGAAGAAAAAACATTAGAATAAGCTGGATTTTTGTAAAAACAGCTTTAGTTTTGAATTACTTTGGACAAGCTGCTTATTTAATACACCGAGAAGGAACAACACTGAAGGCACTTGGAGGTGATTTTGCTAATCCTTTTTACCTGATAATGCCTGAATGGTTTAAAGGAATAGGAATTGTAATTGCAACGATAGCTACTGTAATTGCATCTCAAGCCCTTATTTCTGGTTCTTTTACTTTGATTAACGAGGCAATGCGACTAAGTTTTTGGCCAAAAGTTAAAATCAAATATCCAACAGAACTTAAAGGTCAATTATATATTCCTTCCATAAACTGGCTATTACTGATTGGCTGTGTAGGTATCGTGCTACATTTTGAAGAGTCTAGCAATATGGAACACGCTTATGGTTTGGCCATTATCTTATGTATGATAATGACGACCGCATTATTGAATTTTTATTTAATAATGAAAAGAGTAAAATGGTACTTTTTTGTACCGTTGATTACCATTTATATGTGTATTGAGTTGAGCTTTTTGGCAGCAAATATCACAAAATTTGCCGAAGGTGGTTACGTAACACTTTTTATCGCCTTAATCCTTATTGGGGTAATGACCATTTGGTACAGAGCTAAACAAATTAATAAAAGCTATACCAAAGTTGTAAAAATTGACGATTACAAAAAAGTATTAAGTGAATTAAGTGCCGATTTATCTATTCCAAAATACGCAACCCATTTGGTTTACATGACAAATGCCAATCGCAGTGATGAAATAGAAGAAAAAGTAATGTTTTCTATTTTGCAAAAAAGACCAAAAAGAGCAGATATCTACTGGTTTGTTCACGTAAACATTCTGTCAGAACCTTATAAAACTGAATATAAAGTACGTGAAATACTTAAAGACGATTTATATAGAGTAGATTTCAATCTTGGATTTAGAGAACCTACCAAAATAAACCTGATGTTCAGGGAAGTAATCAAAGATATGGTAAAAAATGGCGAAGTAGATATTACCAGCCGATACGAATCATTAAATAAAAACAATATCATTGGTGACTTCAAGTTTGTTCTATCCGAGAAATTCCTTTCCCCGGACAGTGATTTATTGTGGCACGAAAAACTAATCATGAACTCTTACTTCCTGATTAAAAAACTGAGTTTATCCGAAGAAAGCGCATTTGGACTTGACAGTAGCTCTGTAAAAATCGAAAAATTCCCAATGGTATTACATCCTCCGGAAAATATAGAACTAACAAGAGTTTTTGTCAAAAGCTAAAACATACACCCAAAAAACACTGTTTAAATAGCAGTGTTTTTTTTTGCTTAAAATATAAAACTAAGTTTTAATCAATAAATAGTACCTTTGCACTTCAATTATTCAAAATGAGATTACATAGAAATTTAGTTTATACTACCATCGACGCACTCAACGCTATTTTCAACGAAGGAGAATATGCGGACAAAGTGGTAGCAAGATCCCTAAAAAAAGACAAACGTTGGGGAAGTTCTGACAGAAAATTTGTTGCCGAAACCATCTACGAAATCGTACGCTGGAAAAGATTATACGCAGAAATTGCCGAAGTAAAAGAACCTTATGACAGAGACAATCTCTGGAGAATGTTCTCTGTATGGGCAGTACTAAGAGGTTACCCTATTCCGGACTGGAGACAATTAGAAGGAACTCCAGAGCGAAAAATAAAAGGACGTTTTGACGAACTTTCAAAAACAAGAGTATTCAAAGAATCTATTCCTGACTGGATGGATGAATTGGGAGCAAAAGAATTAGGCGAAAAAATTTGGTCCAAAGAAATTGCTGCACAAAATCAGCCAGCCAAAGTTATTCTGAGAGTCAACACCCTAAAAACAACAAAAGAAAAATTAAGAGCCATTTTGATGGATTTAAACATCGAAACAGAGTTCCTGAAAGAGCAACCTGATGCATTGGTACTCAAAGAAAGAGCAAATGTTTTCCTCACTGATGCTTTCAAAGAAGGCCTTTTTGAGGTTCAGGACGCCAATTCTCAATTGGTAGCCCATTTTCTAGATGTAAAACCCGGAATGAGAGTTGTAGACACTTGCGCCGGTGCTGGAGGAAAAACATTGCATATTGCCGCTTTAATGGAAAACAAGGGACAATTAATCGCAATGGATTTATACGAAAGTAAACTAAAACAATTAAAACTCAGAGCAAAACGTGACGGTGCTTTCAATATTGAATACCGTATTATTGATTCGACCAAAGTCATCAAAAAACTCCACGAAAGAGCTGACAGAGTATTAATTGACGCTCCTTGCAGCGGACTGGGTGTATTGAAAAGAAATCCAGATTCTAAATGGAAACTCCAACCAGAATTTATTGATAACATCCGAAAAGTACAATCCGAAGTTTTGGAAAGTTATTCTAAAATTGTAAAACCAGGCGGTAAATTAGTTTATGCAACCTGTTCTGTTTTACCATCCGAAAATCAAGAACAAATTGCCCGTTTCTTAAAAACTGAAATTGGTAAACAGTTCAATTTCATAAAAGACCAAAAATTATTAGCCTCAGAATCTGGGTTTGACGGTTTTTATATGGCTTTATTGGAAAGAAAAGAGAACAAAGAATAAAGAGAATAATAGAAGAAAGATAAAAAAACCTCGATATATCGAGGTTTTTTTGTGCGGTTATATTTGACTTGAATCTTCGTTCTTTATTCTATTCTCTTTATTAATCATTCATAGAAATCAAAAATTCATCGTTATTTTTGGTTTTCTTGAAACGGTCATTGATAAAATCCATTGCTTCAACTGGATTCATATCAGATAGATATTTACGCATAATCCACATTCTCTGCAATGTTTTTTGATCCAATAACAAATCATCACGTCTAGTACTTGATGATGTCAAATCGATAGCTGGAAATATACGTTTGTTGGCTATTTTTCTATCCAATTGCAATTCCATATTACCGGTTCCTTTGAATTCCTCAAAGATAACCTCATCCATTTTTGAACCAGTTTCTGTCAAAGCAGTAGCGATAATACTCAAAGACCCTCCATTTTCGACATTACGTGCCGCACCAAAGAAACGTTTTGGTTTTTGCAAAGCATTGGCATCAACACCCCCACTCAAAACCTTTCCAGAAGCGGGTTGTACTGTATTATAAGCACGAGCCAAACGTGTAATCGAATCCAATAAAACAACAACATCGTGACCACATTCTACCAATCTTTTGGCTTTTTCCAAAACGATATTAGCAATTTTAACGTGTTCTTGCGGTTCTCTATCAAATGTAGAAGCAATTACCTCTCCACGAACACTTCGCTGCATATCCGTAACCTCCTCTGGACGCTCGTCGATAAGAAGAACTATCAAATAAATTTCGGGATGATTGGCAGCAATAGCATTTGCTATTTCTTTCAAAAGCATTGTTTTACCTGTTTTTGGCTGCGCCACAATCATACCACGTTGCCCTTTCCCGATAGGAGAAAACAAGTCGATAATTCGTGTCGAAATAGTGCTTTGCTTTTCGGCCAATCTGAATTTTTCTGAAGGAAAAACTGGGGTTAAATGTTCAAAAGAAACACGATCACGAACTACTTGCGGATCATGTCCATTAATCTTCAAAACACGCACAAGAGGAAAGAATTTTTCTCCTTCTTTTGGCGGGCGTACCACTCCTTTTACCGTGTCTCCTGTTTTTAAACCAAACAAACGCACTTGTGAAGTCGATAAATAAATATCATCTGGTGAGGCTAAATAATTGTAATCCGAAGAACGTAAAAAACCATATCCATCCGGCATCATCTCAAGAACCCCCTCACTTTCTATAATACCGTCAAACTCAAAATCGGCATCTTTAAAATTGCTCTTTTTGTTTTTGAAATTCGGATTCTGGTTTTGATTCTGGTTTTGATTTTGATTAGAATTCTGGTTGGAATTTCCATTTTGATTGGAGTTTCCATTCTGATTTGGATTGGACTTAATATTTGGTTTTTGTCCTTTCTTATTTGGTTGGGTTACATCGTCTGCACGATTGCGTTCCTGTGGATTTATTTTTTTCTCAAGAACAGGATTTTCTCCTTTTTCATGAACCGCTTCCGAATTGGATTCTGATAGCGTTTCTTCGGCAACTGCAACTTCTTTCAAAGCTTCTTTTTCTCTTTGCAAAGCCATCTTTTTCTCATAAGCAGACTTGCTAAACTTAACAGCTTTACCCTCTTTTTTTACTGAAGTTTCGGCCTCTTTGACCAAATTATCTTCAGAAGAAACAACCGTTTCTTTCTCTTGAACAATTACAGCCTCCACAATTTCCTTTTTCTCTTCACTATCAAACAAAAGAGGAATTTCATTTTTAGGAACTACTGCTTTTTTTTCTGGCACAATACGTGCTCTTTTAGGCTTCTTTTCTTCTGTTGTCTTCTCTGTTACAGATTCAACAACAACTGTAGCTGCCTGATGATCTAAAATAAGATTAATCAGAGTATCTTTTTTTACACCGTTGAATTTTATGGTTTTAGCCGTTTTAGCTATTTCTTGAAGCTCAGCAAGCTTCATTTCTTTTAATACAGAAATATCAAACATGAATATTCTATTGTTTAATTAATTTTAGGAAATAATGCAAAAAGATTTCTTTAGGTAGTATCTTATTTTTAATGAACCGCAGTATGAAGTGCTTACGGTAATGTTATGCAATAATACAAATAAAATTTATCATACAATAGTATTTATTAAAAAGAAAATATATTTTTGTGCGACAATACAAAGAATATGATACAACGCATTCAAACCATATATTTATTTCTTGCCTTTTTGATGGTAGGCGTTTTGCCGTTTATTTTCCCACTTTGGACATTGAACAATGGCAAAGAGTACTTTTTCATTCAAAATCAGTTTTATGTAATATTGTTTGGCTTAAGCGCCGCGGTAACTATTTACAGTATAATTTCATTCAAAAAAAGACAAACTCAATTTGTTGCCAACAGATTGAATATGATATTAAATTTGATTTTATTAGGATTGTTTGTTTATCATTCACTAAATTTATCTGGAGAAACACCCGCTGTTTCTGAGAAAGGTATTGGGATGTTTCTTCCTGTTTTGACAATCGTTTTATTGGTTTTAGCCAATAAAGGGATCAAAAAGGATGAAGATCTTGTAAAATCTGTGGATCGATTGAGATAAACCTATAAAATTTAATTTATTAATGTGCGAAGAAAACCCGAATGTAACTGTTCGGGTTTTTTTATCGACAAAATTCTGTTTTTTATCTAAAAAATAAAAAATAGAAGATATTCAAATCCTTTTTTTCATAAATTTGAATACAGTAATACATACCATGACAAAGAATATAAGAATCCATCTAGCAGATGATCATCAAATAATTATCCACGGAATTCAGACCCTGCTTAACACCGTACCTCATTTTGAAGTCGTAGGTTTTTCACTCAACGGGAAGACAATTTTTGAAGATTTACAAAAAAACCATGCAGATATTCTCGTTTTAGACATCAGTATGCCCGAAAAAGATGGAATTGAAGTAGTCAAAGAATTTGCTGAAAAAGGTTTCCCTTGCAAAGTAATCATCCTATCGAGTTATGACGATTTAAAATTAATTAAAGAAATCATGGACTTAGGCGTAAGCGGATATTTAACCAAACAATGTGCCGGTGACAATATCATTGAAGCTGTACAGGCTGTTGCCAATGGCGAAGAATATTTTAGCGAATCCATTCGAGAAAAAATTTTCAATCACGCAACGAAAAACAACCCAAAACTAAACACATACAAACCCAAAGTCAATCCATTACTAACTGAACGCGAGATAGAAATCATCATATTAATCGCATTGGAATATAGTGGAAAAGAAATAAGCGAACAGCTTTTTATAAGTACCAATACTGTTGAAACACACAGAAAAAATATTATGAAAAAACTAAAAGCCAAAAACACTATCGGTATCGTTAAATATGCCATGAATAATCATTTAATTATATCTTAGCTAAGATTTCCTAATCATTCGATGCTATTATTTATCGCTTATCCTCAGTATGCAAAAAAACAAGTTTCGACTACTATTCTTCTTTTTACTTCTAATCAGTTTTAGTCAAAACTCATTTGCCCAAAACAAAATACTTTCTCAAAAAGAAATCATTTTATTGCTGAAAGATGCCAGAGCAAACAGAATAAATGGTGATTATGAGAAATCTTTAATCAAATCAAGGATTGCGCTAGAACAATCAATCAAAAACAAAAACAACACTTTAATAGCCAACTCTTACCTTGTCATAGCTTCCAACTTTGACGAACTGACAGAACCTTTAAAAGCACTGCATTATTACAACCTTGGTCTTTATTACGTTAACAAAACAAATAACAACACGCTAAAAAACCAATACTACAACAATCTTGGAAATATTTATTGTTTTGACAAAAAACAATACGACAAAGGAATATATTACTACAAAAAATCGCTGGAACACAGTAAAAAAATTCTGGATAGAAAACAAATATTCCTTACAAATCTCAATATTACGTGGGCCTATTTTGACGTTGAAAAATTTAACGAAGGATACCCTTATTTAAGATACATCGACAAATACCAATCTATTGATGGCGACGATTCATCTATTGTAGCGTTGAATATGCTGAACGGTATGTTCTACAGCTTTATCAATAACAACGAAAAGGCAACAGAAGCATTCGAAAAAGCCATAAAACTGGGAACTCTTGGAAATGAAAAATCTGATTTATCCTTTTCTTATCTTGAATATTCCAAATTTTTAAACAAAACCAACCAACCCAAAAAAGCGTACGACAACCTGTTGCTTTATTATAAAATCACCAATGAACTCAACATTGAAGAAAAATTAACAAAAGCCAATGTGATAGGTGTAAATCTTGAAATCGACCATTACAAAAGAGAAATCGACAAGATTGAAACGACTTATAAAATTAAACAAGACAAACTCATTGAAGAACAATCCAAGAATAAAAAAATCGCCATAATCGTAATTTTCCTTTTGATATGCATGATTATTTTCTTCTATTTTTTTGTTCAAAACATTCATTTGAAACAAAAAAATAAACTCAAAGACATTCGAAGCAAAATTCAGGAAAATATCATCAATGCGTCTATCAATGGCCAGGAATTGGAACGAAAAAAAATCGCCTTGTTTTTGCATGACAACATTAGTTCACTACTTTCGTCGGCGGGATTACATCTCAATGTTTTCACATCAATCAATAAAGCGCAACCCGAGGAAATCAACAAAACGAAAGAAATCCTGGAAGAGGCTCACAACCAAATCCGAAACCTTTCGCACGAACTGATGCCTACTCTACTGGTTCGATTTGGACTACTATACGCATTGGAAGACTTATGCGAAAAAACATCAAACTCAAGAATTAAAATTCTTTTTAACACAGATATCGCAATCAAGAAAAGATACAATGAGGATTTTGAGATGAAACTCTACTTCATCATTGCAGAATTACTCAACAATATCATAAAACACAGCGGAGCAAATAACGCCGAAATTATCATCAAAGAAATTGAAAACAAACTTTCGATTGTTGTATCCGATGACGGAACAGGTTTTATGGACACTCAACTGGAAGCAACCGAAGGTTTTGGAATCAACCAAATCAGAGCCCGAATAAACAATATGAAAGGGGAATTCAATATTAATTCGGTACTAAATAAAGGAACAACTGTAAGCCTTATAATCCCGATTATCAATTAGGAATCACACTTTTTTATCTATTTCGATAATTTCCAAATCTTTAATTGCCACTCCGTCTATCACAAAACGAAGCATCGTACGCACCTGATGAAAACCACTCTTTCCCGCAGCTCCCGGATTCATATGCAATAGATTATTCTTTTTATCAAAAATCACTTTCAAAATATGCGAATGGCCACAAATGAACAATTTTGGGGGATTCGATGCCATTTCAGCCTTCAGAGCCGGATTGTATTTCCCGGGATAGCCACCAATATGCGTTATCCAAACATCAACTCCTTCGCAAAAAAAACGATTGTGCAACGGAAATTCCAACCTCGCTTGAGTATCATCAATATTGCCATACACACAGCGCAGCGGTTTTAGCTTTTTTATCGTATCGGTAACCACCAAATCCCCAATATCACCCGCATGCCAAACCTCATCGGCCTGAGCGACATATTTTAAAATTGTGTCATCAATATGACTGTGCGTATCCGAAAGGAGGAGAATTTTTTTCATGTTTATTTAAAGAAACTAAGATTCTAAGTTGCTAAGATACTAAGCTTATCTTTGTTTCTTCGAAAATAAACTCAATCATTTAGCAACTTATAATCTTAGCAACTTCAAAATAAATCTTTGTACCTTTGAACCTCAAAACTTTTGAACTTATACCTTGAGATATTTTATAAAACTGGCATACAACGGGACCAAATATAACGGCTGGCAAATTCAACCGAATGCTCCTTCTGTGCAAGAAACCATGAACAAAGCATTTTCGGTTATTCTCAGAACCGAGATTAATCTTATGGGAGCGGGAAGAACAGACACAGGAGTTCATGCCAAAGAAATGTATGCCCATTTTGATTATGATTCGGTTTTGGAGATTCCAAGTTTAATACACAAACTCAATTCTTTTCTACCAAAAGACATTGTGATTTATGATATTTTTGAAGTTTCAGATGAAGCACATACTCGTTTTGATGCCACCAAAAGAACTTATGAATACCATATAAATACTTTTAAGGATGCATTTCTTCAGGATCAAAGCTGTTATTTTCATCAAAAACTGGATTTAGATTTAATGAATGAAGCCGCAAAAACATTATTAAATCATACCGATTTTCAATGTTTTTCTAAAGTAAATACCGATGTAAACACTTTTGATTGCACTATATTTGAAGCGTATTGGACACAGGAAAACGGAAAATTAATTTTTACCATTTCGGCCAATCGTTTTCTACGAAACATGGTTCGGTCTATTGTGGGAACTTTAATCAACATAGGATTGCATAAAATCACTTTGAATGATTTTGAAACCATTATCAAAGGCAAAAACAGGGAAAAAGCAGGATTTTCGGTTCCGGCACATGGTTTATATTTAACCAAAATAGAATATGATTTTGAGAAAATTAGACAATTGGGTAATTAGATAATTAGATAATTGGATAATAAATTACAGAAGGCCGAAAACTCATAACTCATAACTCATAACTCATAACTCATAACTTATAACTTATAATTAACAATTCATAATTCATAAAGTCAATTTTGAAAGCAAAAGCATTTGATACCCGATTATTCAAGAGAATTTTAACTTACACCAAACCCTATAAATGGCGTTTTAATGGGGTGATTATTTTTGCCATTTCATTATCGGTATTTGCGGCGCTTCGCCCTTATTTGCTCAAGCAAACCGTTGACAGTTATATTCAGCCCAAAGACCAAAACGGTTTATTGATTTATATTTCTTTAATGGGTTTTGTGCTGTTACTTGAGGTTTTGTCTCAATTTTTCTTTGTGTATTGGGCCAACTGGCTTGGTCAGGATATCGTGAAAGATATTCGGATTAAACTATTCAAACACATTTTGAGTTTCCGAATGAAATATTTTGACTTGGTTCCAGTGGGTCAGCTTGTAACCCGTTCCGTATCTGATATTGAAGCGATTGCACGCATTTTCAGCCAAGGATTATTTATGATTATTAGCGACTTGATGAAGATGGTCGTGGTACTTCTTTTTATGTTTTACATGAACTGGAAACTCACTTGGATTGTGATTGTTGCGATGCCTATATTAGTTTTCATTACCCGAATTTTCCAAAAAAAGATGCAAGTTGCCTTTGAAGAAGTACGAACCCAAATAGCCAATATGAACTCTTTTGTCCAAGAAAGAGTAACCGGAATGAAAATCGTTCAGCTTTTTCATCGCGAAGACATTGAAGCCGAAAAATTCAGAATTATCAACGAAAAACACAATAGAGCTTGGATAAAAACCATTTTGTACAACTCCATTTTCTTTCCAATTGCAGATATTATTTCGTCACTAACACTTGGTTTTGTTGTTTTATACGGAGGATTCAACATTTTGCATGGAGACAACACCACCACATTTGGGGATTTATTTTCATACACGATGTTTATCAGTATGTTGTTTAATCCGTTGCGCCAAATTGCGGATAAATTCAACGAAATGCAACTGGGAATGATTGCCGCCAACCGTGTTTTTGACATCTTGGACACCCAAGACCAAATACAAGATACAGGAACTATCGAAGCTCCGTTATTTGATGGAGACATCCGTTTTGAGGATGTTCGTTTTGGCTACATTCCAGACGAAGAAGTAATAAAAGGAATCAACCTTGATGTCAAAGCGAGTCAGACGATTGCGATTGTTGGTTCTACCGGAGCCGGAAAATCGACTATCATTAATTTACTGAATCGTTTCTACGAAATCAATAGCGGTTCCATTTTCATAGACGATCATAATATTGAAAATTACACTTTAAGTTCGTTGCGCAAGCAAATTGCTGTTGTTTTGCAGGACGTGTTTCTTTTTGCCGATACTATCTACAACAACATAACACTCAACAATCCCGAAATCACGAGAGAAAAAGTACTTGACGCAGCCAAGAAAATAGGCGTGCATGATTTCATTATGAGTTTGCCGGACAATTATGATTTTGATGTAAAAGAGCGTGGCGTAATGCTTTCGTCAGGGCAACGACAACTTATTGCATTTTTGAGGGCATATGTGAGTAATCCGAGTATCTTGATTCTTGACGAAGCAACTTCGTCTATCGATACCTATTCGGAGGAATTAATTCAGAGAGCGACCGAAACGATTACCAAAGGAAGGACTTCGATTGTAATTGCCCACCGATTGGCAACAATTGTAAATGCTGATAAAATTGTCGTGATGGACAAAGGTCATATCGTAGAACAAGGAACTCATCAGGAATTAATAAATCAGGAAAAAGGACATTATAAAAACTTGTACGATTCGCAGTTTAGCACTTCCAATTCGGATAGTTTTTTATAACACAAGAGGCTATTTTTTTTTGATAATCCTTATATCGATGGAGATTTAATTTCTAAAAATCTTCGCAAAAAAAACGCCAACAAAAACTAATTGAGTGAGAATGATTAGTAAAAGTGTCGCAAGACAGATGTAAGTTAAATACATTTGGGCTTGCATTGAATTCAGAAATTCCTCAGCATTTAAAGAAGAATAATCATTAAGTTTTCGATTTAAAAACCAAACTAATACAAAGCCGCCGATTGAAATAATGACATGTGAATAAATAATAAAGTTACTGATTGGAATTTCTCTTTTCTGAATGTACAAGTGAATAATTCCTAAAAACATGTAAAGTATAAAGAATAAAATTCCTAAATGTAAATTTTTTATAACAAAATAAGTGTCATGAATACTTATGTCAAATGATTCTTTTGGGTTTCTATATGATAGAAAAAATATAATCAGAGCGAACAAAAAAAAGTAAAAATATGTTTTGTTAAAAATACTATCCATTTCTTTTTCAGTATTTATTATAATTTTACTACAATACGATATTATAGTTTGTTGTTAAGCTAGGTAAAAATGACACCAATCAAATTTTTAAGAGTTTTGTTTTCCTAAAATTAGTTTTTTTTATAAGAATAGCAAAAAAACTGAAAGGGTTTTAAATTGATTGCAAAAATGCAAAATGTTAATCTTTAGCCCCGATGGAAGTGGAAATCCTTGTGGGTCTCGTTTTTTTTTTAACGAGACCCACAAGATTGTAACGGACAGCGGGACCAATGTTTACTGAAAATGCCAAATTTTTCTGCTCCAAAAAATAATTTTTAAAACATTTTCCTAACAAAATGTAACTAAACTTTATCTAAACTAAATTTTCCAATAATTAAATAAATCCTTAAATTCGCACTCTCAATTTATTGATATTAAATGTGAATAATTACAATGAATTTTTACTGATTCATTTTTACAATAATTTAAACAAAAAAGAAAGAAAATGACAAGAGCGTTAGCAATTGCATTTCACATTAAAAAACAAATAAAAAAAAATTGAAATGAAATACGATATTATAGTTTTAGGAAGTGGTCCTGGAGGATATGTTACAGCAATTAGAGCCTCTCAATTAGGATTTAAAGTGGCTGTGGTTGAAAAAGAAAACCTTGGTGGTGTTTGCTTGAACTGGGGATGTATCCCAACGAAAGCATTATTGAAATCGGCTCAGGTTTTTGATTATTTGAAACATGCTTCGGATTACGGATTGACTGTAAAAGAATTTGACAAAGACTTCTCAGCTGTTGTAAACAGAAGTAGAGGTGTTGCTGAAGGAATGAGCAAAGGTGTTCAATTCTTGATGAAAAAAAATAAAATCGACGTTATTGAAGGTTTTGGAAAACTAAAACCAGGAAAAAAACTTGACGTTACCGATAAAGACGGAAAAGTTACTGAATATAGTGCAGATCACATTATTATTGCTACTGGAGCTCGTTCTCGTGAGTTGCCAAACTTGCCGCAAGATGGTGTAAAAGTTATTGGTTACCGTCAAGCAATGACATTACCAACGCAACCAAAATCGATGATTATTGTAGGTTCTGGAGCTATTGGAGTGGAGTTTGCACATTTCTACAACTCAATGGGAACAGAGGTTACCATCGTAGAATTTATGCCAAACGTTGTTCCTGTTGAAGACGAAGATATCTCTAAGCAATTTGAGCGTTCTTTGAAAAAATCTGGAATCAATGTAATGACCAACTCTTCTGTTGAGAAAATTGACACTAGCGGAAATGGCGTTAAAGCATTCGTTAAAACCGCAAAAGGAGAAGTAGTTCTAGAAGCTGATATTTTATTGTCTGCTGTTGGAATCAAAACTAACATCGAAAACATTGGATTGGAAGAAGTTGGTATTGCTGTTGACCGTGATAAAATATTGGTAAACGCATACAACGCTACTAACATTCCGGGATATTACGCAATTGGTGACGTAACTCCAGGACAAGCGTTGGCACACGTTGCTTCTGCTGAAGGAATTAACTGTGTTGAAAAAATCAAAGGGTTACACGTTGAACCAATCGATTACGGAAACGTTCCAGGTTGTACTTATGCTACTCCAGAAATCGCTTCTGTTGGTTTAACCGAAAAAGCGGCTAAAGAAAAAGGATACGAATTGAAAATTGGTAAATTCCCATTCTCTGCTTCTGGGAAAGCAAAAGCTGCCGGAAACGCTGATGGTTTTGTAAAAGTAATTTTTGATGCCAAATATGGCGAATGGTTAGGATGCCACATGATTGGTGCCGGTGTTACCGATATGATTGCTGAGGCTGTTGTAGCTCGTAAACTGGAAACTACTGGTCACGAAATCCTAAAAGCCATCCACCCTCACCCAACAATGAGCGAGGCAGTTATGGAAGCGGTTGCTGATGCTTACGGTGAAGTAATTCACTTGTAATAGAATATCTCCCGTACAGACGCGATTTATCGCGTCTCTGATTAATCGCATCTCTACAGATGACATTATAAAAATCCGTTTTTGTGAAAACAAAACGGATTTTTTTTTGGATTCTTTTCAAAAATGGGCTTACACTTTTAAAAAAATACTTTTTTAGCAATTCAGTATCCCTGAGTTCAATTAATGTCTTATCCCACTACGATTATATGTATTTTTGCAAAATTAAATTTAAGACCGACTGTCTTTTTAAAGAAATATAAAAAACAATTTAAAATATAATTTTTTAGCATGAGAAGTGATGAAGTAAAAAAAGGGTACCAAAGAGCGCCCCATAGATCATTGTTTAGAGCAACAGGATTAGTAGACGAGGATTTTGACAAACCATTTATCGGTGTTGCCAATTCATTTATAGAAATAATTCCGGGACACTTTTTTCTAGATAGAGTTTCCCGAATCATAAAAGAAGAAATAAAGGCCAATGGATGCGTTCCGTTCGAATTCAACACTATTGGTGTTGATGACGGTATCGCTATGGGACATGACGGTATGCTTTTTTCATTGCCTTCAAGAGAACTCATCGCCAATTCCATCGAAACAGTTATGAATGCACACAAACTGGACGCCATGATAGCCATTCCAAACTGCGACAAAATTGTTCCAGGAATGATTATGGGTGCTTTACGTGTGGATGTTCCAACTATATTTGTGAGTGGTGGTCCAATGAAAAAAGGACATACTAAAGATGGTGTGCCAATTGACCTAGCCACAGCTTTTGAAGCCGTTGGAAAATTCGAAGCCGGCGAAATGAACGAGGAAGAACTTAAAGATATTGAATGCAACGCTTGTCCTAGCGGCGGAAGTTGTTCGGGGATGTTTACAGCAAACTCCATGAATACACTTATGGAAGCCATGGGAATTGCATTGCCTGGAAATGGAACTATTTTGGCTTTGACAAAAGAACGTGAAGAACTTTACAGAAGCGCTGCCAGAAGAATTTGCGAAATTGCCAAAGACAAAGCGCTTACCGAAAAGTTCAAACTTAGAAATATCCTTAACGAAAATGCTGTAAAAAATGCATTTGCCGTTGATATGGCGATGGGCGGTAGTTCTAATACCGTTTTACACATGTTGGCAATTGCCAAAGAAGCTAATGTTAACTTCAATCTTGAAGACATCAACAGCATCTCAAAAAGAGTTTCGCATATTGCAAAAATTTCTCCAAGTTTGTCAACTGTTCACATGGAAGACATCAACAAAGCAGGTGGTGTAAATGCAGTAATGAAAGAAATGACCAAAAGAGGTGATGATATTTTATTGGAAAACCTTACCATAAGTGGCGAAACTGTAATGGAAAAAATTAAAGACGCCTATATAAAAGACACCAACATTATTCACACCATTGACAACCCTTATTCTAAAGTAGGTGGTTTGGCTGTTTTATACGGTAATTTGGCCGAGCAAGGTGCCGTGATTAAAACCGCAGGAATCACTGGAGACCGAGTTTTCACAGGTACTGCAGTTTGTTTTGACGGTCAACTAGAAGCCGTTGCCGGAATTACAGGTGGTAAAGTAAAAGCCGGAAACGTAGTCGTTATTCGATACGAAGGTCCAAAAGGTGGTCCAGGAATGCAGGAAATGCTAGCCCCAACTTCCTTGATTATGGGAATGGGCTTGGGAGCCAAAGTTGCATTAATAACAGATGGTAGATTTAGTGGTGCAACTCGTGGAGCCAGTATCGGTCACGTTAGTCCAGAAGCTGCCGAAGGTGGTATGATCGGATTGCTTAAAGATGGTGACGAAATTCATATTGATGTGGATCAATATATTTTGTCTGTGAATTTGAGTGATGAAGAAATTGCCAAAAGAAGAGCAGAATTTGTTCCTGTGAAAAAAGAATTGACTTCAAGATGGTTAGGCCAATACAGAAGCTTGGTTACCAATGCAAGCAGCGGAGCCGTTTTGAAATCAGATTTGTTTTAAAAACCAGATAGACTTCGATCAAAATACAATCCAACCCCGTTTAAAATTTTAAACGGGGTTTTGTTTTGATAGCAATTCACGGTAGAGACGCGATTAATCGCATCTCTACTATGATTAATAGCGTCTCTGCAAAAACGACAAAAAAGAATAGAACATTAGCCTCGATTCCATTTTGCAAATCCTTAAAAGTGAAGTATATTTACTATCAAATAAAAAATATAAAAAAAATGATACACAACAACATATTAGAAACGATTGGTAATACCCCACATGTAAAAATCAATAAATTGTTCGGTCCAGATACAAATGTTTGGGTAAAACTCGAAAAAACAAATCCTGGAGCCAGCATCAAAGACAGAATTGCTTTGTCGATGATAGAAGATGCAGAGCAAAAAGGATTACTGCAAAAAGGCAGCACTATAATAGAAGCCACTTCTGGAAATACAGGAATTGGACTTGCAATGGTTGCAGCCGTAAAAGGATACAGATTAATTCTGGTAATGCCAGATTCCATGTCGATAGAAAGACGTAGACTGATGAGTATTTATGGAGCCGAATTTGTACTGACTCCACGCGAAAAAGGAATGAAAGGATCTCTGGAAAAAGCTAATGAATTAATCAAAGAAATTCCAAATTCATGGTCTCCTTTACAATTTGACAACCCTTCGAATATCGAAATTCATAAAACAACCACTGCTCAGGAAATATTAAAAGCTTTTCCAAATGGATTGGATTATTTGATTACGGGAGTTGGAACCGGCGGACATCTTACTGGCTGCGCCGAAGTGCTTAAACAACATTATCCAAATCTAAAAATATTTGCTGTAGAACCCGAATTATCCCCTGTTATAAGTGGAGGAGCACCTTCACCCCACCCTATTCAAGGTATTGGAGCTGGTTTTATCCCAACCAATTTACACACAGAAATCCTTGACGGGACCATACAAGTAAGTAAAGATGAAGCCTATGAATATGCACAGAGAGCTGCCAAAGAAGAGGGTATTCTTCTAGGAATTTCTTCGGGGGCAGCTTTGGCCGCTGTCGCAAAAAAACTAAAAGAGATTCCATCAGATTCCAAAGTACTTACCTTTTGCTATGACACCGGAGAACGCTATTTAAGCATCGAAGGTTTATTCGAATAAAAAAATCCTCATAATCAAACCGATTTGTTTTCTCAAATCGGTTTTTTTATGTCTAATATTCTTTTAAAAAATGACCATCAATACATAAATAACTCATTTTCAATTCATTTAAAACAAAAAACTTTAGATTTAAAAATTTTAACACCATATTTTTTTGTAAATTAGTAGTCCTCAAAAAATTGCTGGGCAAAAAAGTTTTTAAACAAAAGGTTTAAAAAGGCTGATCACAATCACGAACTGCTGGAACACCCACTAACCTCACTAGACTGTCCTTGTCAATTCGACCAATAAAATATTCTCAATAAAAAAACTGCTCTACAGAACAAAAGAGTAGGCAAATTCAATTCAAAAAAGTTTGATTTAAATTTATAAGAGATGAAAGCAATTAAAATATTTTTAATGAATGCCCTTTTTCTTGGTGTGCTCCTGATTCAAAGTACCAGTTTACATGCCCAAGATCCTATGAAAGTAGCACACAATGTGTATAAAAAAGTGCTGCTTGACAATGAAAGAGTGAGAGTTATGGAAGTTGTATTTCCTCCAGGCGTGGCAACAGCTTGGCACAGCCATCCTGACCATACTGTTTATGCTGAAACTGCTGGTAGAATTCAAATAACAGACAAAGGCAAACCTGCTGCCACCATCGATGTTAAAGCAGGTACAGCCATGTTTCTGCCTGCTGTAACTCATATGGCAAAAAATGTCGGGAATACTACTTTAAAATTAATAGTAACAGAAATAAAGCCTCAAAAAAAATAAAACAGCTATTCATTCGTTCTCTTTTTTGACAGCAATTTAAAAATATCAAAATCTGATTTCTTTTTAACGAATCAGATTTTTTTTTATGTTTTCCTTCCCCTTTTTTTATACCAAAAATTCACCTATTCTAGTCCATACTAATCACTAATAAGCCTTACTTTTGATTTTTATTAACAGCAATAAAAATATGGATTGGCCTTATTTAAATAAATACAAAACAG
Source organism: Flavobacterium gilvum (assembly GCF_001761465.1). Classification (NCBI taxonomy): domain Bacteria; kingdom Pseudomonadati; phylum Bacteroidota; class Flavobacteriia; order Flavobacteriales; family Flavobacteriaceae; genus Flavobacterium; species Flavobacterium gilvum. Next base: position 2,373,646 of record NZ_CP017479.1, on the reverse strand, counting down.
AAAACAAACAGATTTCTAATCCTATTTCAGGAGAAAAGCGGATTGTATTTTTTGGAGATTCCATAACCGAAGGCTGGAAAACCATTAATCCTGATTTTTTCATTGGAAAATCATATATTAACAGAGGTATTAATGGTCAAACGACATCACAAATGCTCTTGCGTTTTCGATCGGATGTTATTGAACTAAAACCCAAAATTGTAGTTATTTTGGCAGGGACAAATGATATCGCTGGAAATACAGGCCCAACAGAGCCCAAAACCACCATTGGAAATATTGTTTCGATGTGCGAATTGGCAAAAGCAAACAAAATCAAAGTTGTTCTTTGTTCCATACTTCCTGCCCATGATTATCCGTGGCGACGAGGAATGAAACCCGCCGAAAAAATAGAAGCATTGAACGAAATAATTCTAAAATATGCTAAAGCAAATGATATTCTGTATGTCGACTATTATTCGGCGATGGTGAATGAAGAAAAAGGTTTAAAACCCATTTATTCCGAAGATGGTGTTCATCCAAATAAAAAGGGATATTCTTTGATGGAGCCAATCGTAGAAGCCTCCCTTAGTATTTTGTAATTAATGAATGGTATAATTTGAAAAAAAAAAACAACATTCTGTTATATCTTTTAAAGCAATCACTTCCAACAGTAATCAAGCTAATTCTTTGACCAAAACTTGTTATTTTTTCTGAAAAAGGCCTTACTTTTATCCATTCAAAAATAACATTCAATTTAATAATCATGACCAAAGATCTGATTGTCCAAAATATTAGCGCTTCAAAAAGTCATTTTTCTATAAATTATAGCATAAAAACAAAAACAGAAGCCTTCACCGAAAAACTGTTTTACACTTTATTTGATTCGAATGCGCCGATGAATGAAAGCATCGATGAATTGGAAAAACAATTTAAGGAAATAGCCTCTTTGGCCTGCAAAAAAAAACAGGATTCCTGCGAAAGTGCCTGGGATAAATTTTTACATAAATTGCCCTCTGTACTTGAAGACCTGAACAAAGATGCTTCTTACATTTTAGAAAATGACCCTGCATCCAATAGTCTGGAAGAAATTTATCTTGCCTATCCCGGATTTTATGCCATTGCCATTTATCGATTGAGCCATGAATTATATCTTTTGGATTTAATGCTTTTTTCGAGACTAATGAGCGAATATGCCCATCGTATTACAGGAACTGATATTCATGCCGGTGCAACAATCGCATCACCTTTCTTTATCGATCATGCTACCGGAATTGTAATTGGTGAAACCTCAGTCATCGAAAAAAATGTAAAAATATACCAAGGGGTGACTTTGGGAGCATTGAGCGTAAGCAAAGACATGAAAAACACCAAAAGGCATCCTACCGTGGAAAAAAACGTTTGTTTATATGCCAATGCAACCATTTTGGGAGGCACAACAGTTATTGGTAAAAACAGTATTGTGGGCGGAAACTCATGGATAACCAAATCGATTCCTGCAGACTCAATCGTAATGAACACCACCACAACCGAAGTTAAAATAAAAGAGAAAAAATAAAAATGAAAACCTATAAATTAGTTGAACTAATCGGGAACACCCCCTTGGTAGAAACAACCCGTTTAGTTGAAAATAAAAATGTAAAACTGTTATTGAAACTTGAAGGCGACAATCCTGGCGGAAGCGTAAAAGACCGTGCTGCATACAATATGATTGCCTCAGCCATCGAAAGAGGAGATATAAAAAAAGGAGATAAATTAATTGAGGCGACCAGCGGTAACACTGGAATTGCCCTTGCCATGATTGCTCAATTATTCAACATCGAAATAGAATTGGTTTTACCCGAAGATTCTACGAAAGAACGCACTCAAACCATGTTGGCTTATGGCGCAACGGTTATCCAGACACCAGCCAGTCAAGGAATAATTGGTTCCAGAGATTATGCCGACAAAAAAGTTGCCGAAGGCGGATATGTAATGCTCAATCAGTTTGCCAATGATGACAACTGGAAAGCCCATTACAAAACCACGGGTCCCGAAATCTGGAATGATACCGATGGAACTGTTACCCATTTTGTATCGGCAATGGGGACGACAGGAACCATTATTGGTACCTCAACATATCTGAAAGAAAAAAATTCAAATATCCAAATTATTGGGGCACAACCTAGTGAAGGCTCGCAGATTCCTGGTATTCGAAAATGGCCACAGGAATATTTACCCAAAATTTTTGATGCCTCAAAAGTGGATTTAACTGTTGATGTCAGCGAAAAAGAAGCCCGTGAAATGACCAAAAGATTGGCAAAAGAAGAAGGAATTTTTGCGGGTATGAGCAGCGGAGGATCTGTGTCTGTGGCTGTAAAAATTGCCAATCAACTAGAGTCCGGCGTGGTGGTTGCTGTTATCTGTGACCGTGGCGATCGCTATTTGTCTTCGGATTTATTTGACTAAAAGAGACTCTAAGTTTCTGAGTTGCTAAGATACTGAGTTTTCTTAGCCACTCAGAACCTTAGCATCTTAGAAACTTAAAAAAAACTTAGGAACTCAGAATCTTAGTATCTTAGAAACTTTAAAAAAAACTTAGGAACTCAGAATCTTAACATCTTAGAAACTTTAAAAAAAACTCAGGAACTCAGAATCTTAGTATCTTAAAAACTTAAAAGAAAAAAATGAATTACCGCAAACTAGGAAAAACCAATTTTAATATATCAGAAATAGCGCTTGGCACATGGCAGGTGGGCGGAAAATGGGGTTCTCCTTTCAATGATAAAACGGCAGATGAATTAATCAATACTGCCATTGATAAAGGCGTAAATTTTATAGACACTGCCGACGTTTATGAAAATGGTCTGAGCGAAACCGCTGTTGGGAGAGTGGTAAAATCCCGTTCCGAACGTGTCTATATCGCAACAAAATGTGGAAGACATATCAATCCGCACGTAAATGAAGGCTATCAACCTAAAGTATTACAAAAATATATAGAAGACAGTTTGAAAAGAATGGGATTGGAAACAATCGATCTTATTCAGTTACACTGTCCACCAACCCAAGTATTTTACCGTCCGGAAATTTTTGAACTTTTTGACCGTTTGAAAGAACAGGGAAAAATTCAAAATTTGGGTGTAAGTGTAGAAAAAGTCGAAGAAGGTCTAAAAGCCATCGAATACTCCAATGTAACGACTGTTCAGATTATCTTTAATCTTTTCCGTCAGCGCCCTTCCGAATTATTTTTCAAAGAAGCACAGAAAAAAGACATCGGAATCATTGCCAGAGTACCACTTGCCAGTGGATTACTGACTGGATTATTCGATTCTAAAACTACTTTTGGAGAACAAGATCATAGAAATTTCAATCGTGAAGGAGCTGCATTTGACAAAGGAGAAACCTTTTCGGGAATTAATTATGAACTGGGATTAAAAGCAGTTGATGCTTTAAAAGAACTTTTCCCGAAAGCGACTAATTTGGCACCAATTGCCTTGCAATGGATTTTGAGTTTTAACGAAGTTAGCTGTATTATTCCCGGAGCATCAAAGGAAAGTCACGTTTTGTCGAATCTGTCAGTATATGATTTTCCACAATTAACTCCTGAAAAAATCAAAGCCATGAACTCCATTTACGAGCAATACATCAAGCCGCAAGTGCATCAGCTTTGGTAAAAAAGGTGGTAAATGTTCAAAAAAGCAAATTTCAAAGAGTGGTTTGACCGCTATAAATATTCGGAATTGGCAGCGACAACCTCTGCATTGCTCGCTTCCCAATTCAGCAGAATTTATAGTAGCCTGACTACTGCCTATCTGATTACGTTTGCCGAATATTTTACTTTTTATGGCGTTATCATTTACAGGTCTTACAAAGCTTTATCAGCAGAGAAGAAACTGAAAAACCAAGACGTCACTTTAAACGAAATTGCTGTTTTAATTAGGAATCTCTTGTTTGAATTTGGTTATCCCGCCGTTTTGGATTTCTTTTTTATTCGTCCGTTCTGCATGTATTGGATGCCGATACTAACTGGGAATTATTTCATCGGAATCATTTTAGGAAAAATAATAGCCGACAGTTTTTTCTACTTTTTGTCCATTGTGAATTATGAATGGATTAAGAAGAAAAATTAATTGTGTTTACATTTAAGCGCTAAGTTCGCAAAGTATTACGCAATGAACACAAAGCTTTGTGTTCATTGCGTTTTAAACAAAAACATTTTATTTGCGCTCCTTGCGCTTAAATCAAAGTAGCTGTACTCGTAATTTCAGTATTAAATAATTTTGAAATCGGACAATTATTTTCTGCTTTCGTAACCAATTCCTGAAACGTTTCATCTGAAATTCCTTTTATTTTCGCATTTACCGTCAAATGCGAACCTATAATAGTTCCCTCGACCAAATTAATCTCGCATTTCGTTTCTATACTTTCGATTACGGCTGTGGTTTCACCAATAAAAGCGGTAAGCTGCATGGTAAAACATCCCGCGTGTGCCGCCGCGACAAGTTCTTCTGGATTGGTTCCCACGCCTTCGGCAAATCGGGATTTGAATGAATATTGTGTGTTTACCAAAGTTGTACTTTGGGTAGTCAATTTACCGGCTCCTTCCATCAGGGAACCATTCCAAACTGCGGTGGCATTTCTTTTCATATCTTTTTTGAATTTATTGGTTTACCCAAATTTAAGTTTTTAATAAAAAAAAGTCTTTTGGAATCATTTTATTTAACTAAAAATTAATAATCCCAGACCGCTAAGAATCTACTCTCAAAAATATTTTGTAACTTGTAAATCAATTATTTACCAAATTACCATTTCATTGAATTAACACAATCAAAGTTAAAATCCAATTGATATGACTCCTACTCCATCCGATTTTTACAAAAAAACTACACCCTTGGAAATTTTCCAATATCTGTTCGTTGTATTGGTAATTTTGTATTTTGGAAAATCATTATTCATCCCGTTAAGCTTTGCCTTACTAATTAGTTTTTTGCTTTACCCTATATGCAGATGGCTGGAACAAAAAGGAATTTATCGAAGCTTTGCAATCGGACTTTCCTTGATAAGCATTGTATTTATCTTTACTGCCATTTTATATCTGTTACTTGCCCAAATAATAGAATTTTCTAATGAATGGGAAAGTTTGGAAGTAAAGTTTGAAGAAACCTTAAATCAGTTGAGTTTGTTTTTAACGAATCAGTTTGGGATAAATGAAGAAAAACAGTTGAATTACATTAAAACAATTTTAAACAACTCAAGTTCCCAAGCTTTTTTACTGCTGAAAAACACCGTCTATTCTTTCTCCGAATCGCTATTTCATCTTTTAATAATACCAATTTTCACTGCACTGATATTGTATTACCGTCAATTGTTGGTTCAAGCATTGTATCACTTTTTTTCATTGGACAAAAAAGAAATGATTCACGAAATTATCGTTGAAACCATTCAGGAATATTACAAATTTATAAAAGGAATGTTGGCAGTTTACCTGATTGTTGGGATTTTGAACAGTATTGGGCTAGCAATAATTGGCATTCCTTATCCTTTCCTTTTTGGATTTACCGCTTCAATATTGACCTTCATACCCTATATTGGCATTATGGTTTCGTCATTATTGCCTATAACGGTGGCCTGGATTACCTTCAACTCCATTTGGTATCCCATAGGAGTCGTCGCCGTCTTTTCATTTGTACAGCTATTGGAAGCTTATATTATATTCCCATACGCCGTTGGAAAACGCTTAAAAATCAATACACTTGCAATTCTTATAATGGTCATTGCAGGCGGCATATTATGGGGTGCGGCAGGTATGATTCTTTTTGTTCCTTTTATAAGCATTGTAAAGCTTTTGGCTAATCGAACAGAAAGCCTCAAATCATTATCTTTGTTATTGAGTGATGGAAAGTCCAATAAAATGTAATTTTAATTCGAAAGCACAAACATCTTAATGAAACAACGAAAAATAAAAACACTGAGATTGATTTGGATTGCTATTGGTATCTGTTTCTTTCTCTGGATTGTATTTTCATATCAAACTAAAGGAGTTGACGAATCAATTTTTCGAAGCAATTCCACGATTCAAGTTGAGAATACAAACGATTTTATTTCTTTTATTCCCAAAAAAGGCTATCAAAAAGTTTTTATTTTTTTTCCAGGTGCCATGGTTGGATTTGATGCTTATGCTCCGCTCTGCAGGAAAATTGCCGAAAACGGTTATAAAAGCATTATTATTAAAATGCCTTGGCGACTTCCTTCCTACGGTTACAATAAACCAAAAGAAATGAACTTTTTTCAAGACAGCTCCAAAGAATATATTCTTGCGGGACATTCTAAAGGCGGAATGATGGCAGCACAATTTGTTTATGAAAATCCAATATTGATAGATAAATTGATTTTATTGGGAACTACACATCCTAGAGATTTTGACCTTTCCAAATCATTGATTCCAATAATGAAAATATCTGGTTCCAATGACGGTGTTGCCGACACAAAATCGATAAACCAAAACAAACCAAAATTACCTGCAAACACTAAATATGTTTTGATACAAGGGGGAAACCATTCGCAATTTGGTTACTACGGTTCACAACTTGGCGACAACGAAGCGAGCATCAGCAGGGAAGAACAGCAAAAAATAATTTTGAATTCTATTTTATCTTTTATTAAATAGTTTTAAAAAATCTTTTGTTTGCAGAAAAGGCCACTTCATTCCGAATTACCATGCCCCCGATTACAGCGAAAAGCCCGGACTGCTGGAAGCCAAATAACACTTGCCCAGAAAGAGCGACCAGCGGAAGCTCCTTTCTGGGCTTAGTGTTATGGCTTGCAGCAGGAGGACTTGTAGCGGAAAGCGGGATAAGGCTTTAAAAACCAATAAAATAAGGCAGATTTTTACAGTTAATTTTCTTAACTTTATCTTTTACAGGAAAATAAGTTTTTTGATAATAAAAAACTGTGCTTCTGTACTATTATTTTTTATCAAATAGTGTCATAAAAATCTATAAATACCACAAACAATGAAAAAAGTAATTATACTCTGCTGCCTATTGGCATTAATGGGATGTAAAACAAAACAAGTACATTCGAAATCTACAGAAAAAAGTGTTCCCGCAGCGGAAATCACCAAAGAGGAAGTACCACAAGAAAAAAAGGCCTACGAGCTTGGAAAAAGGATTTTGATGACTTGCAATAATTCAAAATTTACGCCTTTTACAAGGAGTGAAGCCACAGATAAAGTTATCGCCAACTCTACGATAGAAAATATCAATAAAATCTGCGCGAAGTATAACTTGAAATATGGTCTTTTCAAAGATCTAGAATTTGTCGAAAAAATCCATATTAAAGATAATAATTCAAATGTTTACAGGTTTAAAGCATTGTTTGAATACGAAAAAGCAAACAAAGAACTTCGTGTAACGATGGACGCCGACAATAAAGCTTCGGCAATTTCTACCAAGGACTGGAAAGATGAATTTGAGTAGGTTCAGGTTTCAGGCCAAGAAAATCTGTTTTTAAAATCACTATTATTAAAGTAACGAATATAAAAAAGGGCTCTTTGTCAAAAGTAGCCCTTTCATTTGAATATCAATCAATTAGTAATGGTTTTTATTGAACTCAATAAATATAAAAGCAGTTTTTCTTTAAATTATTCTAGAGAAAATTACTCAATTGGTGCAAAATTGCTTCTGTCTGGTATCTTTACTTCTGCTATTTTTATTCTAGAATGACAGAAATTATCATGATCTATAATATATAATTTCTTTTTCTTTAAAAGAAGTAGCTCACTTTGACCATATCCTAATTTTTTTAGAAAACCATAATCGACAATAATGTCCTTTTTTTTCTTTAAAAATGATTTTTTCTCCCACCTTACTTCAGGGGATATTAGATAATGATTTACCAACATATAATATTGCTTTGCTGTTGTTGATTCAACAGAAAAATAGAAATAATAATCGTAATTATCTTTATTGATAATATTATTTAAACCCTTAATTTGATTACCATTATCTTTCTTAAAATAAATATATAAGGTGTCTGAATTTTGAATTTTTTCAAAATTTTGAGCGGATGTATTAATTTGGAAGCATAAAATGACAGCAAACAAATAATATTTTTTAATTTTTACTAAGATAAATTTCTGCATAAGATTTATATTGATTATAATAATTTAACTTGACTTGATCTTTTATATTTATACTTTCATATACTCCTGTTAGTGGATTTTTAACGAATGTAGCTATTTCGTTTTTAAAGAAATTACAATCTTGCAATCCTCCCAAGGCAAAGTTTTGATAAAAATCACCCCAGCTAAATGCAACATCTACTGCTGGAGACACGGGATGGAACGATAAACTTAGGAGCGATTGACTTTCTGCTGACGACACCAAGCTATCTTTTACTTGAGACAATACCGTTTTCAAAGTTGGCAATGATTCCTATTTATTGAACACCTTTAAATTTAAATGTTTCTGATTTTCTTTTATCATAAAAACCGTGTTCAATTGTAATCGAGAATTCAGGGAATTTACCCTCCTTGATTTCCGTTATTTTTGGGTTATTAATCCCTTCAATCTTGTAAAGTTTACTTTTTGTATAATAATCCCCATCGGGAGTTGCTGAAATTATCAAACTCGACAAAACTTCGTCTGTTCCTTCAAAAAGACCTTTAGGAGTGGCCTTTGAATCAGATATTGTAAAAATTTTTATGAACTGACTTCTATCCCAGAGTTCTTTTTGAACTGTATTGTCAATCTGAAGATTTGCTATTACATAATTGAGTTCAACTTTTTTTTCTAAATTCTTTACTTTTAAATTTTGTGATTTACAGTTCAAAAAAAAAAAAGATAGCACGAATAAAGTTATTGTTTTTTTCATAGCTGATAATTTAGTATCTAACAGATTTGTCCACGAGGTTTTAGTTAAACTATTATTTTAAAAGCTGTTTTAGAAGTATTCTAAAACAGCTTTTGCATTTCTTTTTTTTAAAGTTATTTACTTATAGTTATAGTTATCATTTGTTTATAGGAATGTCAAATAAAAATCAATTTAATAACAAAGGATATCTTTGATTTTATGGTTATGATATTCCATTAACAAAAATCTTAAATATACTAACCTTGCATTAAGAAAACATCTTTACATCTCTAATGTTTTATCTTCAAAAAATTTAAAAAGTTGGATGCTCCCATTCTACCTCGTATTTTAGCAGTCTGTTGTCTTTTGTTTTTTCTAAGATATATACCTTGAAATACGAAGAAAAATCAGTCACTGGATACAAAATGTGAATTTTATTATTTGTTTTCCTTTCTACTTCTTGCTTTTTCTGTTTAAAATATTTGAACGCGTTCTGTTGAAAATCTTTGGGATTATCTAGTTTTACTTTTTGTAAAAAATCGATTGAACAAGTATCTACTTTATGATTTTTTTTATGAACAAAGCTTTCTCCCTCTATATGAAAATAAATTTTTTGTTTGTCTATTTTTTTTTCAGCATTACTAGAATCATAATCGAAAAGTACAAATTTAATCGGTTTTAAATATTTCTCCCCTCCTTTATAAAAACTATAGTAATCACTTTCTTTTATTTGAGCATTTACAATAGTCGAAACGATCAAGGGTAATGTATAAATAATGTTTTTCATAATTAATTACAAGTTGAAGGTCCTCTATAAAAATTTTCCTGAATTAAAGTATTGATAGATTCATGTCGAGTATTAGTTTATTTATTAGAGCCTATCAAATCAAATTCAACCTCTAATTTTCCTTCTTTACCTTTGTAAGGGTTAAATATAAAAATCACATCTCCTTCTCCATAATAATCTGGATTAAAAATGGTATCAATCTCTTTGGATAAATAGTAACCTTCATATTTATTCCCAAAAGAAACAAATATAGAATCGTCAACATATCCTTTAACTCTAATCATTTTAGCGGCATAATTAAAGCCTTTTTTAGGTTTAATGGTGTCACAAATAATTTTGTCAAACTTTGTTATGGTATATTTTTTACCGTCACCTTCTTGTTTGCAACCAATGAAAAAACAGCAAATGGGAATTAATAAAAGTAGTTTCATAATTTACGTTATTTATTATTGATTGGTAGGAACTAATATTGAATCATTAGTCGCCAATGAAGTATTTTTTTTTACATAAAATATTAATTATCAGGTTAATAAAAAATAATTTACAAGGATTTTATTTACAACAATTTACTTTAAAAATGTTATATATTTATCAAATATAATTAATCATCAAACACAAAACGGTTTTTTCTTATTTTTTCATTAAATAAATTAAAAAAATAACTACAATTTATAAGTTAATCCATGTAAATACTGACTTAAATTCTTTTTAAAAAAATACATCAACATAATTACTTTTGAAGTTTAAAATCTGAAACTAAAAAACTCTGTATGCAAACCTGAAACTTTAAACTTCTTTGCTATTTCTCAAAAAAAATCAGAATTAAAATCCATAAATAAATCCAAAGCCTTATTTTTGCGCTATGGCAAGAAAAAATACAGACAAAGTTGTCTTTCATCAAATAAAAGTCCTTGATGCTGGCGCAAAAGGCGTTTCGGTGGCAAAAGCTCCCGACGGAAAAGTAATTTTTATCCCAAATGTAGTACCGGGAGATGTGGTTGATGTGCAAACTTTCAAAAAGCGTAAAGCGTATTATGAAGGCAAAGCGGTTCATTTTCATCAATTATCAGAACATCGCGTTGATCCAATTTGCGAACATTTTGGTGTTTGCGGTGGTTGCAAATGGCAAAATATGAATTACGACCAACAGTTGTTTTTCAAACACAATGAAGTAAAAAATCATTTGCAACGCATAGGAAAAATTGAACTTCCTGAATTTGAACCTATTTTGGGTTCCGAGAAAAAGTTTTTTTACAGAAACAAAATGGAATTTTCGTTTTCGAACAGCCGTTGGTTGACCGAAGCTGAAATTGGAAGTGAAGAAAATTTAGGCAACAGAAATGCTCTTGGTTTCCATATTCCAAAAATGTGGGATAAAATCTTGGACATCAACAAATGTCATTTGCAGGAAGATCCATCCAATGCGATTCGTAATGAAGTGCGTGCATTTGCCAACCAAAATAGTTTGACTTTTTTCAATCCAAGAGCTCATGAAGGTTTATTGCGAACGTTGATGCTGAGAACGGCTTCGACTGGAGAAATCATGGTTTTGATTCAGTTTTTTGAAGATGACAAAGCCAACAGAGAATTGTTGCTTGATCACCTTTACGAGAAATTCCCTCAAATTACATCGCTTCAATATGTGGTAAACAATAAAGCAAATGACACTTTATATGATACTGACATAAAATTATACAAAGGAAGAGACTACATTCTGGAAGAAATGGAAGGTTTGAAATTTAGCATCAATGCAAAATCTTTTTACCAAACCAATTCAGAACAGGCTTATGAATTATACAAAATAACACGTGATTTTGCAGGACTTACCGGAAATGAAATCGTTTATGATTTATACACCGGAACAGGAACTATCGCGCAATTTGTTTCAAAAAAAGCCAAAAAAGTTATTGGTGTAGAAAGTGTTCCAGATGCGATCAAAGATGCAAAGGCTAATGCGGAACGCAATAACATTGACAATTGTGAGTTCTTTGTAGGTGATATGAAAGTGGTTTTCAACGACAGTTTTATAGCGCAACACGGTCATCCCGAAGTAATTATTACCGACCCGCCAAGAGACGGAATGCACAAAGATGTAATTGAACAAATTATGAAAATTGCACCCGAAAAGGTAGTTTATGTAAGTTGCAACTCGGCTACACAGGCTCGAGATTTGGCCTTAATGGACGAAAAATACAAAGTTACACGAGTGCGTCCTGTGGATATGTTCCCGCAAACGCATCATGTGGAAAATGTTGTACTTTTGGAAAGAAGATAAGCACTTTAGATAAATGAAAAAAATAATTGCGTTTATTATTATTCTGGGTTTCGCTTCTTCAAGTTGCGAACCTGATGATATTTGTGATCCAAATACGCCTACGACGCCCAGAATGCTAATTCAATTTTACGATATTTCGAATCCATCCGTTCAAAAAAATGTTACGAATCTGAAAGTTATAGGAGATGGAATGTCTGAGGGAGTGGTTTTTAATCCATCTGCAGTTGATGATTCCAAATATCTAACCAATAGCAATAATGTTTTGCTTCCATTAAAAACAGATGCCGATGTGGTAAAATACCAATTTATTCTAAATTACGGGAACAAAAATCCACTTTTGGTAAATACAGATAACTTGGAATTTAGGTATACAAGGGAAAATTTATACGTATCCAGAGCCTGTGGTTTCAAGACAATTTTTACTTTAGACCCAAGCAATCCTTTTACCTTGACAGACAAAGTGCCTGCCGATAATTTATGGATCCAATATATGATAGTCGTACAAAATAACATAACATACGAAAATGAGACAATTATTAAAATATTCTTTTAGTATTTGCTTTTTGTTGTCACTGTTTTTTGTACAGGCACAAGAAAAAAAGACTACCACCAAAATCGAAGATGTCAAAATAACAGACTCTAAAACTGCTACAGCAACAAAAAAGAACACGCAAAGCAAACTCGATACTGTAAAAACCGAAACCGAAAAACCCAAAACAGATCGCTACGGTTTGATTGTTGGTGTTGATATCAATAAAGTTGCGCGTTCCTTTTATGATTCCAATTATAAAGGAATTGCATTTACAGGAGACTATAGATTTTCCAAAAAAAACTATATATACGCTGAATTAGGAAGCGAGGACATCACTGTCGAAGATCCATTATTGACCACCAATACCAAAGGAACCTATATTAAATTTGGTCTAAATCGTAATCTCTACACGAATTGGCTAGATATGGAAAACCTTATTACAGTAGGTGTACGAGGCGGTTTCAGTACATTTAATGAGAAGCTGAACAACTATCTTATCTATAATCCGCATCCTTATTTTGGGTCGTCAGAAATTATCGATTCTGGAATAACACACGATGGACTTACAGCAAGTTGGATGGAAGTTTCCACAGGTCTAAACGTAAAAGTATTCAATAACGTTTATGTTGGTTTTGCTTTACAATTAAAAGTATTGATAACTAATTCGGAACCAAGTGATTTTGAAAACCTTTATATTCCGGGATTCAACAGGACTTACGATGGTAATTTTGGAGCAGGTTTTAATTATACGGTAGCCTATTTTATTCCAATCTACAAGAAAAAAGTTGTTCCTGTAAAAACGGAAGCAACTCCGAAAGAGAAACCTAATACGCCTGTCAAAAAAGCACAAAGGAATTAGTAAATCCGAAGTTGATTTAAAAAAAAGAATGAAATTGAACAGATAATTCAGTTTCACTCTTTTTTTTTGAGGTTAAATTTAGGTCTATCCTATTTCTTTGATTCCTTTTACAAACAACCAGGACATAAATAATTTTTCTCCGTTTTTGGTTTTTGCTGCCTGAAATTTTGGTGCCAAAAAAGTCCCCAAAACGAAAGCACTCATCGGAATCCAAAATCCGGAAAGACCGGTGTATTGTTCTATCAAATAACGAAATAATATAAACAATACAGCGAAACATCCCAAATTATAAAGAAACGCTCTTACTTGTAATTTTGTCATTTTATTCAATTTAAAAATCTTTGCCAAAATTAGCTCAAAACATAGCTATTTATCAGAAAAGAATAACTTTTATTTTTAGACTTAGCTAATCTCAAAATAAAAAAGCAATCAGCAAATTATTCATTACTAATTTGATCCGAGCCTTCAGGGCGAACAGCCGAAGAAAACTTGGTTCTTTTACTGCCTTCATACATTTCGTATTTAACCAATCGAGCTTCAATACTTGCATTGAAAAGTTTGATTTTTCTCGAAGGTTTTAGTCCCACAAATTTCAATGCTTCCAAATTTCCGGTGATGAACCAGGCATTTGTTCCCGGGTAATTTTTCTTTAATGTATCACCAATATTTTTATAAAATTCTTCAGTACGAATATCCAATCGCTCATCATACGGCGGATTGAAGACAATATGCAATTTGCCTTGTGAAGTTTTTTCAGTGTCAAAAAAGTTTCTTTCCTCAATTTTAACGTATTCGTCCAAATTGGCATTTCTTAGATTGTCTTTTGCTTTTTGAACCGCAGATGGCGCTTTATCGTAGCCTTTTATGGTATAATGAAACTCACGAACTTTTTTCATCAGGGAATCCATAATTTGGTCAAACAAAGCATTATCCCAATCGTTCCATTTTTCGAAAGCAAATTCTTTTCGATTGATATTGGCTGGAATATTACAGGCAATCATAGCGGCTTCGGCTAAGAAAGTCCCGGAACCACACATTGGATCCAAGAAATCGCCTTGACCATCCCATCCCGAAAGTAACAAAATACCTGCTGCCAAAACCTCATTTATTGGGGCAATATTAGTGGCTGTACGGTATCCGCGTTGGTGCAATGAATTTCCCGAAGTATCCAATGCTACCGAAACCTGATCTTTATCAATATGAATATTTATTCTTAAATCTGGAAAAGCCTTATCAATACTAGGGCGTTGCCCTGTTCTTTCCCGAAACTGATCTACAATTGCATCTTTACATTTCTGAGAAACAAACTCCGTGTGATTAAAATAAGTGGAATGCACTGTTGCATCAATCACAAATGTTTGATTGGCATTAATATATTTTGACCAATTCACCCCGCGAATTCCTCGATATAACTCTTTTTCGTCCTTGGCTTTAAAAGAATAAATTGGTTTCAAAATTTTCAAAGCGGTACGCAAAGATAAATTTGCTTTGTACATAAATCCCTTATCTCCCTTAAAGCTCACCATTCTCACCCCTTGCTCCAAGTCCTGCGCTCCCAACATTTGCAACTCTTTTGCCAATATTTCTTCAAAACCAAAAAAGGTTTTGGCAATCATCTTAAAATTCTCCATCTCTCTTTTAAATTCCAATAATTAAATTTCAAATTCCAAACGGTCTGAAATAGTATATTTTCAGCAAAAATACACTAATTTTGTCGGACTCAAATTAAATGAAAAAGAATAAATGTCTGATTCCGTATATAACAAAACAAAACCGAAAAATTCAAGTCCCGAAAACTGGTTTGCCTCCTGGTTTGACAGTCCTTATTATCATATACTTTACAAAGAAAGAAATTACAGAGAAGCGCAGTTGTTTATGGACAACCTCACGCATTATCTCAATCTGCCCGAAAAAGCAAAAGTCCTTGATCTAGCCTGTGGCAAAGGCCGTCATGCCATCTATTTAAATCAATTAGGATTCAATGTCATTGGAGCCGATTTGTCTGAAAACAGTATTTTGGAAGCTCAAAAAAACAGCAACGAAAACCTGCACTTTCAGGTTCATGATATGCGTGAAAAATTTGATGATAAATTTGATGCAATTTTCAATTTATTTACCAGTTTTGGCTATTTCGAAAATGACGATGATAATCTTATCACTCTAAAAGCAATCAAAGAAAGCTTAACCGAATATGGTTTTGCTGTAATTGATTTTATGAATGTGACCAATGTCATTAACAACTTGGTTCCCGAAGATGTAAAACACGTAGATGGAATTGATTTTCATATCAAGCGTTACTTAAAAGACGGACATATTTTTAAAGAAATTGATTTTGAAGACCAAGGCAACGCTTATCATTTTACCGAAAAAGTAAAAGCCCTTACGCTTAAAGATTTTGAAGAAATGATGGAAGAAGCCGGAATCTTTTTATTGGATATTTTTGGTGATTATAAACTAAAAAAATTCCACAAAACTGAAAGTGAAAGATTGATTATGATATTCAAATAGTTTATTCGTTTAATCGTTGAACTGTTTAATCGATTAAACGAATAAACTATTAAACAGTTAAACAACAAGAAAAAAAACATGAATTACTTACTACCCCTTCTTTCAGTATTTCTTGGTTATTTCATAGCTTTATTTTTAAAGCCAAAAAACAAAACCAACCTTAAACTTCTATTGGCGTTTAGTGGTTCGTTCCTACTTTCCCTTACGGTAATGCACTTGCTACCGGAAGTTTATGAAAGCAAAAACCATAACATTGGAATTTTTATAATGATTGGAATTCTGTTCCAAATCATTTTGGAATTTTTCTCCAAAGGGGCCGAACACGGACACGTTCATGGGCATTCCAAAATGTATCAAATTCCGTGGTTATTATTTGTCAGCCTTTGCATCCACGCTTTTTTGGAAGGATTTCCGGTAAGCCATCATAGCGATTTAGCATTAGGAATAGCAATTCACCATTTTCCAATTGCTATTATTTTGACTTCATTTTTCGTAAGCTCCAGTCTCAATAAGAATGCAATATTTTTATTCATGGCGACTTTTGCGATTATGACACCATTGGGAACTGTAGTTTCAGACATTTTGCCTCAATTGAATGATTATTATTCCGAAATTACAGCTGTGGTTATCGGTATTCTATTCCATATTTCATCAACTATTATTTTTGAAACTAGCGAAGGACACAAATTCAATATAGCCAAAGTTTCGATGATTGTAGTAGGTATTCTATTAGCATTTTTGCTGTAAAAAATCAAACAGTTTTCAGACAAAAAAAGCTCCGTATTTCTATTTCAAAAAAAATTACACTTTAGGATTATTTATTCGTTTAATGATGCATAATTAACGTACGAATAATCCAAAATAACTTGCTTTATTAGAAACATTACTGTTAATTTGCTTTAGATAAAAACAATATGAACTTCTGTCTTTTACAATAATTAATCAACCTACAAAATAAAAAAAAGAAAAAAAAGAAAAAAGCACCCCAAACACTAATCTAAATCTAGTTGTATGTTTAATTTTTTTTTCAAAAATCAACCTAAGAAGTACACCAAAATAGAAAATCATCTTTTTGGAATAGTTACTCAATTATTAAAAATTAGCACTACAGAAATCGATTGTGATGAACAAGAGAGAAAGTATTATTTGACAAACAAAAAACAGTATTTTAGTGTTGCCATTTTCAGCAAACATTCTGTAATACGAATGACAAACAATCGTGATTCTATTGCTGAGAAATACGATGAAATTTTCATTGAAGATGTTTTAAAAACAGTCAAAGAAGAACAACGTCGGCGGATGGAATTACCCTATAATCCTACAACCAATAATATCTAAAAGAAAAACCAAAGTTCTTGAACAATTCCCTAATTGATAAGGGAAATTTAGGGAAACCAAATTGAAACCACCGCAAAATCAATCCGGAAACAGCGTCATAAAACTTCCTGTTCATTTCTTATTCGTTCCAAATTATCACAAATCTCGCTGATTTGGGAACAATTATATTCATCACATTTTTTTTAGTCTTACTAAGAATAGTAAGTTTTAAAATTCCCTAACTTTACCAACCCAGAAAAGGGATCAATTTTAAAACAAAACCATGAGCTTTACCAAGACCACTGAACAATCTTCCAAATACGAACATTTAGAAAAAATGTCGGTTACAGAATTACTGACCAACATTAATAACGAAGACAAAACCGTACCGCTCGCCGTCGAAAAAGCCATGCCACAAATAGAGTCGTTAGTAACTGAAATAGTTGCCAAAATGAAATTGGGTGGGCGATTATTCTACATCGGGGCAGGAACCTCAGGGAGATTAGGAGTTGTCGATGCATCTGAATGTCCTCCTACTTTTGGAGTTCCGTTTGATTTGGTCGTTGGAATTATTGCAGGCGGAGACAAAGCTATTCGCAGAGCCGTGGAAAACGCCGAAGACAATCCTACTCAGGCTTGGATTGATTTAAAAGAATTCAATATTAATGAAAATGATGTGGTTATAGGTATCGCAGCTTCGGGTACAACTCCGTATGTTATTGGTGGATTACAAGCCTGCAACGAAAAAAACATCAGCACCGGGAGCATTTCCTGCAATGCGGGAAGTCCGCTTTCGCAAACGGCAAAAATTCCCATCGAAGTGGTTGTAGGTCCAGAATTTGTAACCGGAAGCTCAAGAATGAAAGCTGGGACTGCCCAAAAATTAGTCCTGAATATGATTTCGACCGCCACCATGATTCAGCTTGGAAAAGTAAAAGGAAACAAAATGGTTGATATGCAATTAAGCAATAACAAACTTGTTGATCGCGGCATAAAAATGATTATGAGCGAAATTCCCGTTACCTATGAAGAAGGAGCCGAATTGCTCAAAACACACGGAAGCGTGAGAAAAGCAGTTGATTTTTACAATAAGAAATAATCACGTTTTAGTTAAAAATTTAAAAATCAAAAAAATGGCAGATAAAGTTCTTATGGCAAAAGGCGTAAAATACGTTACAGGAGCCATTCCGCTTATGTTTATAGGTCCCACCATAATTTACAATGCATTTATGAATCAGCACACCAATTGGCATTATTTGGTTTTGATTGTGGGAATAATTCTTTGTGCCGTATCGATGTATCTATTGTTCATTGGTTTGAAAATAATTATGAAAGGCATTTTTAACGACTAATGGAAGATCTAATACATATTCAAAAAACATTTGAAAAAGTAACCTATATAGGTAAAAGAATTAACAATCGTGAATTTGAAGATTGCGTTTTCAAGAACTGTGATTTCTCGAATAGTGATTTTTCAAACAATAGTTTTATGGATTGCGAATTCATAGAATGTAATTTATCGATGACTCAATTGGGAGGCACTAGTCTAAAAACAGTGACCTTCAAGAACTGTAAACTGATGGGAATTCAATTTCAATCGTGTCAGGATTTTTTATTCAATGTGCAATTTCAGGATTGCATTTTGGATTATAGTTCTTTTGCAAATAAAAAAATGCCCAAAACCAAATTCAATTCGTGTTCGATGAAAGAAGTTTCCTTTATTGGAACCAATTTGACACAATCCGTTTTTGGAAACTGTAATCTGGACAATGCTATTTTTAACGATACGATTCTAGCTTCCGCTGATTTTACAACGGCCTATAATTATAAAATTGACCCAGAATTCAACCCGATGAAAAAAGCCAAATTTTCAAGCCAGGGAATAGCGGGGCTTTTGGATAAATATGATATAAAAATTGAGTAATCATGGATGCAACTACTTCTTACATTGAGAGCGTAAAAAAGCAGTTTCTCTACTATAAAATGTTGGGAGAAAAAGCAATGGAACAATTGGAACCGGATCAACTTTTTGTATCTACAAATGAAGACACAAACAGCATTGCCGTAATTGTAAAACATCTTTCTGGAAATATGATTTCTCGCTGGACAGATTTCCTTACCACTGATGGCGAAAAAAAAACAAGAAACAGGGATGGTGAATTTGAAAATGATTTGCAAAGCAAAGAACAGGTATTCACTGTTTGGAATGACGGGTGGAATTGCTTTTTTGGAGCTTTGGACAGTTTACAACCAGAACAACTTTCGGAGATTATTTATATCAGGAATGAAGGACATACAGTTATCGAGGCCATCAACAGACAGTTGGCACATTATCCGTATCATGTTGGACAAATTGTTTTTTATGCCAAACAACTAAAAAACAGTGAATGGAGTAGCCTTTCAATTCCAAAAAATAAATCGGCGAGTTACAATGACGATAAATTTGCAAAAGAAAAAGAAATTAAAAATTTTACCGAAGAGGAATTTAGACGAATGAAATGATTTTGCAATGACAATGACAATGACAATGACAATTCTTAAATCTAAATCTAAATTCTGAAACCTGTAATCTGTAATCTGTAATCTAAAAACTGCCCCAGATGGAAGTGAAAACCCCGCAGTCTTGTTGACTTAAATTTTTTGGGTTTGCAAAGCGACTGAAAGAAGCTCTTGCAAACACATAAAAATTTTGTCAACAAGATGAGGAGTTGTAACGGACAGCTGGATTAGGCCCAAATAAAAATTAAAACATCAATAATGAAAAAAGCAATCTTTATTCTCCCAATCCTATTACTAATGTCGTGTTATAGTGCCGACCGTAATTGCAAAGACTTCAAAACTGGAAAATTCAAATTTGATTATGAAATCAACGGTGTTAAAAAAACGACGGTTTTTGAGCGCAATGACAGTATTGAGATTGAGACTTTTGAAGGAAAAACAGATACTTCGACTATTCGTTGGGTGAATGATTGCGAATATGTTTTGCAGAAAAAACACCCGAAAAATAAGGCGGAAGAGAAAGCGATTGATATGAAAATTTTGACAACTTCGAAAAATTCCTATACCTTTGAATTTGGAATGGTTGGCGTTAGTTCCAAACAAAAAGGAACGGTTGTTAAGATTTCAGATTAAAGATTTTTGCTTTTAGATTATCAGATTACAGATAACTCATAATTCATAACTCATAATTCATAACTTTTTCTAACCCCTATTCATACTTAAAATGGAAGTATTTTTGAACCCAGATGCCTGGATTGCTCTATTAACATTGACTTTTTTGGAAATTGTTTTAGGAATAGACAATATTATCTTTATCTCTATTGCAACTGGAAAATTACCAATTGAAGCCCGAAAAAAAGCCACAAAAATTGGAATGTTTTTGGCAATGTTCATGCGGATTGCGCTTTTGTTTGGAATTAATTTTTTAATTCAGATGAAAAAACCTTGGTTCACGATTGAATGGAGTTGGCTAAATGCCGGAGTTACGGGACAAAGTGTAATATTATTGCTTGGCGGATTATTCCTGATTTATAAAAGCACGAACGAGATTCGCGAAAAAGTAGATGAGAAAGGCCATGAGGAAATGGAATTAGGCAAAGCTGCCGCTAAATCCTTCAGCAGTGTTATTCTGCAAATTATAATGATTGATTTGGTTTTCTCGTTTGACAGCATACTAACTGCCGTGGGAATGACTAACGGAATTCAAGGAGCTTTAGTCATTATGGTTACAGCAGTTATTATTTCTGTATTAATAATGATGCAGTTTGCGGTTCCTGTTGGGAATTTTGTGAACAAACATCCTTCGATTCAAATTCTGGGATTGTCCTTCCTAATCTTGATAGGATTCATGCTATTGACAGAAAGCGCCCATTTGGCAAACGCTCTGATTTTTGGCAGCCATGTAACTCCTGTTCCAAAAGGATATTTATACTTTGCCATTTCGTTTTCCTTATTTGTGGAAATAATTAATATGAAAGTAACTAAATCCAAAAAATAAATCCTGAACACAGCTCCCAAAAAGAAGCTGTGTTTTTTTTTGTGAATACGTTTTAAAATAATACCCATGAAAAATACTATTTCGCATAGAGTTGCCGATTTTTTGAAGAACTTCCCTCCTTTTACTTTTTTAAATCAAAAAGACATTGAAATTCTGTCTGAACAGATATCGATTATCTACAAAGAAAAAGACAGCGTGATTTTTGCCGAAAATGAAGAAACCCACAGCTCTTTCTACATAGTTCACAAAGGGGCAGTAGCTCTTAAAAAAGGACCTAAAAATGAAATCCTAGACATGTGTGATGAAGGGGATATTTTTGGTTTGAGACCGCTTATCGCCAATGAAAACTACAAAATGGAAGCCAGAGCATATGAAGAAACTATTCTTTATGCCATTCCGATAGCTATTTTCAGGCCTTATGCTCTGGAAAATGAAGCAGTAGGTAACTTCTTAATACAAAGTTTTGCCGCAAATACTCAAAATCCGTATTCCAAAAGTCACAGAGGAAAACTATATGGAGAGAATTTAAACGGTGATATCTTGGACACTGATTCTAAATTATTTGATATTCAGCCCGTAAAATATTCAAAAAAAATAGTAACCTGTTCTGCCACAACCACGGCACAGGAAATGGCCGAGAAAATGATTAAAAAAAAGGTGGGAGCCATACTTGTAGTCGAAGATAAACTACCAATTGGAATCATAACTGATAAAGATTTAAGGAATAAAATCGTAACCGGAGAATATCCCATCACCACAGAAGCATCAGTAATAATGGCAAGTCCTGTTATCACTTATCCCAAAAAACTGACTATAACCCAAGCACAAATCGCCTTAATAAAAAGTAATATTAGCCATTTATGCATCACCAAAGACGGAACCCCAAACAGCAAAGCAGTTGGAATCCTTTCCAAACATGATGTTATGGTTTCATTGGGAAACAATCCTTCGGTACTGATAAAAGCAATAAAAAGAGCCAAAAAATACAAGGACATAAAACCCATTCGCATTAGTATTATGCAATTATTGAGCGGCTATTTGGAACAAAATATCCCTATTGCACTGACTTCAAAAATTATCACAGAATTGAATGATGTCTGCATCCAGCAAGTGATTGAAATTTCATTAAAAAAAATGCTGACTCCACCCCCTGTAAAATTTGCGTGGCTGGCAATGGGGAGTCAGGGTCGAAGCGAACAATTGCTGCAAACCGACCAAGACAATGCTTTGCTGTACGAAAATGTTCCTGACGAGTTAAAAGAAAAGACCAAAAAATATTTTCTGGAATTGGCTACACATGTCAACAAAGGTTTGTTTGAAATTGGATACGATTATTGCCCTGCCGAGATGATGGCATCCAATCCAAAATGGTGTTTAAGTCTTGACGAATGGAAAAGTCTCGTTCATCAATGGATTACCAACACCGGAAAAGACGAAGTATTATTGTCCTTTATCTTTTTTGATTACAGCCTTTCGTACGGTGATACTGAACTCACAAATGAATTATCCGATTATATTCTTAATGATATAAAGGAGAACCCCGTATTTTATATCCATTTGGTAAGCGGTGCATTGCAAAGTCCTTCTCCAACAGGATTTTTTAGGGGATTTTTATTGGAACAAGACGGCGCAAACAAAGATTTTTTTGATATAAAAAGAAGAGCGCTGATGCCTTTGAGCGATGCCGCCAGAGTATTGATATTGTCGCATGCCGTAAAATCAATAAGCAACACTCCCGAACGCTTTGATAAATTAGCTGAATTGGAACCACACAACAGGGAATTATACCTGGCCTGCTCCTATTCCTATAGAGCGTTGTTAAAATTCAGAACAAAACAAGGGCTTTTACATAATGATTCCGGGCAATATATTGCATTGGGAGACCTTTCAAAACAAGAAAAAATAAAACTTAAAAGTACCTTTAAAACCATTAAAGAACTACAAGAGATTATCAGCATACGTTTTAATTCATCAAATATTTTGTAATGAATAATTTTTTTAAAGAAAGCAAAACAAGAATATTTGATTTTTTTAAAATTTTTGAAAAATCAACAGATCCAACACTTTTAAACCGTGTTGACAATACACGTTTTGTAGTTTTAGATACGGAAACAACTGGTTTTGATTTTGATAATGACCGAATACTTTGCATTGGAGCCGTCAGCTTACTGAACGGTGTAATTTCGATTCCAGACAGTTTCGAAATTTATATCCACCAAGAATATTACGATAAAAATAGTGCTCAAATTCACGGAATTTTGAAGGATTGGGTTATGGACAAACCATCAGAACTTGAAGCATTGCAACAGTTTTTGGCATTTGTGAGCGATTCTGTTATCGTTGCCCATCATACGATATTCGATATCACAATGATAAATAAAGCCTTGGAGCGTAATGGATTGCCACAATTGACCAACAAAACATTGGATACCGCTTTTCTTTATAAAAAGACACTTATCATGTCCAATCTTTTGGAACGAAAGGATAAATATGCCTTAGACGATTTGGCTGACAAATTTGATATCTCCAAAAAAGATCGCCATACCGCAATGGGAGACGCCTACATTACAGCGATAGCTTTTTTGAAAATTGTAAAAAAATTAAAAGGATTAAAAGGTAAATCAGAATTTACGCTGGGAGATTTATTCAAATACTAAAAAAGGAAATCCAAAAACACTACTCATTATTCTACCATTTTGGCTTCAACTAACTAATTTTAGTTGTCATTTGTTATGCAACAAACAAAAAAACTTAGTTAACCGATTTTTTTAAGAAATTATAAATAGATAAAAAAGATTAATTAATTATTTTTACGAGCCAAATTTTGATAAAACCCCACCAAATGGTCAATTATTACTTATTAAGCAATAATTGACGGCTAAAAATCACAGTAACTAAAAAAAAACGGTTAAAAAATAGGAATTAAAAAAATTAATCCTATTTTTGTGTAATCGATTACATTGTAATTTGAATATAAAATACCCTATTTTTACAAAAAAAAAAATTAACCAAACACACTTAAATAATAAAACATTTAAATTAAAATTTATGGAACATCAACTTGAGGGAAAAAAGACAAATTACCGTTGGACAATCGCTTCACTTTTACTTTTTGCAACAACTATAAATTACATGGACAGAAATGTAATTGGTTATCTTAAAGATTACTTCTGTTCAACCGACGGATTTGGCTGGTCCGCTACAGATTTTTCACTTTTAACAGCCGTTTTTACCGCGTTCTACGCAGGTTTCACCCTTTTTGCAGGTTTCATTATTGACAAAATCGGAACAAAAATAGGATTGGCCGCTTCTTTAGTTGGCTGGTCAACTTTTGGAATTTTAAGTGCCTTTATGGGCAAAGGTTTAACTAACCACATGATTGCCAGAGGACTTTTTGGAGCTGGAGAAGCAGGAAACTTTCCGGCATCTATCAAAACTGTTGCCGAATGGTTTCCGAAAAAAGAACGTGCATTAGCAACAGGAATTTTCAACTCTGGTTCCAATGTTGGGGCAATGATTTGTGCCTTAATCATACCGATTATTCTTGCTGCCTGGAATCCAACTGAAGGAAATGGTCTTTTCTTGGGGATTTTTCACGGTTGGCAAATGGCATTCATTATCACTGGTATAGTTGGTTTTCTTTGGCTGCTTTTCTGGAGCAAATTATACGCTTCTCCAAAACACATGCTGGAAAAAGGTAAAATTAATCAGGAAGAATATGATTACATCCATAGTGATGACGAAGAAGTAGTTGCTACTACAACCGAAGAAGTTAAAGTTCCTTGGTACAAAATGCTTACCTACAGACAAACATGGTCATTTGTTGTGGGTAAATTTATGACTGACGGTATATGGTGGTTCCTTTTATTCTGGCTACCAACTTATATCAAACAACAATTTTGCGTTGGAATGGACGCTATTGAAACCAAACACACCGTAATGATATCAACATTTATCGTGTATGGAATTGCAATAATTGGTTCTATATATGGTGGTTCTATCCCAATGTCTTTTATGAACAAAGGATGGGAAACCTATAGAGCACGTATGACGGCTCTTTTGATTATTGCATTTTTACCTTTGGCATTAATCAGCACACAATATGTTGCTGCTACTTGGGGAATTGTTGCCGCAATTGCTATCATTAGCATTGGAGGCGCCTCACACCAAGCATGGTCTGCTAATTTATTTACTACTGTTTCGGATATGTTCCCTAAAAAAGCAGTTGGTTCGGTTACAGGAATTGGTGCTGCCGCTGGAGGATTGGGTGGCGTTTTAATCCAATTATTAGCTGGAGGTCTTGAAGATCATTTCCGTATCAAAGGGGTTATGGAAGCTAGTAAAGCAGGATTAATCAAAGCGACAAATGACATTCCTCTTGAAACAGTAAAATTAGACAACCTAAAAGAAGTATTAGTTGACCCAAATATGGCAGAACAAGCTTCACATTTTATTTCATCAAACATTTCCAGTGCTTATGGAATCATGTTCACGGTTTGTGCTTTCTCCTACTTAATTGCATGGGGAGTAATGAAACTTTTAGTTCCAAAACACAGTCCGATAACTACAATATAAGTCTGAAATAAAGTTTATCAAAAAAATAGCAATTCTATATTGCTAATTTAAAAAAATAAAAATTACTTTTGTGCAATCGATTACATTAATATCTATATTATGACAAATTACAGTTCAAGATACGCTTCAAGCCCACAGGCAGTAAAACAATACGACACTAAACAATTAAGAGAGGAATTCTTAATTGACAACTTAATGCAGGAAGGAGAAATCACTCTAACTTACTCACATTACGACCGATATATTGCAGGATCGGCTACACCAGTAACTCCATTGACACTAGAAACTATTGACCCTTTGAAATCTTCTTATTTCTTAGAAAGAAGAGAAATGGGGATTATCAATGTTGGAGGAAACGGTTCTGTTGTAGTTGATGGAACTGAATACCAATTAGGTTTCAAAGATGCACTATATATAGGAAGTGGAAATAAAGAAGTTATTTTTAAAAGTGACGACTCAAAAAATCCGGCAAAATTCTATATCAATTCTGCACCAGCTCACAAAAGTTTTCCAAACCAAAAAGTAAGTTTGGCTGAAGCCAATAAACTGCAATTGGGAACAATGGAAACTGCAAACCACCGTACCGTAAACCAAATGATTATTGGTGGAATTGTTACCACTTGTCAATTGCAAATGGGAATGACAGAGTTAAAACCGGGAAGCGTTTGGAATACAATGCCAGCACACGTTCATGACCGCAGAATGGAAGTTTATTTTTACCTAGATATTCCAGAAAATCAGGCCGTATGCCACTTTATGGGTGAGCCACAAGAAACAAGACATATCTGGATGAATAACCACCAGGCTGTTATTTCTCCACCATGGTCTATCCACTCAGGAGCCGGAACCAGTAATTATACTTTTATTTGGGGAATGGCTGGTGAAAATCTAGATTACGCAGACATGGATGTATGTAAAATAACAGATTTAAGATAATTAGTAACAAACTATAAAAATAAAAATTATGTCAATTAACCTTTTTGATTTAACGGGAAAAACTGCTCTTATTACAGGAGGAGTACATGGTTTGGGAATGTCTATGGCTAAAGGTCTTGGTCACGCCGGAGCAAAAATTGTAGTAAATGATCTTTCACAAGAAAACATAGATAAAGCTGTAGCAGAGTACAAATCTGTTGGAATAGAAGCTTATGGATATGTATTTAATGTATGCGATGAAAAAGCAGTAATTGCCAACATTAAACAAATAGAAGCAGAAGTTGGTCCTATCGATATTTTAGTTAACAACGCTGGAATCATCAAAAGAACTCCAATTATTGACATGGAAGTTGAAGATTTTACGGCAGTAATCAATGTAGATTTAATTAGTCCTTTTATCGTTTCAAAAAATGTTGCAAAAGGAATGATTCAACGTGGAGGTGGAAAAATCATCAACATTTGTTCAATGATGAGCGAATTGGGAAGACAAGACGTAAGTGCTTACGCTGCCGCAAAAGGTGGTTTGAAAATGTTGACCAAAAACATGGCGACAGAATGGGCAAAATTTAATATTCAAACAAATGGTATTGGTCCTGGTTACTTTGCAACGAGTCAAACGGCTCCAATTAGAGTTGACGGACATCCATTCAACGAATTCATTATCAGCAGAACTCCTGCAAATCGTTGGGGAGATCCTGAAGATTTACAAGGAGCTGCCATCTTCTTGTCTTCAAAAGCAAGTGACTTTGTAAATGGACACATCCTTTATGTAGATGGTGGAATCCTTGCCACTATCGGAAAACCATCAAACGAATAATAACATTTTAAGAAAATTATAATGAGCACAAAATTCATACACGATAATTTCTTATTAGAAAATAAATACGCTGAAGAATTATACCACAATTATTCTAAAAATCAGCCAATTATCGATTACCACAATCACCTAAATCCTCAATTTATTGCCGAGGATAAAATTTTTGACAATATCACAAATGTGTGGATTAACGGAGACCACTACAAATGGCGTGCAATGCGTACTTTGGGGGTAAACGAACAATTTATCACAGGAAATGGTTCTGATAAAGACAAATTCCTAAACTGGGCAAAAACAGTTCCTTACACAATGCGTAACCCTTTGTACCACTGGACACATTTGGAATTGGCTCGCTATTTTGACATTTACGATTTATTAAACGAAAAATCGGCTGAGAAAATTTATCAGGAAGCTTCTGCTAAAGTAAATTCTCCAGAATACAGCACTCAAAATTTGCTTCGTAAAGTAAATGCAGAATTTGTTTGCACAACTGAAGATCCAATTGATAATTTGGAATTCCACCAAAAATTGGCAAAAAGCAGCTACGAAGTAAAAGTAGGTACCGCTTTCAGACCTGATAAAGCAATCCTTATTTCAAATGACGGTTACAACGCTTATCTTGACACATTGGGTCAGGTGGCTGGCGTTACCATCAACACTTATACTGATTTATGTACTGCTTTAAGAAATAGAATTGACTATTTTGACAAAAACGGATGCAAACTTTGCGACCACGGTTTGGACCAAGTTTACTTCGAAAACTATACAGAAAGCGAAATCAACGCTATCTTCAAAAAGAAAAGAGAAAACAAAGAATTGAGCAATGAAGAAGCTTTGAAATTCCAAAGTGCTGTATTGTTCTTCTTGTTTGAAACTTACCACGAATTTGGATGGGTGCAACAACTTCACTTAGGTGCGTTGAGAAACAACAATGCACGTATGCACCGTATCCTTGGTCCAGATACCGGATGGGATTCTATTGGAGATTATCCACAAGCACAAAAATTGTCTGGTTTCTTAAACGCTTTGGACAGCAAAGATAAATTAGCCAAAACAATCATTTATAACTTAAACCCTGCAGACAACGAAGTGATGGCTACCATGATTGGTAACTTTAACGACGGAAGTGTAAAAGGCAAAGTTCAATTTGGATCAGGATGGTGGTTTTTGGATCAAAAAGACGGAATGACCAAACAATTGAACGCCCTTTCAAACATGGGATTAATCAGTTGTTTTATCGGAATGTTGACCGATTCAAGAAGCTTTTTATCTTTCCCAAGACACGAATACTTCAGACGTATTCTTTGTAATCTTTTGGGAGACGAAATCAAAAGAGGAGAACTTCCAAATGATATGGAATGGATCGGAAAAATGGTTTCTGACATCAGTTATAACAATGCTAAAGAATATTTTAAATTCTAAATAGTTATAAATAAAACAAACTAGCAATCATTTAAAGTTTTTGGTTTGAAAAAAGTTGTTACTTTTGGCGAAATATTACTAAGACTTTCCCCACCAAGTCATTTAAGGCTTACTCAAGCCACGTCATTCGATTTGTATTTTGGCTGTGCTGAGGCAAATGTTGCTGCTTCCTTGTCAAAATTTGGATTACCTGTTAAATTCATAACGGCAGTCCCTTCAAATGAACTTGGTGAATCATCGTTGAGTATGCTACGTTCTTTTGCAGTAGAACCTATTGCCTTGACTCAAGGCAAAAGACTCGGAATCTATTATTTTGAACAAGGCGCATCCGAAAGACCAGGGAAAGTAGTTTACGACAGAGAAGATTCTTCGTTTTCAACCCTACGAAAAGGAATGATTGATTGGGAAACAATATTCAAAGATGCCGAATGGTTTCATTGGTCAGGAATTACTCCTTCCCTATCGCTTGAACTCGCAGAGTTATGTGAAGAAGCATTACTTGTCGCCTCTCGAATGGGATTGACAATTTCTGCCGATTTAAATTACAGACCCACTTTGTGGAGATACGGGAAAAAAGCCAATGAAATAATGCCTAATTTAGTAAAACATTGCGATTTACTATTGGGTGGTATCGATGAATCCGAAAAAGTTTTGGGTGTTCCAAAAAATGATTCAGATGGTGAAGATATTGTTTTTGCCAACTGGATGAAAGCTTTTCCTAAACTGAAAAACATAGTATCCACTCATCGAATGGATGCTAATGCTTCTTCAAACGGAATAAGTGCTTCCTTATGGAATGGAAAAAATTTATTGAATTCAAGAAGATACAATATCTCTCATATTATTGACAGAATTGGAGCCGGCGATGCATTTATGGCCGGAATCATTTACGGATTGATTACTTGGCCGGAAGACCATCAAACTGCCCTCGAATTTGCAGTTGCGGCCACCTGTTTAAAACACTCCATATCGGGGGATATAAACTTGGCCACCGTAAATGAAATTAAGGCGCTGATGGGAGGCGCTGGAGGCGGAAGAGTTTCTAGATAAGTAAAAAATAAAAATAAATTAACTATTAAAATCAGAATAAAAAATGGGAAAAAGAGTAGTAACGTTTGGTGAGATAATGTTAAGATTAGCACCACAAGGATTTTTAAGATTTTCACAAGCTGACAATTTTGATGTTGTATATGGTGGTGGTGAATCTAACGTAGCTGTATCATTGGCTAACTTTGGTATTCCAGTTGATTTTGTGACACGTTTACCTAAAAATGATATTGGAGAATGTGCCATGATGGAAATGCGCAAAAGAGGTGTTGGTGTAGATAATATTGTTTGGGGCGGAGAGCGCTTAGGGATTTATTTCCTTGAAACTGGAGCTGTAAGCCGTGGAAGTAAAGTTGTATATGACAGATCTCACTCTTCAATGTCTGAAATCCAACCAGGAATGATTAACTGGGAAAAAGTTTTTGAAGGAGTTGAATGGTTCCACTGGACAGGTATTACTCCAGCAATTTCTCAAAGCTCTGCAGATGCTTGCTTGGAAGCTGTTAAAGCTGCAAGTAAATTAGGCATCACTATTTCTACAGACTTAAATTACCGTGCTAAACTTTGGAAATACGGTGGAGATCGTGAGAAAATCATGACTGAATTAACATCCTACTGTGATGTAATTTTAGGAAACGAAGAAGATGCTGAAATGCACTTTGGTATTAAACCAGAAGGAGCTGCAGTTCAAACTCATGGACATGATGTTAAAGCAGAAGCTTTCTTATCTGTTTGTCAACAAATGATGGAAAAATTCCCAAGAGCTAAAAAAGTAATCACTACTTTGAGAGGTTCTATCTCTGCATCTCACAACACATGGGCTGGAGTTTTATACGATGGAAAACAAATGTTGCAAACTCGTCAATATCAAATTACCGATATCGTTGATAGAGTTGGTGGTGGAGACTCATTCATGGGAGGTTTAATCTACGGATTATTGACTTATCCAAATGATGATCAAAATGCTTTGAATTTTGCTGTTGCTGCTTCTTGCTTGAAACACACTATCAAAGGTGATGCTAACTTGGTTACTGTAGATGAAGTATCAAAACTTATGGGTGGTGATGCTTCTGGTAGAGTTGCTAGATAATTAGAAAAATATGATCGTAGATACACTAAAAAACGGATCACAATATACTAGCTTACATCCATTGTTTGCAACTGCTTTTGATTTTATTAATCAAAATGATCTTGCAACACTTGCTGACGGAACGATTCAAATCACCGACGGTCTAAAAGTAATTGTAAGCACCGCAAACGGAAAAACTAGAGAAACTAGTTTGGCTAAATTTGAATGCCATGATAAAAATATCGACATTCAGGTTTGTGTAAAAGGATTGGAAACCATAGCTTGGAAACCAAGAGAAAAATGTGTTACACCTAATGGAGATTATAATCCAGAAAAAGATGTACGTTTTTTTAATGATACTCCTGATATGGATTTTCAATTGACAGACGGACAGTTTGTGATATTTTATCCAGGAGATGTTCACGCTCCAATGATTGGTGAAGGTGAAATCAAAAAATTGGTATTTAAAGTTAAAATCTAAAAAAATGAGTAAAATTCAAAATGTAACAGATGCAATTGTAAAACAAGGGATGCTTCCTTTGTATTTCAATGCAGATGAAAACGTAACAATTGAAGTGCTAAGAGCTATTTATAGAGCCGGAATCAAAGCGGTAGAATATACAAGCCGTGGAGAAACTGCTTTATCAAACTTCACTAAAATGGTGAAAGTTCGTAATGCTGAAATGCCTGATTTATTGTTAGGTATTGGAACTATCAAAAACAAAAAACAAGCTGAAGACTATTTAGCCGTTGGTGCTGATTTCTTCATCAGTCCAGGATTTGTTCCTGAAGTAGCTGAATTACTAATCAGTAAGGGAGTTTTGTACAGCCCTGGTTGTATGACTCCAACTGAAATTATTGCTGCAGAAAATGCAGGAGTAAAATTCATCAAGCTTTTCCCTGGAAATATGTTAGGGCCTGAGTTCTTGAGTGGAATCAAAGATATTTTCCCTAATCTTATCTTTATGCCAACAGGTGGTGTAGATACAACAGCCGAAAACATCGGTGGTTGGTTCAAAGCTGGAGTTTCGGCAGTAGGAATGGGAAGCAAATTGATCAGCAAACAATTGATGGCAGACAAAGATTATGCTAAAATTGAAGCTGATACAAAAACTGTTTTGAACTTGATTCATACTATAAAATAATTTTATTGCCGGCTTTTGGTTTGTTCAATTTACAAACTAAAAGTCGGCTTTATAAAACAGTCAGACCATAGTTTTTTTTCTGACTTTAAGAATCTTTTCAGATCATCTAAACTATTTCCTGTTCTAAAACACATCCATTTAACACAAAAAATAAAGCTAAGCAGATAAATTTATTTACTCAAAATCAATTCTCTCCTCAATTGAAAAGCAGCTATTTTTAATGTTAAAATCTACATATCATTTTTTGGTTTTTACCCTATTCTAAATCCGAAAAAAAAACATATAGCCATAACACAAATTTAAAAATATTTATTTTTACGATAATTGGCTGCACAAAATTCCATTTTTTCTATTTTTAACAAAAATAGACATGCTAATTACCCCATTCTCGCATTTTATTTTTAATTATTTATTTTTTTGTATCCATTTATTTTTTTTAATCAAAATTAATTTTTACGTTTGTGTAATCGATTACATTAATTGTCTAAAAAACACTTATTAAAGGTAATTAGCAGAATATAAAAGAATTAATATCAAAAAACAACAGAGGCTTTAAAGGCAAAATATATCCGTAAAATATGGAGAATTTAGAATCCTAAGCTCTCAATGATAAAAAATATCTGATAATTTAAATATCATAAACATAAATGGACTATGATAGGCGGCTCGAGCAATTAAGGATTAAGAATTCATACCCTATCCTCATTAAGGTCTGAAAACAAACATTCTTAAAATATCGGTCGCTTATTATAATCCAAAACAAAATAAGGAATCCGTCCTTAAGTTTAAAAAAACAGTAAATAAAACATCTTTATAAAAGAATTAAAATGAAAACATTAAATAGAAAAAATACAGGACTTGAAAAATTAAACCCTATCAAAGTAGTTCAATTTGGAGAGGGTAACTTCTTGAGAGCTTTTGTTGATTACGCTTTTCAAAGACTAAACAAAGAAGTTGATTTCAATGCCGGAATTGCAATGGTTCAGCCATTGAAAGATGGCATGGTAAACATGATTAATGACCAAGATGGTCTTTATACTTTGTTTATGAACGGAATCAAAAAAGGCGAAAAAATACAGGATATTCAGTTAATTGACAATGTTGTAAAAGCCATCAATCCATATACTGATTTTGCTGATTATTTAGCCTTAGCCAAAGAAGAAGAATTACAATTTATTGTTTCAAACACTACTGAAGCTGGAATTGAGTTTATCGGAACAGATACTCCAGATATGCAACCACCAACAGCATTCCCTGCAAAACTGACTGTTTTATTATACGAAAGATTCAAACACTTCAACGGAGATGCTTCTAAAGCGGTAACTATCATTCCTTGCGAACTTATTGATTACAACTCAGAAACTTTGAAAAAAATCATTTTGCAATATTGTGATTTGTGGAAATTAGAGGATGCATTTAAAACTTGGGTGTCAGATGCATGTACCTATCACAGTACTTTGGTTGACAGAATTGTACCTGGATATCCAAGAGCAAATATTGAAGAATACAATAGCAAATTGGATTATCAAGATAATTTAATTGTTGCTGCTGAACCCTTTTTCCTTTGGGCTATCGAAGGTGGCGAAGATTTGAAAGCAAAATTACCATTCCATAAAACGGATTTGAACGTGAAGATTGTTGACGATATTCGTCCTTTTAAAATGATCAAAGTTCGTATTTTGAACGGTGCACATACTTCTATGGTGCCAATTTCACTTTTGTATGGTAACAAATTGGTAATGGAAACAGTTAACGGTGATTTTACTGGAAAATTCGTTGACAACGTTATTGCTGAAATCAGCGAAACCCTCGCTATGGACAAAAATGAAATCACTGCATACTGTGAAGAGGTAATGGACCGTTTTAGAAATCCATTTATCAAACACGCACTTGCTGATATTGCTTTAAACTCTATCTCTAAATTCAAAGTAAGAGTATTGCCAAGTTTGTTAGGATACTACAACAACACTAAAAAATTACCTGTTAGCTTAACTTATTCATTAGCTTGTTTGATCCAATTCTACAAAGGAACTTGGAATAACGAAGCATTGCCTGTAAAAGATACTCCAGAATTAGTTGAAGCATTTAATAACATTTGGAAAGCAGGATCTCTAGATTCAGTTGTTAAACAAACACTTGAAAACACTGATTTCTGGGGTGAAGATTTAACAAAAATTAACGGTTTGTCTGAGGCTTTAGTGGTAGCTTTGAGTGAAATTGAGGCTAATGGAATCGAAAATGGTTTCGCTAATTTTAGCAAAAAATTTTAGTCAAAAGATAAAAAAATAATATCATGCAAAAAAAATTAATAAAAGTAAATCCAGCAGATAACGTAATTGTCGCTTTAACTGATTTGGTACAAAACGAACAAATTACGTTTGAAGGAACTACAGTCATACCAACAACAGATGTTAAAGCGAAACATAAAATCGCAGAGAAAGATTTTGCAATTGGTGATGAAATTATAATGTATGGCGTTTTGGTGGGAAAAGCTGTAGAACCCGTAAAAAAAGGAGAAGTAATTACCACCGAAAATGTAAAACATCAAAGTGAAAAGGTTTTTGGTAAAACCGGAAATTTAGGTTGGACTCCACCAAATATAGAGCGTTGGAAAGACAAAACTTTCAACGGATACCACCGTGCTGATGGACAAGTTGGAACCAAAAACGTTTGGTTATTTATTCCATTGGTTTTTTGTGAAAACAAAAATATCGAAAAACTGAAAGATATTTTCGAAAACGAATTACTGCCAAAAAAAGAAGTTTCTTATAAAAATTTATTACGCTCTTTAATTGAAGAAAAAAGCGTGGAAGAAGTTGCTGAGAAAAATTCAAATGAAAATCTTTTAGATAATATCGAAGTAAAATTCATCAACCACCAAGGTGGTTGTGGTGGAATTCGACAAGATTCGGACTTGTTGGCAAAACTGCTTGCAGGATATGTGAACAATCCAAATGTTGCTGGAGCAACTGTTTTAAGTTTGGGTTGCCAAAATTTGCAAGTAAATATTTTTAAAGACGCATTGAAAGCAATTAGTCCAAATTGTGATAAAGAAATTTTGATCTATGAGCAACAGCAAATCGGTACTACCGATCAAATGTTTCAAATGGTGATTAAAGATTCTTATGAAGCTATTAAAAGAGCAAACAAAATCGAACGTAAACCGGCTCCTCTTACTAAACTAAGTATTGGTTTGGAATGTGGTGGATCTGACGGATTTTCAGGAATATCCGCAAATCCAGCATTAGGAGTTGTTTCAGATATTTTTGCAGCTTTGGGAGCGAAAAGTATTTTGGCAGAGTTCCCGGAATTATGTGGCGTTGAGCAAGAATTGATGAATCGATGTGTGGACGAAGAAAAAGCAGATAAGTTTTTAGCGTTGATGAAAGCTTTTGAAAAATCAGTTGTAGATGCAGGTTCAGGCTTTGATATGAACCCATCTCCGGGAAATATTAAAGATGGACTAATTACCGACGCTATGAAATCTGCTGGTGCTTCTAAAAAAGGTGGAACTGCACCTATTGTAGACGTTTTAGATTACGGCGAATATATTTCAAAACCAGGTTTAAATCTTCTAAATACACCAGGAAATGACGCCGAATGTACCACCGGATTGGTTGGGTCAGGAGCAACAATAGTTTTATTTACCACAGGTTTAGGAAATCCGATGGGAAATCCAATTGCACCTGTTGTGAAAATTTCTTCAAACACGGCGTTAGTTAATAGAATGTCGGATATTATCGATGTAAATGCTGGAACTGTGATTACTGGTGAAAAAACCATTACCGAAGTTGGAGCAGAAATCGTAGATTATATTATAGAATTGGCGAGCGGAAACGTGGAAACAAAAGCAGATCAGTTGAAACAAGATGTATTTATTCCTTGGAAAAGAGGAGTATCATTATAAGAGTTTTTTGTTTTGAGTTTTTTAGATTTCAAAAGAAAGCCGTTAGAAGTAATTTCTAGCGGCTTTTGAATTTATATAGTTATCCATTCAATATTTACTTTTGAGAAGGATTCCAACCATTTAATATCTTCTCAACAGTATAATCCTTTGCATCGGTCAAAGTATGCGACCATTTCACGCGTGAAGAAGTTTCAGCTCCTTTTCCCGTACATTGATATTCGGCATAAAAAGTTGTCGCTTCTGCTTCCAGTTTATTCCAATTGAACCATCCCAAAGGATTGATATGCTCTCCCATTTTACATTTTATAAAAACAGTTTTGGCATTGGGGCGCCAAGGTCTTCCCAGATAAACAGTTTCTTTCTCGGCATCACCTGTTAATTTACAATCAATAAAGACGTATCCGTAGGCTTTATTCAACGTTGTTGACGCCGCTGTTATATAATGGCCTCCTTTCTTAGAAAATATCTCACAGCCTTCAAACAAAGCAGTAGAAGCGCCAAAAATAAAATCAGTTGCTCCTTCGATATAACAATTTTTATAATATTGTCTACTGGTATCTGCACGAGTATAAATCGTGTCCTGAAAACCAATAAAATTGCAATTATCAAAAAACACTTTGTCTCCATCAATTCTAACAGCCACCGCCTGCCCTACAGCCCCAGCTGAGTTTTCAAAAGTAATATTTTCCGCTTTGAAATTATCTCCATTAACAGCAAAACTATACGACCCTGAAGTACCAATAGCTTTGCCTTCGGTATTCATCTTAGAAGCATAATCGTCATAAGTAAGAATGGTTTTGGACTTGTCCTCCCCTATCAAAGTGATATTTATTTTGCTTTGGGGTACTTCAATTTTTTCTTTGTAAACACCCTTTTTGATAAAAATTGTGGTCTCCATCTGTTTTAAATCGGAAACCGAATTAATTGCTTCCTGAACTGTCAAAAAATTTCCAGAACCTTTTGAATCAACAATGATGTCATATTTTTTTGAGCGATCATTAATACTTCTATTATTTGCTGCTGTACAATTCATTAACAACAGACAAAAGAGAAACAAATACAAATTTTTCACTTTCATTTTTATAAATATGTTTTAGTTTTTAATAATGATTAGAAACAATTTTTACCTAAAAAAATTTAAAAAAAAACCTGAGTTTGACGAATCGAACTCAGGTTTTTGGTTTAAAATATTTTGGCTTATTTTATCCAACGTGGATCTCCAACATTTTTATCTTTTAATGCTTGATTTGTAATTGTAAAATCACCATTGGTAGCATTTGCGAATTTAGGATCTAAAATACCATAGGTACCTGAAGCGTCAATAGTATTGGCTGCAGTTCCCGTAGCATACAACAAAGGTGCATTGAAATAATTATTATTTGAAAACGTAGGTGGCGTTGTAGGCGTTGCAGTACCGTTTTGATTGGAATAAATTCCTAAAGGCATATCTGTAATTAAAGTGTTTTTCACCGTAGAACTGTTATTGGCAAAACGAACATACAACAAACGTTTGCCTGACACTGTAGTCGAAACTTTGTATAAGGTACAACTACTAATCAACACACTTGAGGTCAAACCTGTACCACTCAAACCACTAGATTGATCCAGACGGATAAATTCACGAGAGTCAGAACAAGTATCAAACGTACTGTTTTGCAGCACAACACTCTTTACATAAGCAGTTCTAACATCAATAAATTCAGCCCCTGCATTAGTATTAACGTTTTTAACGATACAGTTGTCTATTGTTAATGAATTAATTCTTGCAGCACCAGCTGTATTCGCAAACATCGAACGAGTATAATCATGGATATAACAATTACTGATCAAAATATCAGTAATGGTAGCTGCAGTAGAAACGGTAATTACACTTGCATTAGTAACACCAGATCCTGTTAAATCCAAATCAATCAAACTGAAATTGGCAACACCTGAATTTAGTGTAAAGTTGAGTTTTACTTTAGGTTTATCATAACTTCTAAGTCCTCTTAAAGTAAGTGTCTTAGCTAAAGTTATAGTCCCGGATTGAGCTGTATAATCCCCAGGCTCTAAATATAAAGCAGCTCCAGGCGCAGCATTATTAATCACTTGCAATAAATCATCTGTAGGCTTAACAAGAATACCATTACCAATATCTACAGCAGTAGTAAAGGTTTGAACACCTCTCTTTTTTGTACCGTTATATAAAGTCGCTGTATAAGCAGTTTCAGCTGTTAATCCGGTAACTATAGCAATTCCACTAGTTTTTTCGGCAGCAGTAATAACACGTGTAATATTACCAGGTGTAAGAACTATTTGAGTTACATCACTATTAGGTATCCATCTAAGAGTTGCTTGTTTTGCCTGTATATCTCCTGGAACTATTGGCAAGAAAATTTGCTCTGGTTGCGTAGTAGCCGTTGTAACAGACCACTTAGAATCATCCAATCCAGAAGTTTTTGCTTTTACTCTAATAGAATAAGTTGTTTCACCTTGTAATTGTACAGTCACCGGCAATTGTGCAGCGGTAACTTCAACACTTTTGTAAATAGTACCAAAGTTTGGATCCTCACTGAATTCTACAACATAACTATTTACACCTTCTTTCACTGTCCAATTCAACTCAACGCTAGTCTTGTTTCTTACAAATGCCTTAAGGTCAATTGGAGAAAACTCTCTTGTATTTCCTATCCCATCTAACAGTGGTTCATTAAAAGTCTCACAGCTAGAGAAGGTTAAGGATAATAACAGTATAGCTATTAATCCTTTTAATATATATTTTATATTCATATACATAAATATTTATAATTTATAATTCAATTTTTTTTGAAAGATTTCTAATAACCATAATCGTTTTTCAACAAACCATTATTTGCATCAATAAACACTTGCCAGATAGGCCAAAATTGTCTGTTATCTGGATTAGAACCAGCTTTATAAAGAGAATTGATTTTAGCATCATCTAAGGCTACCCATGTCCAAGCAGTATAATCAGCACCCGGATTTACATTTTCTCCACGGTTTAATCCGTAAATAATAAGTTTTGTAGCATCAGTTGCGTCATATTTATAATACAAAGTATTAGGCACATCAGCATATCTTCCGGTACGCCCTTGTAATTCTTTCATTTTAACTTTAGCAACATCTAAATTTGCTTTAAGCAAATTCCAACGGATAAGTGATTGTTTACGCTCCATTTCTCCAGTAAATTCGTATTGATTTTCATCTACGATTTTATTGAACATCTCTTGCTTAGTGGTAATAGCATTTACATAAGCATCAACTTTTTGAGCTCTGTCAGCAGGAGCAAAAGCTCTATTACGAATTTCTTTCAGATAAGGTGCAGCAGCAGAAACACCTTCTAATTCATTAGCAGCTTCAGCAGCTATTAAAAGAACTTCAGCATAACGCATATAGATTTTATTCACACCATCATCATTAGTAGAAGTAACGTAACGTGTCATCCACTCGTATCGGTATTTACCAAAATACCATGTATTTAATGAACCTAACTCTTGTTTCGCAATATTATTAACTGCTGTACCATATTTATAAGGAACGCAGGTAACATCTCTACGTGTGTCTTTTAGGTCATAATCATAAAAAACGAAAGGCAGTGGTCCGGCAATACCTCCTTTATTGGCACCATTAGCTTGAAATTGGTCAACGCTAGTGTGACGTACCGCAAACGAGAACAACATTCTTCCTCTACCGGCAGCAAAAGGAATTTCCCAAAGTGATTCTCCTCCTGCAGTTAAAACTTCTTTATTGTAATTTCTCCAGAATGTTTCGAATGAAGGCTCCAAACGCGCTTTCCCACTTGAAATAACATCTCTACACTCATTTAGTGCTAATCTGTACATATTTGCTACCGAAAGCTCAGGATCAGTACTTCTGTGAATACCATCAGGATATTGTTGATAACCACTAGCTGCCATTGCTAAACGAGCACGGAAACCTTTTACAAATGCTTTATTAATTCTCTCAACGTTACTTGTAGCAGTAGTCTCATTTGGCCATGGTACCAATGTTTCAGCTTCAGCCAAATCCTGAAGAAGTTGTTTGTAAATTAAGTCACGGCTAACTTTTGCTACATATATAGTTTGATTATTCATTGGTTCAAAACGGTAAGGAACATCTCCCCATGCTTTTACTAAATCTGCATAATAAATAGCACGCAGGGTAAGAGATTCTCCAAGTAAATATCCAAGCTCAGAACCTGGTTGTGGGTTACCATATTTTCTAAGACCTCTCACGCAAATATTAGCACGTTCAATTCCTTGGAACATCATTGCCCATGCATTATCTACTGTATTCATCACAGTATTTGACGCAGTAACACCGTAATTTTGTAGATCAGCAGTATCTCCGGCAGTTGTAGAAGAATTGTTCCATTCCAAATCTGTATTCAACCCATAATATGGAAGGAATCGACCTCTGTAAGAATTGGTTTCTCCAAATGATAATTTGATCCCATCTACTGCTCCTTTTGCTAAGGATGCACTGGAAAAAATCACTGATTCATCTAGTGTTGATTGAGCTGGAGTATCTAGATAATCCTCCTGACAAGATGTAAAAAGGCTAGCTAAAACTATTCCTGCCATTATTATTGTATGTTTCATCTTTAAATAGTTTTAAATTAAAAATTAAGGTTTAGACCAAAAACAAATTGTCTGCTGCGAGGATATGCTGAATAATCAACTCCAGGCGTAAGAGGCGTATTTCTTCTTGTATTAACCTCTGGATCAGGACCTGAATAATTTGTCCAAAGAAAAACGTTAGATACTGTTCCGTAAAATCTCAATTTACTAATTCCCATTCTTGAATTAAAGAATTCTGGAGCTGTATAACCTAATGTCAATGTGTTCAGTCTTAAGAAAGAACCATCTTCTACAGCCCAGTCACTAAATACAAAGTTTTTCATGTATGGAGACCACATTGTAGTATTAGCATTTAATGCTGTCAAAGCCGTAGGATCAGTAACTAATTGACCAGTATTTGGGTCTAAATTTGTCCATCTTTGTCCATCCGCCATATCGGATTGTAAATTTCTATATTGACCATTTTGATTTGAAGTAGTGAACTCAACTTTATTAGCGTTGTAAACATCATTACCAATAGAATAGTTAAAAGCAGCTGAAAAATCAAATCCGTAAGCATTCCCATTAATTGTGAAACCTCCTGTACTTTTTGGATTAGAATTACCTATAATTGTTTGATCTGCAGCTGTTATTTTATTGTCTCCATCAAGATCCACCAATTTCATATATCCTGGTTGTACAGTTCCTACAACACCTGTAGCATCAGTAACACCCGCTTTTAGCGTGTATTTTGTTCCGTCATAATCAAAGTCAGATACTTCGTAACGACCAGCATTTTTATATCCGAACATCATACCAATTGGGGAACCAACCTGTACTAAATAATCATTACCAATTTGTGAAGAAGCCCAATTAGTTGCTTGTCCAAAATTACCCATATTTCCAAGTGAGTTAATACGGTTTTGGTTAACACCGATGTTGAAAGAAAAATTCAAACCATATTTTTCTTGTTGTATTGCAGCAATATTTAAGGTAGCTTCAAATCCAGTATTTTGTGTTTCTGCAACATTACGGTATTGATTGGTGTATCCTACTCCAGAAACTGGGAATAAAATTAACAAATCTTTAGTTATATTTTTATAAGTTTCAACAGATCCACTGATACGGCCTTTGAAAAAATCAAAATCCAAACCAAAGTTTTGTGTCACTGTTGTCTCCCATTTTAAGTCAGGATTTGCCATAGTTTTAGAAGGTGTCCATTGGCTATTACTTCCATCTATCCAAGTAGAATTTCCTGAATTAAAACTTTGAAATGTTTGTCCGGTTGGGATATTATTATTACCAGCCTCACCATAACTAGCTCTTAATTTAAGCGAGTTAATCCAGTTAACGTTTTTAAGAAACTCTTCTTCAGAAATTTTCCATGCTAATGCTGCTGCTGGGAAATATCCCCATTGATTTCCTTGTGTAAATTTACTTGATCCATCTGCACGGAATGTTGCAGTAAATAAATATTTGCTTTTATAATCATAAAGTGCACGTCCAAAAAATGAAAGCAACTTATCATCAGGGCTGTAGAAATTATCTACTGATTGCGCTTTACCTTGAGTTGTAAGCTTTTGTGCTCTTTCAAAATCAAAATCATCTGGAAAATCATGAATTGTAGATGTAACAGTGTTTGATTGAGTGTTTATTGTTTCCTCACCTGCAAGAAGGTTCAAATGATGATTGGCTCCCAATATTTTTTTGAAATCATAATTAAGAGTGTTTGCATTTCTGAAAGTAGTATTCTTTTGGTCAGTTATTACAAGAGCCGGGCTACCTTGATTTTCTGCAGCTGGAATATTATCAACATAATACGTAGAACGACCATAGAAACGATAATCCTGATTGTTACGGTTATCAAGTCCAAATTCTGACTTAAATGTCATATTAGGAATGATTTTATAAGCAAAACTACCAAGCATATTGAAGTTTTTTCTAAGCTGCTGACGATCTGTATCTGCTGTAGCCACAAATGGGTTTACAAGATAACTAGAAATTGCTTCATCAGTATTATCTGTTGTCAAACCTGGCAATGGTATAGGAGAGTAACCAACAGCATGACGTAAACGAGCATCATTTGATGATACTTCTTTTTGTTCATTAGTTCCTCCTCCATTTATTTCTGTATCAGCATAACGCACATTAAACGTAAGATCAATCTTATCAGTAGCTTTACTATTTAATGCTAACGATACGTTATTTCTGTTAAAATCAGAACCAATCATAATTGATTTTTCATCATAATGAGCATAATTAAAATTGTAGTTGATTTTGTCTGAACCTCCACGAATTCCTAAGTCACGGCTTTGTACTTCACCAGTACGACCGTAAATTTGTTTCTGCCAATCATCCCCTTTTACACCTTTGTATAAATCATAATCCTGCCATGATCCAAAATATTTTTCATAAGTGCTTACATCTTTTTTAAGTAAGGCGTATTCATATTGCCACTTTACGAAATCTTCTGGAGCAAGTACATCAATAGTATTTGCAATGTATTTTTGACCATAGAACATATTGAAGTTTACAGCCATTTTTCCG
The DNA here is from genome assembly GCF_001761465.1 of Flavobacterium gilvum. Taxonomy (NCBI): domain Bacteria; kingdom Pseudomonadati; phylum Bacteroidota; class Flavobacteriia; order Flavobacteriales; family Flavobacteriaceae; genus Flavobacterium; species Flavobacterium gilvum. Next base: position 2,330,539 of record NZ_CP017479.1, on the reverse strand, counting down.
TCTTTACCTTTTTTGGTAGTATACAAAATAACTCCATTTGCTCCTCTTGAACCATAAATAGCTGTAGCAGATGCGTCTTTCAAAACCGTCTGAGTTTCAATATCAGAAGGAGAAATATCATTAATACTGTTTACTGGGAAACCATCAACAATGATCAATGGTGAAGCATCCTGAGTAAGTGATCCTCCTCCACGAATTCTAATTTTAATTTCTGAATCAGGTGATCCTTCTGAAGATGTTACTGAAACTCCGGCAATTTTACCAGTTAAAGCTTCACCAATATTTGCAACAGGATTTTTTCTAAGTTCAGCCCCAGAAAGAGTAGAAACTGCCCCAGTCAAATCAGATTTTTTAACTGATCCATATCCTACCACAACAATCTCATTCAATTTATTGGTAGAACTTTGAAGGGATACATTCATTACTTTATTTCCAGAAAAAGTAACAGTTTTGGTATCGAAGCCAATAAAACTATAGGTTAATACAGCTTTATCGCTTGATATTTTGATGGAATATTTCCCATCGAAGTCGGAACTTGCAGAGCTTTTAGTTCCTTTTTCAATAACATTAACTCCCGGGAGTGGCAACCCTGTTTCGTCCTTAATAACTCCACTAACAGTAATCCCGTTTTGGGCACTTGTCAAGTTACTTGTTAATAAGGCCATCAAAAGCATAAAGACAAAATTTAATCTTTTGCCTTTTTTAAATACACATTTAATCATAGCATTACATTTACTGGTTAATTTGGTTTGGTTTATTGTTTATTATTATTAGAGAGGTATGCTTTTGGGTTAAGCAAAAAAAATTGAGTTTATTATTATTTTTTAGTTTGACATTCTAATTAAGAATATTCTGTAATTCCTTTTTTTAAGCTTTAGTATTCAGAAAGATTATTACGCCATCAGACTATCATTTGTTAAAAATATCATAACAGATGTAATCGATTGCACAAACATAAAAATTAATTTTGATTAAAAAAAATAAAAAACGACAAAAAAATAAATTCAATAAAAAAAATAAATAATATTTACACATGTCTTATAAATAGTGCACTAATATTGGTATTATCTCAAAAAACAGGTGTAAAACAACAATCTATTAACACCTCTTCAAGCAATTCCACACTCTTTTTGAGTCCAAAAAAAACCAATTTATTAGCCACATCTCTAGCTAAATCTTAAAAAAATACTAAACAACCAAAATTCCTACATATAGTTTCATAAAAAAAACTGCCAGAAACAATTCCTGGCAGTTTTTAAAATATGATTTTCGACAAAAAAACTTACTTAATTCGGGTAGAAGATTTTCGAATATGCAGCTCTGGAGTAAGCACAACCTTTTTTTCAATTTTTACATTATCAGTATTATTAATTTGTTCCAAAAAAACCTTGGCAGCCATTCTACCCATTTCTAAAGGAGATTGATCTACCGACGAAATAGTTAATTCCATAAATCTGGTAAACGGCTCATTACCAAAACCAAACACACAAAATTCTTCAGGAACTTTTATCCCTCTCTCCTGCAACTCCTGTATAACACCCAGGGCAGCAAAATCACTCGAGGAAAAAATCCCATCAGGTGGCGGATCCAGACTTAACAATCTGTCAATTGCTTGCCTTCCGGCTTCAACATTACTTTTGGTTTGAAAAACATAATCCGGATTTAACTTCAAATCATTATCCAATAAAGCTTTTTTAAATCCATCATACCTATTTACATAAATCTCCAATGTTTGATCACCGGTCAAATGGGCAATTCGCTTACAGCCTTGTTCAATTAAATTTTTTGTCGCCAAATAGCCTGCTTCAAAGTCATTGATAGTCACCGAACTCACACCATCCATATTTTTTTTTCGGTCAAAAAACACTAAAGGAACATTTTTATTGATAACATTTCTAATAACAGGATCGTTTTCTTTTGAAAGATGAGAAATAGACATCAAAATCCCATCAACTTGAGCATTTAATAAAGTAGTAATATTTTCAGCCTGCCTGTTTTCATCCTCAAGGGTCTGACAAATAATAACATGATATCCTTCGGGACGCAATTCCTCTTCTATACCCCGAATTGCAGATGCAAAAAAGTTACTATCGATACGCGGGACTATAACTCCTACATTATTACTTTTCCCACTTCGAAGCGATTGTGCCAACCTATTTTGCTTGTAATTCATTTTGGCAGCAGTTTCCAAAACCAGTTTACGAGTAACTTCACTGATTTTTGGATTATTATTTAAAGCTCTCGATACGGTAGCTGCAGTAATATCGAGTTTTTTAGCTATATCGTAAATTGTAGTTTTTTGATCCATAACGGAAATTAAAATATAAAAATTTGTCGGTAAAAGTAAACAAAAAAAATATTAAAAAACGAACAATGTTATCGATTACATAAAAGCAAAAGCTTTTCTTACATTTCAAAACTTAAAGAGAAAAAAACACTTGAAAAAATTCATATAAAGTAACATTAAACATTTAATACCGCAAAAATACAAGCATTTTTTTTTATTTATATTTTTTTTTAAACCTTTTATTTGTTTTTCTAAAAATAATATCTAGGTTTGCGTAATCGATTGCATGAGTTTGTGTTATTTTAAAATAAAATCAGATGAATCAAACACTTAACATTTCTGTTCAAAAAAAATTATTTTTTTTAGTTTTTTCCTGTCTTTTTACCTGTCAATTTATTTTTTCACAGACAAATGACCTAAGCAAAAAAGCTTGGAATGATATGCAAAAGATACTAAAAGAGGTTGCACCTCCTACTTTTAAAAAACAAACATTTAACATTGTAAAATTCGGTGCAAAAGCTGACGGAATAACAGACAACACAAATTTTTTCAAAAAAGCCATCCAAGAATGTTCAAAAAGTGGAGGCGGAACAGTATTAGTTCCTAAAGGAAAATATAAATCAAGCGCTATCCATCTAGAAGACAATGTAAACCTTCATCTGGAAGAAGGTGCCGAAATCCTTTTCAGTACCAACCCAAAAGACTATTATCCCTTAGTCCACACCTCTTTTGAAGGCACAGAGTACATGAACTACTCCCCACTTGTATATGCTTACAAAAAAAAGAATGTTGCCGTTACCGGAAAAGGAACTCTAAATGGCCAAGCCAATAGCGAGAACTGGTGGCCTTGGTGTGGGAGCGAAAGATATGGCTGGAAAAAAGGAAATCCCTCTCAATCAGACCCTCTAAATCGGGAACGCTTAGTGGATATGGCAGAAAAAAACGTTCCTGTTGAAGAAAGAATTTTTGGAGAAGGCCACTATTTGAGACCCAATTTTTTAGAATTTTTTGAATGTACCAATGTACTTATCCAAAATATTACTATAATAAATTCTCCTTTTTGGGAAATTCATCCAATAAAATCAAAAAACATAATAGTTGACGGTGTTACCATCAATAGTCATGGTCCAAACAATGATGGTTGCGACCCTGAATATTCAAAAAATGTGATTATAAAAAATTGCACTTTCAACACTGGAGATGACTGCATTGCCATAAAATCGGGGCGTGATGCTGATGGAAGAAGAGTTGCTATGAAGAGCGAAAATATCATTGTCCAAAACTGCACCATGTTTGATGGACATGGAGGGGTTACCATAGGAAGTGAAATATCAGGTGGCGTAAGCAATGTATATGTCGAAAATTGCATCATGAGCAGTCCAAATCTAGACGTAGCCATCCGATTGAAAACCAATTCAAGAAGAGGAGCTTTAATTGAAAATTTCTACGTGAGAAACATAGAAATTGGACAAGTTAAAGAAGCTGTATTAAAAGCAGACATGTTCTACAACGTACACGGCAATCAAAACGGAGACTTTATTCCGCGCATTGAAAACATTTATCTGGAAAATGTGAAAGTGAAAAACGGCGGTAAATATTCTATTCTAGCCAAAGGATACAAAGAATCTCCTGTAAAAAATATAACTTTCAAAAATGTAACAATCGAAAAGGTAGATCAACCTTACGCTATTGAAAATGTCGAAAACCTAAAATTTATAGAAACTCACATTAATGGAAAACTAATTAATAACTAAAAAACCACTTTTTTAAGCATTAAAATTTTCCATCAAAGACCTATATATCAACAAAATAGACCTGCAATTGCACTATTTTAAATAATTGAAATTTAGGAGTATGATATATTTTATCCAACTCCTTTTTTACAAAAAAAATCACTTTTACAAAAAAAATGAGAAAAATAGCCGTAATACTATTATTGATTTCGACAGCTATTCAAGCTCAACCCAAGTATGTTATCGACACAACATACACACCGAAAAGTGTTTATAATAAAGAGAAAAAGAGCTATCCGTTTATTAGCCTCGTACAGCCTAAAAAACATTCTAACATAACAGAAAAAAAAGAGGTTGTATATTCAGAAATAAGTGATCGAAAATTACATTTTGACGCTTATTTTTGTGATAACAAAAAAACAAATCCGGCAATAGTGATACTACACGGCGGTGGCTGGAAGTCCGGAAATAAGTCCCAAATGGAAATCTTTGCGCAGGAAGTCGCTTCAAAAGGGTTTTCGTGTTTCACAGTAGAATACCGATTATCACAGGAAGCAAAATATCCAACGGCAATTTTTGATGTAAAAAAAGCAATTCGATATATCCGAAAAAATGCTGTTCAATTCAATACCAATCCTGCTAAAATAGCAATCTTGGGCTGCTCATCTGGAGGACAGATGGCTGCATTAATTGGCACAACAAACAACAACAAACTTTTTGAAGAAAAAGAAAAAAACAATAAAGTCACATCAGCTGTCCAAGCTATCATAGATATTGATGGCATTTTATCCTTCAAACACCCCGAATCCAAAGAAGGAGAAATTGCAGGTTTATGGTTGGGCGGAAATTATGAAACGGTTCCTGAAAACTGGAAAGAGGCATCAGCATTAACGCACACCAATAAAAACACCCCTCCTATCCTGTTTATAAACAGCAGCAAAGAACGTTTTCATGCCGGAAGAGATGATATGATTACCATTTTAAATCAACACAAAATATATAACGAAGTCAAAACGATTGAAAATTCTCCCCATTCTTTTTGGTTTCTGAATCCCTGGTTTGACGAAACTGTAACTTATACAACGACATTTTTAAATAAAGTCTTTGAATAAAAAAAGTAACAACCTAGTTTTCAAAAGATCAGCATAAACAAAGGAAAATGGTACAATATTTGAGCGATTTGGCAGACTAATGAACAAATTTAAAAACATCTCCGCTGTAAAATAGAGTCCAAATTGGGACAAATAAAAAATATTAAATATAAAAACACATCATTATGGTAAATTGTAAACAATACTTTTTTAAGGCAACTCTACTTTTCATTTCGGTTACATTTCTCAGTTGTAAAACTGTTGCGCAACAACCTGCACAGAATGTAGAATCTCAAAATCAAATTAAAGTTTCATCAAACATGAAATGGTCAGATAAAATGGCTCTGACATTGATGAAACGCCATCCTCAAGCCTTCATGATTGATGATGCCAAAGCCCCAAAATGGGACTATGTTCACGGTTTGGTCTTACATTCTTTTGAAGAATTATATAAAAAAAATCCTGACCCGAGATACACTGCATATGTAAAAGGTTATGCCGATGCTTTGGTCAATGCAGACGGTACAATCAAAACCTATGAATTAGAAAACTACAATATTGATATGGTCGTAGCCGGTCGTTTACTGTTTGATATTTACAAAAAAACAAACGACAATCACTATTTGACAGCAATGCAAACGCTAAAAAAACAATTGGAAAGCCACCCAAGAACGAAAAGTGGCGGATTTTGGCACAAAAAAGTGTATCCAAACCAAATGTGGCTAGACGGTTTATACATGGGTGAACCTTTTTATGCCCAATATACTGTCACTTTCGAAAACGGAAAAAATCTTGATGATGTAGCCAAACAATTCGAACAAATTCAGATGCACGCCACCGACCCAAAAACTGGATTATTATATCATGGTTGGGACGAAAGCAAACAAATGCCTTGGGCAAATAAAGAAACCGGAAACTCACCAAATTTCTGGTCAAGAGCTCTCGGATGGTATGTAATGGCGCTGGTAGACGTTTTGGATTACTTCCCGAAAAATCATCCAAAACAAAAAGAATTAGTTGGCTACCTGAATAATGCCTGCGAAAGCTTAGCCAAATATCAAGATAAATCAGGTTTATGGTATCAGGTAACTGACAAAGGTGGCGAAAAAGGAAATTATCTGGAAGCATCCGGTTCATCCATGTTTGCTTATGCTTTTGCAAAAGGTGCTAATAAAGGCTATTTACCAGCAAAATTTAAAAAATTAGCCAATAAAGCTTTTGATGGTTTAACAAAACAATTGATAAAAGTTGATGCTGACGGAACAATAACCCTGACTCAAGCCTGTCAAGTAGCTGGTTTAGGAGGTACTCCATACAGAGATGGTTCTTATGAATATTATGTGAATGAAAAGAAAAAAGACAATGATCCTAAAGCTACAGGACCATTTATTCTTGCTGCTTTGGAATTGAACAGATAAACAATATTCATAAAATGAAACTTTCAAAAATAACTCCTATACTTTTACTGAGCATTGTCATGCAAATGGCAACTGCTCAGGAAAAGAACGATAAACAATATTCACAAGTCTGGGTAGCCGACAATGGAGATGGCACCTACAAAAATCCAATCCTCTATGCCGACTATTCAGATCCGGATGCAATTCGGGTTGGTGATGATTATTACATGACGGCTTCATCTTTTAATTGCATTCCGGGGCTGCCAATTCTTCACTCCAAAGATTTGGTCAACTGGAAACTAATCGGATACGCCCTTTCTGTACAAAAACCTTTGAATGTTTATAACAAAGTCCAACACGGAAATGGTGTTTGGGCACCCTGCATCCGCTACCACAACAACGAATTTCACATTTATTATCCTGATCCTGATTTTGGTATTTATATGGTTAAAGCCAAAAAAGCCGAAGGGCCTTGGTCTGAACCTGTAATGGTTAAAGAAGGAAAAGGACTCATTGACCCTACTCCACTTTGGGATGAAAACGGAAAAACGTATTTGGCCTATGCTTTTGCAGGAAGCCGAGCCGGAATAAAAAGTGCGTTGGCCGTTTGTACAATGAATACCGAAGGTTCCCACGCCAACAATGATGATATTATGATTCTCGATGGTCATCCCGATGAACCAACTGTTGAAGGCCCTAAATTTCACAAACGAAACGGTTATTACTACCTATTTGCTCCATCCGGCGGAGTGGCCACAGGATGGCAGATTGTTATGAGATCCAAAAACGTTTTTGGCCCTTATGAAAAAAGAAAAGTTATGGATCAGGGAAAATCTTCCATAAATGGACCACATCAGGGAGCTTGGGTACAAACACAAACCAGAGAAGATTGGTTTATCCATTTTCAGGATCAATTTGCTTATGGAAGAGTTGTTCACCTACAACCAATGAAATGGGAAAATGACTGGCCAGTTATTGGCACAGATGAAGACAAAAACGGCATAGGCGAACCGGTTATGACGTATAAAAAGCCTAACGTTGGAAAAAAATCTTTCCCTATTGAAACACCTCCGGAAAGTGACGAATTCAATACACCAAAATTAGGTTTGCAATGGCAATGGCACGCAAATCCACAGATTGTTTGGGGGTTGCCAACGGCAATGGGATATTATAGTTTGAACTGTATTCCTGTACCAAAAGATGCCACAAGTTTATACGATGTTCCAAACTTATTATTGCAAAAACTACCTGCCAATACCTTTACCGCTACTACAAAAATCACTTTCAACTCAAGATTTGACGGAGAATATACTGGATTGGTAATTATGGGATTGGACTATAGTTTTTTATGCTTGAAACAAGTTGATGGTAAATTATTTCTTTCGCAAAAAACGGCCAAAAAAGTCGATAGAAAAGGAACTGAAACCGAAGGAAAAGCAGTTCAGATAACAAACAAAACAATTTATCTGCAAGCAAAAGTAAAACCTGGCGGAATTTGCGACTTTTTCTACAGTGAAGATGGAAAAAATTTCACCCCGATTGGTGAAAGTTTTACAGCAAGAGAAGGTAAATGGATAGGAGCAAAAATAGGCTTTGTTGCACTTAGGGAAGGTATAATCAATGATGCCGGAAATGTCGCCATTGATTGGTTCAGAATAACAAAATAAACATTTTTATAAATGAAAAAAATAAAAATAATAATTCTGTTTACACTATTAATTACATGGCATACAAAAACGTTTTCTCAACTCAGCAATCAAAAAGAGAGTTCTGCCACAAATGAAAATAAAACAGAAAAACTAGTTTCTCAAAAAAAAAGACTGAAGTTGCTCTAAAAGATGAATTCAACATCACTGTGGATCAAAAAGGTACTGGTGATTTCACAACCATTCAGGAAGCGGTAAATTCTGCCAAATCATATCCAGCAAAAAGAATCACCATATTCATAAAAGATGGCACTTATTATGAAAAAGTAAAAGTACACGCCTGGAATACCCAAATTTCATTTATTGGCGAAAGCCGTGAAAAAACAATACTTACTTATGATGATTATTTCGGAAAAATAAATTTGGGGCGAAACAGTACTTTTTATACGCCAACACTCTTGGTCGATGGAAATGATTTTTTTGCAAAAAATATAACCATAAAAAACACTTCGGGTCCCGTCGGGCAGGCGGTTGCTGTGAGCGTTAATGCAAACAGAGTGCAATTTAGCAACTGTTCATTCCTAGGAAACCAGGACACGCTTTACACTTCGGGTGAAGGAAATAAAAACTATTTTAAAGATTGCTATATCGAAGGTACCACCGATTTTATATTTGGCGATGCCACTGCCTTATTCGAAAATTGCACAATTCATAGTAAAAGTGACTCGTATGCCACCGCTGCATCTACACAAAGCGGAATTGCCTACGGATATGTTTTTAAAAACTGTAAACTTACCGCAGACGAAAAAGTGACCAAAGCCTATCTTGGAAGACCTTGGAGACCTTTTGCCAAAACTGTTTATATAAGCTGTGAAATAGGTAAACATATTCTTCCTGAAGGATGGAGCGCTTGGTCAAAATCTGATACTACAACAAGTTGTTTTTACGCTGAATACAAATGCACTGGCGAAGGCTATCAACCTCAAAAAAGAGTTTCATGGTCGTATCAATTAAAAGATGCTGAAGCCAAAAAATATACTATCGAAAACATATTGGATTCGGATATACCAAATGCGACAAAGAAATGGTATTTGAAAACTAACTAAGACTAGACGCTATGAAATATAAATTCGTCGTTATATTCCTTTTTTCGCTGGGTTGTTTTGCCCAAAACAACATCTTTCCTTCAGACAGTGTCAACGCAATCGTCAAACGAATTCAATTGCCTATTGTTCCTTCGTACAAAATTGAAGTAACAAAACTAGGCGCCAAAGGAGATTCCATCAGCAATGCCAAACCTGCTTTTGACAAAGCAATGGCACTTTGTAAAAAAAACAACGGAGGCACAATCATTGTTCCAAAAGGAATTTATACCCTAAACGGCCCAATTCATTTTGTGAGTAACGTAAAATTGCATTTGGAAGATGGTGCCAAAATTAGATTTGGTTCCAATCCAAAAGATTATCCATTGGTTCTAACCAGCTGGGAAGGGACGATGCTTTACAATTACAGTCCTATGATATACGGTAACAACGTTCAGAATGTCGCCATCACCGGAAACGGAATTATTGACGGCGAAGCCAAAAACACTTGGAATAAATGGAAAGAACTCGAAAAGAAAGATCAAATGCTGACCCGAGAAATGAACCATAAAAACACTCCTGTCAAGGAGCGAATTTTTGGCGAAGGCCATTACCTAAGACCACAACTGATTCAGTTTGTTAATTCAAAAAATCTTCTTTTCGAAAATATCCAAATCGAGGATGCTCCTTTTTGGTGCATTCATTTGCTAAAAAGCAAAAGCATAACATTGCGCGGACTGAAATACAATGCCCACAATTACAATAATGACGGTATCGACCCTGAATATTCGAGTGATATTTTAATTGAAAATATTCAATTTGACAATGCCGATGATAACGTTGCCATCAAATCGGGAAGAGATGATGAAGGACGCAGTAATTCCAAAACACCTTCTGAAAATATCGTAATCCGAAATTGTGAATTCAAAGGACTTCATGCAATAGTTATTGGAAGCGAAATGTCGGCAGGAGTTCGCAATGTATATGTTGAAAACAGCAAATTCCGTGGTTATTTAAAAAGAGGCATTTTCATAAAAACAAATTCAGATCGAGGCGGTTCCATCAAAAACATTTATTTCAATAATCTGGCTTTTGGAAAAGTGGAAGACTGTATTTTCATAACCGCAAATTATCACGGGGAAGGCAGCGGTTTGAATCCTTCAAAAATTTCGGATATTTCTTTTTCAAATATCAGCTGCAACGAAGTTACCAATACAGGAATCGTGATAGAAGGCTATCCGAATAAAAAAGTCGAAAACATCAAATTGGACAACATTACTATCGCTTCCGCAAAAAACGGAATGACCGTCACCAATTCTGAAAATGTATCTATAAACGAAGTCATAATTGGCGAAAAAGCCACAACACCATCAGCCGCTAAATAATAATTTTCAATCCCTATAAAAATGAAACATTTTATACTAATTCTGAGCCTATTATCAATTAATTGTTTTGCACAAAAGAAAACAATCTATTCCATTGGCGATTCTACAATGGCCAATAAACCAATCGAAAACGGAAATCCCGAGCGTGGCTGGGGACAAATGCTTCCACAATTCTTTACTGATAATATAACCATAGACAACCGAGCGGTAAATGGACGAAGCACCAAAAGTTTTATCAATGAAAAACGTTGGGATGCTGTTTATAAATCACTAAAACCTGGAGACTATGTTTTTATTCAATTTGGACACAATGACCAAAAAGACAAAGATTCTACCCGTTACACAAATCCGCATACTGCCTATCGTCATAATTTGATTCGTTTTGTGCAGGAAAGCCGAGCAAAAGGAGCTATTCCAGTTTTATTTTCTTCTATTGTTCGTAGAAATTTTAATGAAAATGGAGTCTTAATTGACACACACGGAGATTATCCGCTAGAAGCCCGATTAGTGGCTCAGGAATACAAAGTCCCATTTATCGACTTACAATATTATACCGAATTACTGGAACAATCATTCGGCCCGGAAAAATCCAAAGAACTACACTTACATTATAAACCCGGAGAATTGTCTATATACCCTGATGGAAAAGCAGATGATACTCATCTTTCTCCAAAAGGAGCAACTGCCATCGCAAAAATTGTTGTCGACGAACTGAAAAAAACCAATTTGGACATCGTAAAGTATATCAAAAAATAACGTAACTTAAACCAAGACAAAAAACAACTACAACATGCAGGAAAACAACAAAACATTAGGAGAATTCATAATCGAAAATCAGAAAGATTTCCCTTATTCATCTGGTGAATTGTCTCGAATTTTCAATTCGATAAAATTGGCTGCCAAAGTAGTCAGCCATAAAGTAAATAAAGCTGGATTGGTAGATATCATCGGTGGTGTTGGCGAAAAAAACGTTCAGGGAGAAGACCAGCAAAAACTAGATGTTTATGCCAATGAAATATTCATACAAACTCTTATAAACAGGGAAATTGTATGTGGTATTGCTTCTGAGGAAAATGACGATTTCATCACGGTTGAAGGCAGTGACAAAAGCCATAACAATAAATATGTTCTTTTGATGGATCCTTTGGACGGTTCTTCCAATATCGATGTGAATGTATCTGTTGGTACCATTTTTTCGGTTTACAGAAGAATAACTCCAATAGGAACTCCTGTTACTTTAGAAGATTTTTTGCAGCCAGGAATCAATCAGGTTGCCGCCGGATATGTAATTTACGGAACCTCAACCATGCTGGTTTACACCACGGGCTGCGGCGTAAACGGATTCACTTTAAATCCTGCTATCGGTTCTTTTTATCTGTCCCACCCAAAGATGACAATTCCTGCTGACGGATCTATTTATTCGGTCAACGAGGGGAATTATGTACATTTTCCGCAAGGCGTAAAAGACTACATTAAATATTGCCAATTGGAAGAAGAAGACAGGCCTTATACGTCAAGATATATTGGCAGTCTGGCTTCTGATATTCACAGAAACATAATAAAAGGCGGAATCTATTTATATCCTACCAGTTCCAAAGCTGTAAAAGGAAAACTAAGACTTTTGTACGAATGCAACCCGATGGCATTTATAGTTGAACAAGCCGGAGGAAAAGCTTCTGATGGTTTCGACAGGGTTATGGAAATTGTACCGACTTCATTGCATGAAAGATCCGCTTTCTTTTGCGGAAGCACCAATATGGTTAACAAAATTGAAGATTGTATGCTAAAAGCAAAGCTTAGTAAATACTAAGAGATTTTTGATTTCAGATATTTTAAAAAACTAAAAAAGCTCCATCTGGAGCTACCGTGTGGACACAAAAAGTATCGATTAGATTTGAATAGCCGTTGGCTGAAGCCAACGGAATAAAATAGTGTTAAGCATCTGGCTTTAGCCAAAATCTAAATAATCTTTTGCCTAAAGCCGGAAAACGATTAATTCTAATGAGTTGGCTAAAGCCAACTCCTATTCAAAAAAACGATGCGTCGGATTTGTGTCCACATGACAGCCATCTGGAGCTTTTTTTAATCTAAACTTAAAGTAATCTGACCGTCATCTTCCAGTTGGATTTCACCTTCCTCAATTTCGGTATCACCATCTACTTCGTGCACTTCCGGAACAATTTCCTCTGGTTCTTCATAAGGCAGAGATTCAAGCAAATTAACTTGTTTCAATTTATCGGTCGTCAACTGGTTACCAAGTGCTTTAAATCCTTTTACAGTTATAAAAGACTCGATATCCACAGTCATATTTTCTTTTTGAACTCCTTTTACTTTATTGAAAACCAATTCGGCTACAGGGCGGTAATCGGTGGCCACAATTTCCAGTCTGGAATTGGCATGCTCTGATATAAAACAATCTTCTTTATTTTCAGTTTCCACCAAGAAACGTTTGATATAATATCTTTCTTTTTCACCATCATAATAAATGGCGGAAATTGGTTTTTTAGGAATCCATTTTTCCAAAACGATCATATCCTCATCAAAATGAGTCGTCAATTCAGGCGTGATAACTTTTAATTTTCCTGCTTGTGAAATCACCAAGATTTTATCGCTCGGTCTAAATTCACCCAAAAGTTCTCCCCTTGCATCGACATTCAGCCTTTGAACAGTATCATCAAACCAGATTTTTCTTGGCAATAAAGTTGAAATACCTTTCTCTTTTAATTCGATTTTCTTGATTGGGTATTTGGTAACCAAATTACCTTTGGAAGCTCTTCCTTTGATTGCTAAAGAAGCAAAATCAATATCAAATTTCAATTTTTTAATACTTCCAATCTGGCGTAACAAAATCGTAATTACTTCTGCTTCACCATTCGGGTTGCACGAAAAATACAGCGTTTGCGAACCATTAGTTTCATTGGTCAAATCATAGGTTTTGTCTCTGGTAACTCCCGAAACGTTGAACCTCTTTATATACGATGGTCCGGATTTTCCATCACGGTAAATCATATTGTAAATGGTACGTTTATCGCTTTTGTCAAAAATAGCAACATGGATAATGTCCTTTCCGACAAAGGTTTTTGAATCGACTTTGGTAACAATCATTTTTCCATCGCGCAAAAACACAATTACATCATCAATATCGGAACAATCGGTAACATACTCGTCTTTTTTCAAACTGGTTCCCACGAAACCTTCTTCCCTGTTTACGTACAATTTAGTATTTCTCAAAACTACTTTTGTGGCTTCGATATTATCAAAACTACGCAACTCGGTCTGGCGCTCTCTTCCTTTTCCGTATTTCTCTTTTAATTTTGTAAAATAAGCAATCGCAAAGTCTATAATGTGTTCCAAATTGTATTCCACCTCTTTCATTTCGTCTTCCAATTTTGCGATAAGATCATCCGCTTTATCAGAGTCAAAACGGGTAATACGAATCATCGGAATCTGAGTCAATCGGTGTAAATCATCATCATTAATTTCTCTGACAAATGATTTCTTGAAAGGCTCAAATCGGTCATACAAATAGGTGTAAAGCGATTCTCTGTCTCCGTACAATTTGAAATCGATGTACATTTCTTCACGAATGAAGATTTTCTCCAAAGTAGAAAAATGCCATTTGTTTTTTAGTTCTTCTAAATGAATTTCGAGTTCTTGTCTGAGCAAATCAACCGTTCTGTGTGTTGAGATTTTCAACATTTCAGAAACACCTATAAACAACGGTTTATTATCCTCGATAACGCATCCTAATGGTGCTATCGAAGTTTCACAAGCCGTAAAAGCAAACAACGCATCTATAGTTTTGTCTGGTGAAACACCCGGAAAAAGATGAATCAGAATCTCAACATCGGCAGCGGTGTTGTCTTCAATTTTCTTGATTTTTATTTTACCTTTTTCATTTGCCTTCAAAATACTATCAATTAAACTTGAAGTATTAGTCGAAAACGGAATTTGTGTAATCACCAAAGTATTTTTGTCCAATTGCGAAATTTTGGCACGCACACGTACACGTCCGCCACGCAATCCGTCATTATAATTGGAAACATCGGCAATACCGGCAGTCATAAAATCGGGATAAAGCGTAAATGACTTACCTTTTAAAATTTTAATCGAAGCTTCAATTAATTCATTGAAGTTATGAGGCAATACTTTTGTCGAAAGACCAACAGCAATTCCTTCAGCTCCCTGTGCCAAAAGCAACGGAAACTTTACCGGAAGATTAATTGGCTCTGCTTTTCTACCGTCATAAGAAACTCCCCAATCGGTAATTTTTGGAGAATACAAAACCTCCAAAGCAAATTTTGATAAACGTGCCTCAATATAACGAGAAGCAGCTGCACCATCTCCTGTTAGAATATTTCCCCAGTTTCCCTGGCAGTCTATTAGCAATTCTTTTTGGCCAATTTGCACCATTGCATCTCCAATACTCGCATCTCCGTGTGGGTGATACTGCATGGTGTGCCCAACTACATTGGCAACTTTATTGTAACGACCATCATCCAACTCTTTAAGCGAGTGCATAATACGACGCTGAACCGGTTTAAAACCGTCTTCGATAGCAGGAACGGCGCGCTCTAGAATTACGTATGAAGCATAATCCAAAAACCAGTCTTTGTACATTCCGGTTACTTTGGTAATGACATCTTCGCCTTCTTCTTCCTGGTTTTCGTAAAAATGCTGCCCTTCAAAATGTTTGGCATCTACGTTGATAATATCGTCATCTCCATCCTGATTGTCTTCAATCGGATTTTCATCTGAATTATTATCTTCGTCAGCCGGGATTATGTTGTCGTCGTCTTCGTCTTTCATTTATTTTGATTCCGAAATTAATTTTATTAAATCTTCACTGCTTGGCAGAATTGTTTTGTATTTGCTGGCAAATATTTGCTCGTTATTCTCGGGTAAAGTATATTTTACAACCAAATCGCTTTTGTTTTGACAAAGCACGATTCCAATTGTTTTGTTTTCATCTTCCAATCGCATCTCTCTGTCGTAATAATTGACATACATTTGCATCTGTCCTAAATCCTGATGTTTTAATTCTCCTATTTTCAAATCAATTAAAACAAAACATTTCAATACTCGATTATAAAAAACCAAATCGATTCGAAAATGTTTATCATCAAAAGTTATCCTTTTTTGTCGGGCAACAAAAGTAAAACCATGTCCCAATTCCAATAAAAAATGCTCTAATTTATTGATTATTTCTTCTTCTAATTGTGATTCAGAATATTGGTGTAATTCTGACAATCCTAAAAATTCCAAAATATAAGGGTCTTTGATAATGTCTTTCGGCTTTTCTATAATCTGACCTTGCTCCGAAAGTTTTAAAATCCCTTCTTTGTCCCGACTCAAAGCCAATCGTGTATAAAGTGCAGAATCGTACTGGCGTTTTAACTCGCGAACGCTCCAATTGTGTTTTTCAGATTCTATTTCGTAGAAACGTCTTTCTTTTTCATCATCGATTCGCATTAAAAAAACATAGTGTGTCCAAGTCAATTTGAAAAACGAAATCAGCGGCTTCGATTTTTGATTATCAAAAACCCCAGTCAGTGACTGAGAAATCTTAGCATCCAATTCCCCAGTCACTGACTGGGATTTCTGAATTTGAAAAATCCGAGACACTGTCTCGGAAATTGAGTAAGCTAAATAAAACTTCCTCATGTTTTCTAAATTAACAACAGAAAACCCCTTCCCAAACTCATTAGTCAACTGTTCAGAAAGGCCTTTTAATAATTGTTTCCCATATTCGGCTCTGTCTTTTCCGTTTTGTTCTTCTTCTACAATCATTCTTCCTATTTCAAAATAGGCATAAACCATTGTTGAATTTACGGTACGCAAAACCTGTTGTCGAGCATTTTGCAATAATTCGGCTACTTGAGAAAACAAAGCTTTATTTTGAAGATTGTCTGACAATATGTTCTAAATTAAATTTTAAACCTCCTCTTCAATCACATCCAATTCCACCTTCAGATTCCTGATAATAAACTCTTGTCTGTCCGGTGTATTTTTTCCCATATAAAAAGACAACAGTTGCTCAATCGAAGTATGTTTGTCCATCATGACCGGATCAAGTCGGATGGTGTCTCCAATAAAGTTTTTGAACTCATCTGGCGAAATCTCTCCCAAACCTTTAAATCGGGTGATTTCCGGTTTTGGTTTTAGTTTCTCTATGGCTTCTTTTCTTTCGTCCTCAGAATAGCAATAAATCGTTTCTTTCTTATTTCGGACCCTGAAAAGTGGTGTCTGCAAAATATACAAATGTCCTTCTTTGATTAACTCGGGGAAAAACTGCAGGAAAAAAGTAATCAACAATAACCGAATGTGCATACCATCGACATCGGCATCAGTAGCGATTACGATATTATTGTAACGCAATTTTTCCAATCCGTCCTCAATATCGAGAGCCGCCTGCAATAAATTGAACTCTTCATTTTCATACACAATTTTTTTGCTCATTCCGTATGAATTCAAAGGTTTACCACGCAAACTGAAAACCGCCTGCGTATTCACATCACGCGATTTTGTAATCGAGCCGGAAGCCGAATCCCCCTCGGTAATAAAAAGTGTACTTTCTAGATTTCGAGGGTTTTTGGTATCAGGAAGATGCGCACGGCAGTCTCTTAATTTTTTATTATGAAGATTGGCTTTCTTGGCTCTGTCTGTCGCTAATTTTCTAATTCCTGACAACTCTTTTCGCTCACGCTCTGCCTGCAGAATTTTACGCAATAAAGCTTCGGCAGTTGGTGGATTTTTATGTAAATAATTATCTAATTTGGTTTTGATAAAATCATTTACGAAAGTACGGACTGAAACCGGCGGCGTACCGTCATCCGAACCCATATCTGTAGAACCCAATTTAGTTTTTGTCTGTGATTCAAAAACAGGTTCCATCACTTTGATACTAATAGCACTTACTATCGATTTCCTAACATCCGAAGCTTCGAAATTTTTATTATAAAACTCTCGAATTGTTTTTACAAGTGCTTCTCTGTAAGCCGCTAAATGCGTTCCTCCCTGTGTCGTATTCTGACCGTTGACAAAAGAGTGGTATTCCTCACTATATTGTGTCTTGCTGTGTGTTAACGCAATCTCAATATCATGATCTTTCAAATGAATAATAGGATATTCTAAATCTTCTTCATTGATAGTTTCTTCCAATAAATCGCGAAGACCATTTTCTGAATAATATTTTTCTCCATTAAAAATAATCGTCAAACCATTGTTTAAGTAACAATAGTTTTTGACCATTTTTATCACATATTCCAAACGGAATTTGTAGTTTTTGAAAATAGTTTCATCCGGCGTAAAAGTAACTTTTGTCCCTTTGCGCTTTGTAGTTTCGGTTATATCTTCTTCTGAGACTAAATTCCCTGCAGAAAACTCGGCTACTTTTTGCTTGTCTTCACGCACCGATTCAACACGGAAAAAATTTGAAAGCGCATTAACCGCTTTTGTCCCGACACCATTCAAACCAACCGATTTCTGGAAAGCTTTCGAATCGTATTTTCCTCCCGTATTCATTTTAGAAACGACATCAACAACTTTTCCCAATGGAATTCCACGTCCATAATCACGAACACTAACTGTTCTATCCTTGATGCTTACCTCAATGGTTTTACCAGAGCCCATTACAAACTCATCGATACAGTTGTCGAGAACCTCTTTTAATAAAATATAAATACCATCATCTGGCGAAGACCCATCACCAAGTTTTCCTATGTACATCCCGGGTCGCATACGGATATGTTCTTTCCAATCGAGAGAACGGATATTATCTTCGGTGTATTGATTTTGATCTGACATTTTGGGATTTTAGCGAATTTAACTGCGTTCTGTTTAATCTTTTGCTTCTCGCAAAGACCTCGAGTCCGCTAATATAGTGCAATTCGACAAGATTAAAAAGAGGAAAACAGCAAAGTTATTAAAAATAATATTGACAGAATGCATTGGTACTGCAGATGAACGCAGTAAAAAAATTATTCTTTAAACAGGAATCCTAATCCCATCCCTTTGAGCATTTTTTTTTCAAAAGCCCAAAAGAATTTGAATTGCCCAAAAAGAAAACCAATTGCCACCAACAAGACCTGATAGATTGGGAAAATTAAAATCAATCGAATTGGTGTGTACCAATGACCTAAGTCAGCTTTGGCAATTCCCAACCACAAACAAACCGGCTTGGACAACCAGGCAGATGCCGATCCCGTAATGGCAAAAACAACAAATATAACGGCCAATTGCCAATTGGATGTAAGTCCCCATCGTTGTTTTAATCCTTTCATTTTTAATTTTATACTTTTTGCAAATATAGCTGATTTTGATAGTTGAAATTATGACAATTCGCATTTTGTTTGAAAAAAATGAATGCTTTTTTTGACTGAATGATGACAAAAAAATCCTAAAGAAATTCAAAGAAAAAAGACATTTGCAAACTGGTAAATGTCTTTTTAAAAATAAATTCTAGATTGTTTCTTCTATCTTGGTGGAACACGCCCGTACAAACTTTGATTGTATTTGTTTTGAAAGAAAATCATATAATTGTAAATCAAATAATTTACTTCGTAACCGTAATTAATGTGGGGACTGTAATCTATTGTCATTTCGTATAAATTGGGAGAATAGATTTGCGGCTGACGAACGCGATTATTCCACTCCAAAACATATTGGTAATTTTTGGTTTCCATATAACTTTGTGAAAGATAACCTCTGGGATATGCCGTTGAAGCTAACCAAAAATCAAAACCTGGCTCAATGATAATCACTTCATATTCCAATTCTTCATTGACAATTTTGATGGTGTCATTACCTCCTGTTTTTGGTTTTTCAGCAGTTGCAACATTAGGTTTAGAAGTACTGCACCCGATAATTATCAAAAAAACAATCAATATGCCAATTAAATTTTTCATTTCAAGACTGTTTTTAAGTAAATAAATAAACGATTTTAAGAATAAACTCTAATCAAATTCCACTCTTAAACCCTATCAAAGTTACGACATTTTCAAACTGTTTTAATACGTTTTACAACCAAATCCATCTAGAAACAATCGCTTTAAAAAGTCATTTCTCTCTGATTAAATACCTTGACCATAAAACCGTAGAGACGTTGCAGTGCAACGTCTCTACCACCCTATAACAAAAAAAAAAGACATTTACACGTATGCAAATGTCTTTTCAAATATTTCTAAAGTTTTTGGTTATTTCCCAAATAACTTACCTAATAAACCTCCAATACCACCACTGTTTTTTGATAGTGAAGCAGCATCGCTAATATCTACTTTTCCATCGCCATTTTGATCAAGTCCGAATTGTGTTCCGTATTTTGAAATGGCGTCCATAATTCCTGATGTTTGAGCACCACCGCCTGAAATAGCCCCTATCAAATCGGTTATTTGGAAACTATCATTTGGATCATTGGCTTTGCCCACCAATCCTCCTAGTATTTTTGGAATCAGGCTTCCTGCAACTCCAGACGCTGCACTACTACTCAAACCAAATTTCTCTCCCAAACTTCCTGTAAGCTGTTGCGTAATTTGCTGAACCGCCGGATTCGAAGGATCCTGAGCATTATTGCCTTGTAGTAATCCGGCAAGTTTCTCAATTCCCCCTTCGGAAGCCATTTGTTCCAAACTCGAAAATATAGAATTTCCCGCTTCACTCATAACCGCTTCATTATGTTCATTTGGAACTGCATCGTTGTTTACTACTGCATCTTGACCAAATTGCTGTACTAATTGTGTTAATTGCTCAAACATAGGTTTTTTGATTAAAGTTAAACATCAAATTTAGTCAAAAAAAAAATGGCAATCTGTTAATTAAAACCAACAAATTACCACTTATAAAATTAAAAATCTGAAGACTATTATTTCACCACCGATTTTTTAACCAAATTAATTATTTGATGTGCGAGTTCAACCCCTATCCTATCCTGAGCTTCTTCGGTAGATGCACCGATATGAGGTGTCAATGAAATTTTAGGATTCATCAGAATAGCAATTTCCGGATTAGGTTCGCTTTCAAAAACATCCAATCCTGCAAATGACACTTTACCACTATCCAATGCACTTACCAATGCCACTTCATCAATAGCTCCACCTCTTGCACAGTTAACGATTCCTACTCCATCTTTCATCATTTCTAATTCTTTTTCCCCTATTACATAATCGTCTTGCGCCGGTACATGCAACGAAATAAAATCAGATTCCTCAAATAAAGACTCCAAAGATTGTGAAGAAAGCGAAATCGAAATGGACTGCCCATCAAAAAAAGACACTTTTATATCTTTTGTCGGAACATCTGTATCACTGTAAATCACTTTCATTCCAAGTCCGATAGCTATTTTTGCGGCAGCCTTACCAATACGTCCCATACCGATAATTCCAAGTGTTTTTCCTCTTAGTTCAATACCATTTGCGTAGGCTTTTTTCAGGCCGTTAAAATTAGTATCTCCTTCCAAAGGCATATTTCTGTTGGAATCGTGCAAGAATCGCACACCTGTCAATAAATGGGCAAAAACCAACTCAGCAACCGATTCAGACGAGGAAGCCGGAGTATTTATAACCTGTATTCCTTTGCTTTTGGCATATTCCACATCAATATTATCCATTCCTACACCACCACGTCCAATAATTTTAAGACCGGGACAAGCATCAATAATAGCTGCACGAACCTTTGTGGCGCTGCGAACCAAAAGAACGCTGATATCATTTTTGTTCACATAATTGGCTACTTGCTCTTGCGCCACTTTTGTTGTGATAACTTCAAAACCAGCTTCTTCTAAAGTTGCAATACCGTTTTTTGAAATTCCGTCGTTTGCTAATATTTTCATTCAAATTTTATTTAAAGATTGAATCATTTAAAATTGAAAGATTCAATAATGTTTTGTAATAATGAGACTAATATGATTTAAAATTTTTAAACTATTTAATCCTTAAATTACTTAATTTCAGTTTCCAAAGCTTTCATCACATCAACAAGAACCTGCACACTTTCTAACGGAAGTGCATTGTACATTGACGCTCTGTAACCTCCTACTGAACGATGTCCAGGCAATCCCGAAATTCCGGCAGCTTTCCATAATTCATCAAATTTTGCAGTATGAGCTTCGTCGTTTAATAAGAAAGTAACATTCATATTAGATCGATCTTCTACAGCCGCAGTTCCTCTGAACAATGGATTTCTGTCTATTTCAGTATAAAGCAAAGCCGCTTTGGCATCATTTATTTTTTCGATAGCCTCAATTCCACCTAAGTTTTTCAACCATTTCAAAGTCAACAAGGAAGCGTAAACCGAGAAAACAGGTGGCGTATTATACATACTTTCTGCTTTGATATGTTTGGCATAATCCAGCATACTTGGGATTTCGCGACCTGTTTTACCAAGAATTTCTTCTTTGATAACGATTAAAGTCGCTCCCGCAGGTCCCATATTTTTTTGTGCTCCTGCGTAAATAATATCGAATTTTGAAAAATCCAATTTTCTTGAAAAAATATCCGAACTCATATCACAAACAATTGGCAAATCGGTTTCTGGAAATTCTTTCATTTGAGTCCCAAAAATAGTGTTGTTGCTTGTGCAGTGAAAATAATCAGCATCGGCAGGTATAGTGTATCCTTTTGGGATATTATTATAATTTTGATCTTTTGATGAAGCCACAACAACAGTTTCTCCTAAGAATTTTGCTTCTTTGATAGCCGCCGAAGCCCAAGTTCCTGTATCCAAATAAGCCGCTTTTCCATTTACTTTCATCATATTGTAAGGAATCATCAAAAATTCCAAACTTGCTCCTCCTCCAAGGAATATAGCTTGATATCCTTTTCCTTTTAAATCCAAAAGCTCCAAAACCAAAGCTCTTGCTTCTTCCATTACGGCAACAAAATCTTTACTACGGTGCGAAATTTCCAAAAGCGATAACCCAGAATCATTAAAATTTAAAATTGCCTGAGCTGATTTTTCAAAAACTTCTTGTGGTAAAATACAAGGTCCTGCGCTGTAGTTGTGTTTTTTCATGATCTAGTAAGTATTTGTTTTTTTATTAGTCTAAAAAATATTTATTAAATGAAAACCCGTTTTTATTCGGTTATGTGATTTTGTTTCCGAACAATTTAAGCAGTGTTTTTCGTTAAACTCAGATTACGTATCAAACACAAATTATCTCAAATTTTTTCTTTTTACCATAAAAAAATCTGCCGAAATCTGCGTGAAAAAAACCTATAAAATCTTAATCCAAGTTCTTTGTTAAAATTTTCAAAGTGCAAATTTCGGGAATAAGAGCCAAAAAAGCATTGAATTTTTCGTAATAATATAAAAAAACATTGCCTTATATTGTTGACAAAAACGATATCGTGTCAACATTATCTGCGTAATCCCATAGATTTGGTTTTTGTGTAGTTCCAAATCCAATACTGTTTTTTACTAAATTATTACTCACAAGACACTGAATTTGATCGTTTTCACTTTCCAATTTACTTTCCAATGTTCCCAAATCATCATAATATTCATAAAATACGCTAGAAATAGGCGAACCGTAACTTGAATCTTCTTTTATGGTAAGGAATCCATTATCGAGCAGTTTAAAATTACTCATCAAGAAAACGGCTTTGTTGTAATCGTAATTATTGGCGTATTTCTCATAATGAATCACATCCTGATATTCGAAAACAGCTTCAAAAAAGGAATCAAAAGAATATCCTTTTGGAACAAAAAGTTTGGAGACATTTCGGCATCCTAAACCAAAATATCTAAAAATATCTTCACCCAGCGCCACTAATTCTTCTTTGGTTTCGTTACCATTCAAAACTGCAACCGAATTTCTATTTTTCCTGATGATAGACGGTTTTTCTTTGAAATAATATTCAAAATAACGGGCTGTATTATTACTTCCTGTGGCAATTACAGCATCAAAACCTTCCATTTTCCCTTCTACAAATGTGATTTTGTTTTTAAATCCCGATTCAATCGCGATAAGATAATTGACCAAGAAAGGCAAAAGATGTTGATCATTTGAAGATGTCTTTACAAGAACATCATGCCCCGTTATCAAAACCGATAAAAAATCATGAAATCCAACCAAAGGAATATTACCTGCCAATATAAGAGCCACTTTTTTTGGTGCTACCTTACTGAGGTCATAACCGGAAAGCCATTTATCCAAA
The DNA here is from genome assembly GCF_001761465.1 of Flavobacterium gilvum. Lineage (NCBI taxonomy): Bacteria > Pseudomonadati > Bacteroidota > Flavobacteriia > Flavobacteriales > Flavobacteriaceae > Flavobacterium > Flavobacterium gilvum. Next base: position 2,306,767 of record NZ_CP017479.1, on the reverse strand, counting down.
TTTTCTTCGGTCAAAGCTTCTGCCCAAGATTGTATCGAAAAAAACACTTGATCTGGAGTGTACCAGCCGTTATGCGATTGTGAAAGTTGAATTAAATCGATAAATTTTTCAAAAAACAAATCATTACCCAATACAGTTTCATCCTTTATGCAATTCCCTTCTTTGAATTGACATAAGAATTTGCCTAATTTAACAAATGCGTTTTTTTTTGTATCTAATGTCATAATGTTTGTTTATGAAAAGTTTTGATTGTAATTTTGCGCAAAAATAAGGATAAATAAGTCGAAAGTCAAAAGTCATCAGGTCAAAGTACTGTGAATGTCTTTTTTTGATTTCTTTAGCTTTAGAACTTTAAGACTTTTAACTTTAAGACTAAAAAGAAAATGGCAATTATTATAACTGACGAATGCATAAACTGCGGGGCTTGTGAACCAGAATGCCCAAACACAGCTATATATGAGGGTGCAGATGATTGGAGATATAAAGATGGGACAAAACTAAAAGGTAAAGTTGTTTTACCTGATGGAACGGAAGTAGATTCAGATGAGGCACAAACGCCAATCTCTGACGAAATATATTATATTGTACCTGGAAAATGTACAGAATGTAAAGGATTCCATGATGAGCCTCAATGTGCTGCCGTGTGTCCAGTTGACTGCTGTATCCCAGACGAAAACCATGTTGAAGACGAAGAAACTTTATTGAACAGACAAGCTTTCTTGCACAATGAATAGTGTTTGTCTTTTCAAATTATATAAAACCTGTGTTTTTGCACAGGTTTTTTTATGCCTTTCTTTTTAATAAAAAATGATACTTAATTTATTTTTTCTATTTTTAGAACTAAATATTTAATCAAATTAATTAGATTCAAAAGCATGAAAAAAATACTTGTTTTATTTCATTTTCTTTTGAGCATTTATGTTTTTTCACAAAACAATGAAAGAACATTAATCCTAATGGAAAAAGGGTCCAATCTGCCAATAGAAGGCGCAGTAGTATTGGTTTTAAAAACAAAACAAGTTTTGATGTCCAACAGTGAAGGGAAAGTTGTTTTTGAGCTAAAAGGCGGTTCAAATGTAAAAGTGACACATTCTTCGTATTTACCAGTTATCTTAAAATGGACTTCTTTAAATCAACCCCAAAACATCGTTTATTTAAACAGTAAAGAAAACACCCTTGATGATATTGTTGTAACCAAACAACATCCACAAGAAATAATAAAGAGCTTAGTAGAAAATTCCATTAAAAAACTGACTGTACCGGCAAGACTGAAATCCTATTCCAGAGAGTTTTTTAAACTAAACGGAGAATACGCTTATTATAATGACGGACTCATTAACTTTCAATTGTATAAAGACCAAAAAAAGGTAAAATCGGTTTTATTGGTAGAACAAAATCGTTCTTTTGGTTTAATTGATGACGAAATCAGTTCGAATCTTTTAGGATACAATCTGAATAATATGATGGAAAAGTATTATCTTTTTACAGTGCTCCGACCGTTAATGGACGATAAACTAAATAAAAAATTCAATTTTGTAATTAAAGTATCCCCTCAAGGTGAAGAGTTCAATGAAATAACAGCTGTTCCTCTCGAAGGAACAAACGAAATATTTGATGATTTTAAAATTGTTTATGACGTAAAAAAGAAATTAATAGTTGAGATAAATGCCGTCGTTTCTCCAACCACATTGGCGGAAGCCAAAGAAGAAACTGGAAAAGGTTCCAAAAACATAACAAGATCTGTTTTTAAAACCAATTACAGAATTGATATGGAAAATTATTATTTGGTTAGCTCAAAAGAAGAAATTAATTTCAACATAAACACCGGTAATGATGTAAAGAACATCGAAGTACTAAACAATTTGGTGACAACCAATTTTAATATTCAAAATTACACCTATAAAGAAAGTGATGTTTTCAAAGACAAAACCCTTTTCAATATAAAGAATTCCATATTGACAGAATATTGGAATGTTTCGGGATTGACCCCGACAGTCAAAGAGTTGGAAATAATTACCAATATCACGAAATCTTTTTAGCCTGAATCACATTGACTCGAAAATCACCACCAAAAGAGAATTAAAAGTATAAAAAAATAAAGGCAAACTCATGAGTTTTTAAAATGACCGCAAATTCGCAAATTTAATTCTTACAAACCTGAATTTTAATTTTTTTGAGAAGCTGATTTGTTTAATTCGCTAAATAGCTAATTTATAATTGACCTTTTTATTGAAATTTGCGAATTTGCGGTAAAAACAGCTCATGCGTTTTTCTAAGAAATAATGAAAATTTGCTTTACAAGCATTATTAAATCTTATATTTGCAAACTTTTAAAAGATTATCACCAAAAATAAGTAACAGCAAATCTGTTATTTGTAAACAAACATAACATGAAAGCAGGAATTGTAGGATTACCAAATGTTGGAAAATCAACATTATTCAATTGTTTATCAAATGCAAAAGCGCAAAGTGCCAACTTTCCGTTTTGTACCATCGAACCTAATATTGGGGTAGTAAATGTACCTGACCCAAGAATTAACAAACTCGAAGAATTAGTAAAACCGGAGCGCGTACAAATGGCAACGGTTGATATCGTGGATATTGCAGGATTGGTAAAAGGAGCTAGCAAAGGCGAAGGATTGGGAAATCAATTTTTGGGAAACATCAGAGAGTGTAATGCGATCATTCACGTTTTGCGTTGTTTTGACAACGACAATATCGTTCACGTTGACGGAAATGTAAATCCTATCCGCGACAAAGAAACCATCGATATCGAATTGCAGTTAAAAGACCTTGAAACAGTTGAAAAACGTTTGGAAAAAGTAAATCGTGCCGCCAAAACCGGAAACAAAGAAGCTCAGGTTGAAAAAGCACTTTTGGACCGAATTAGAGAAGCTCTTTTGCAAGCAAAATCGGCTAGAACGGTTATTCCACAAAACAATGACGAAGAAGTTTTGATGGAAACTTTCCAATTAATCACTACAAAACCGGTTTTGTATGTTTGCAATGTTGATGAAAGTTCGGCTGTTAGCGGAAACAAATATGTAGATCAGGTTCGTGAATTGGTAAAAGACGAAGAAGCCGAAGTAATCATACTTTCGGTAGGTGCTGAAGCCGATATCACCGAATTAGAAAGCTACGAAGAGCGTCAAGTTTTCCTTGAAGATATGGGATTAACAGAACCTGGATCATCTGTCTTGATTCGTGCTGCTTACAAATTATTGAAACAACAAACGTATTTCACTGCCGGTGTAAAAGAAGTTCGTGCCTGGACAATCAATATTGGAGCCACCGCGCCACAAGCCGCAGGGGTTATCCACACCGATTTTGAAAAAGGATTCATCCGCGCCGAAGTGATTTCGTATGAGGATTATGTTCAGTATGGTTCTGAAGCAAAAGCAAAAGAAGCCGGAAAATTCAAAGTAGAAGGAAAAGAATACGTTGTAAAAGATGGAGATGTAATGCACTTTAGATTTAACGTGTAACTTTTTTAGAACATAGAATATAGCATATAGAGAATAGAACTGCTGGAGAAATTCAGCAGTTTTTTTTATTGCTATACAGATTTTAACTACTTTTATTAAAAACAAATCTATATGAAAATTATCGCTTTTGCAGGAAGTCCAAGTAAAAAATCCATCAACAAAAAACTGGCAACTTATGCCGCCGGTTTATTCGAAAATACAGATACTGAAATATTAGATTTAAACGATTATGAAATGCCTTTATTCAGTGTTGATAAGGAAGAAATAATAGGACAGCACCCTTTAGCGAAAGCTTTTTTGGAGAAAATTGCATCGGCAGATCTTTTGGTTGTTTCCCTTGCTGAAAACAACGGAAATTACAGTGCAGCTTTCAAAAACACAGTAGATTGGTGTTCTCGAATAAATGGTAAAATTTTTCAGGGAAAACCAATGCTTTTAATGGCGACTTCTCCCGGAGCAAGAGGCGGAGCAAGTGTTTTGGAAATTGCCAAAAACAACTTTCCACGGTTCAATACCGACATAAAAGCAGTGTTTTCATTACCGAGTTTCAACGATAATTTTGATGTCGAAAACGGTAAAATTTCAAATACTGAATTGGATAGTCAGTTGAAGGAAATTATCAGAGATTTTCAATTTTAGACACTATTTCTCTTGATTTATCTTTTTCACATCGGCATCTTTTTTAATCCAATACATATATATCCAAGTCAGGGTAAAAGAAGGAACTACGTCTGTAAAGGGCAATATTTCTTCCGCAAAAGTTAAAATTGAGGCTACTTTCCCTACTCTACCTTCGTACATTTTGGCCATCAAAAAACCCGCCAATGGCGCCCAAACAACATCACCAAACTCGCCTACGTACGGAATGGTAAAAGACAACATACCGATAGCATCAAAGAGAATTCCTAAAACCAGCTTTTTGGTTTTAATATTATTTATTGTAGCAGCATTATTAGCTTCCATTTCCTGAAATTAAATTGAATATAAATATACGAATCAAACCGCTACTTTTTTGGATTTTATATTTTAACCGAAAATCCGCATTAGATTTCATTTCGCAAAGAAACGCAAAGAATTCGCAAAGTTCCACGAAATTTTTAAAGCCATTTTCAACAAGATACTTTTTCTTTGCGAATCTTCGTGTATTCTTTGCGTTTCTTCGTGAAATTTATTCTTATTGCTTAATCTGAGTTTAATAAAAAGCTTAATTCCTTTTCAAAAAAATTTAACCGCAAGGTTAGCAAAGAATTACGCGAAGTTCGCTAAGCTTTGTGTTCATAGCGCATCCTTTGCGAACCTTGCGGTTAAATAAAAAAACAACAAACGAGTTAAGATTAATTACCAAATACTTTGTTTCTTTGTAAAAACAGTTTGAAATGATACACGCAAAAAATATACATAAATATTACGATCAGCTTGAAGTTTTAAAAGGAGTGGATTTGCATATAAAAAAAGGCGAAATTGTTTCTATTGTTGGTGCATCAGGCGCAGGAAAAACTACGCTGCTGCAAATTTTGGGAACTTTGGACAAACCCAGTAGCCCGCAAACCACAGAAGGAGGAATACAAACCAATACGAATGAAGTTTCTTTGACTATTAATGGAGAGAACATCTTGGAGATGAACGATAAAGCTTTATCAAAATTCAGAAATCTGAATTTGGGGTTTATTTTTCAATTTCATCAATTACTGCCTGAATTTACGGCTTTGGAAAATGTTTGCATTCCGTCATATATTGCCAATAAATCAAAAAATGAAGTCGAAAAAGAAGCTAAAAAACTACTTGACTATTTGGGTTTATCACACAGAATTGACCACAAACCAAACGAACTTTCTGGTGGAGAACAACAACGTGTTGCAGTGGCAAGAGCCTTAATCAATAAACCTGATGTGATTTTTGCCGATGAGCCTTCGGGAAATCTCGATACACATTCTGCTGAAAATTTACATCAGTTATTTTTTCAATTACGGGATGAATTTGGACAGACGTTTGTAATTGTTACTCACAATGAAGAATTGGCGAGCATGGCAGATAGAAAACTCGTAATGTCTGACGGACAAATAATAGCTTAGAAAATGGTCTTGATTTTTTTGAGCTGGATTTATGTCTTTTTTTCAACAATAAATCTCGGTTTTATCACTGACAAATTCCTAAAGTTAAAAAATCAAAACTTTGTAATCTATTCTGTTTTAGGTCTTTTTACAACCACCATTTTCACAAGTATTTGGGCAATTTTTGGAAGAATTAATATTGAATTTCATATTGTTCTCTTTCTTTCCAACCTTTCTATTTTCATCAACTATCAAAAAGAAATTCGGCTTCTTTACCAATCCTTTTTCGATGAAATACTTTCACTGACAAACTCTTTGAAAATTGCTTTGGCCATAATCACAATTTTAATTCTGGCACAATGCGCTTCGATTCCCTATATTCTAGACAACGAATCCTACTATATCCAAACCATAAAATGGATTAACGAATACGGTTTTGTAAAAGGTCTGGCCAACCTGCACTTTTTTTTGGCACAAACGAGTGGCTGGCATATTCTGCAAAGTGCTTATAACTTTTCATTTTTATATGATAAATTTAATGACATAAGTGGATTTTGTCTTTTACTCGGAACTATTTTTTCGATTACAAAATTGAATGAATATCTTAAAAATAAGAATCTGAATTGTCTCATCATTGGATTATTTCCATTGGCAAACCTCTTTTTCTTTCAATTCATCAGCAGTCCATCACCAGATATTCCCATTTATGTCTTTTCATTCCTGATCTTCTTTTATTTCTTGGAAAATTTCAAGACTTTGGAAACAGAAAAATTTACACTCATAGTTATTTTGGTTCTCTTTTGTTTATTTATCAAAACAACATCAATCGCATTAGTTCTCATTCCGATTCTTTTATTCTTCATACATTTCAAAAAATTAGTTTCAGAAATTCACAAATCAGCTTTACCTGGAACGCTTATTTTGGTACTTTTTGTAATTAAAAACACAATTATTAGCGGTCATCCTTTATTTCCAATAATCAATTTCCATTTCCTTGAACTCGAGTATAGAATTCCGGAAACAATAGCACAATTGTATTATCAGGAAACAAAATTGTATGGTTATTTTTTAACTTATGAACAATACACCAAAATGTCCTTTTATGAATTATTCATAAGATGGATAAGTTTACCCAAATTGCACGGTTTATTCAATAAATTAAGCCTAATTCTGATTTTATTATGTCCAATATTCATTTACAAATATTTACATAAAAAAGCGATTTGGTCACTTTACTTTATAATGTGTCTACAGCTTTTATTATTGTTTTACACTTCGCCACAATATCGATTCTTTATGAATTTTGTATTGTTTTTTTCTTTTTTCATGATGGCTTTATTCATCAACCAAAAAAGAATTATCCTTTTATTGCTATACTTTTCACTCTTTATAACCGGATTTATTTTATTAATTCCAATAAATTTAAATGATTTTACCAACAATAAATTTGTTTTGACAATAAGTAATTTTTCAGTCAAAAATGTTGTTTTTCCATACAAAAACACAAAATCCAACACTGTTTTTGAATATATTCAAGATGGCAATCTTCATTTTTATTCACCTGTCGAAAATAATTTTTTCTGGAGCACTGGAGATGGAAAACTTCCTTGCGTCAATAAAGACCAAATCGAATATTTTGATTACTATTACCATGTAAAACCACAAATGCGGACTGCCGATTTAAAAGATGGTTTTTACGCCAAAAAAACTTCGAAAGAATAAAACAATGAACCAAACAGAACTCAAATCTTTTCTAGACGAAAAAGTAATTCAATACAACACACTCGATTTCATCGAAAGCGACCCTGTGCAAATCCCTCATTTATTTACCCAAAAAGAAGATATTGAAATTGCTGCTTTTCTGGCATCAACAATAGCTTGGGGAAATAGAAAAATGATTATCAAAAATGCCCATAAAATGATAAATTTGATGGGTAATTCACCGTATGATTTTGTGATGTCGCATCAGGAAGCCGACTTGGAACGATTGGAATCCTTTGTTCACAGGACTTTCAACGGTCATGATTTTATTGGTTTTATCAAAGGATTACAGCATATTTATAAAAATCACGGCGGATTGGAAACTGTTTTTGCTAAGTATCAAGAAACGGATTCGATACAAAAAAGTATTTCTGAGTTCAAGAAACTGTTTTTTGAAATTCCGCATCAAAACCGAACCCAAAAACACATCTCCGACCCAATGAACGGTTCAGCTGCAAAAAGGATAAATATGTTGAAACATACAATTAAGGACGCTGAAATCAATTAACATTTATTAATTCTTCCTTTGTAAAAATAATTTTTTCATTCATAGACGTTGAAATCTCATTTCCAATAAAATTTTTACTCCAAGGATTTTCCTCATCTTTTAATTCTAAACTATTTTCTTTCAAATAGTTTAAATAATCCTCTTCTGAATTAATCTTAAATTTATAAGATAAAATTCCTTTTTCCATTTCTCTGTCTTCTTCTAAATCTTCAGGGGTAATACTTTGTGTTCTATTATAGCCAATCCAGAAATATTCGTATAACGTTGATTTTGACATAAACAAAGAAGATTCTTCAAAGTTTTTATACTTGATTTTAAATTGAAAAACACCGCCATGAGAGCTAGGTTTACGGTCATAATCTATTTCTATTCTTTCAATTAGTGAATTAACTAGTTTTTTCAATATACCAAAATCAATATCTTTTGTATAACTTTCAATTAGGGTCTTTGTTAAATCATTTCTCTTCAAATTTCCAACTTCAGCTATTTTTTGAGACAATTCATTAATTTCATCAGTTAGCTTACCCAGTTTATTTTTTGATTTTGTATAATCATTTATTAGCTGGTCATCATATTCTAAATCAGGATTTGACAATAGTTTATAGAGTTTGTTTTTATTTTTTATTTCAGCATCCTTCTTTTTAGTTAAATCAGCTAAATTTTGTCTTAAAACAGACAGCTCACCTTCATTTTTAGGAGCATTAATTAGCAATTCTTTTAAAGATTTATTTTCAAATAAATGCTTTATAACAAACGTATCCATTTTTTCAATGTTAACACCTCTGTTATCACGACATACATGATTAGCAAACTTAACCATTCCTCTACATCTATATGAAGAATCAGTGCTTTGGACTCGTTTTTTACCAAAATATTTCTGTCCACACTTTCCACAATACAGTATGTCATCTAGTAAATAGTTGAATTGTTGTTTTTTACCAACATTCTTTATATTCTCTTTATATACTTTATTTACCTTGTCCCAAAGTTCTGGGTCAATAATATATTTATCTAGATTTACTTCAAAATAATTTTCTAAATCATCCTTATTCCACTCCCTTATACCCTTGTATATCTTGTTTTTTATAATACCATCAACCGTAACTCCACGCCAATTAGAATTTTGACGTGTTGGAACTTTAGACTCAATTAATTTTTTTGCAATTATATAATTACCAAGCCCTTCTAATTTCCATTGAAATATTTTTCTAACATGTTCTGCTTCATCCTCATTGGAAAAAACGGTCAAATTGACCACCTCTTTCCAGTATAAATTGACCACCAGTTCCAGAGCAAACTGACCACCCCATTCCAGTTCAAATTGACCACCTAATTTTGGGGTAAATTAATTATTAAAAACTACAGACTTTTTCATGTCGTTAGAACCATACATTCGCAAAAAAAAAGCGGATTATGGCAAACAAAATAACAGACATGAGTAAAATTAGAAAAGTAATTAAATTCTATTGTGATGGAAAAAGTAAGTTATTTATAAGTAGCTACTTATCCCTTTCTAGGAATACGGTAAAGAAGTATATTTCTTTATTTGAAGTTCTCGGATTAAACTTTGAATTTATTGATAAAAAAACAGATGCTGAACTAGAACTTTTGTTTTCACAGACTACTGTGGAATCAATTAGTCCCAAATTACAAACACTCCATAATTATTTTCCTAAAATGGAGCGTGAGCTAAAAAAAGTTGGCGTTACCATACAACATATGTGGGAACAATATGCTGCCATAAACCCTGATGGTTACAGGAGTTCTCAATTTGCTCATTATTACAAAGTATGGAGTAAACAAGTCAATCCAGTGATGCATATGAATCATAAATCCGGTGATAAAATGTATGTTGATTATGCTGGAAAAACACTATCCATTATTGATAGCGACACTGGAGAAATCAAAGAAGTACAATTCTTTGTGGCTATATTAGGGGCTAGTCAATACACCTATGCTGAAGCTTCTATGAGCCAGCAAAAGGAAGATTTTGTTACTTCTGTAGAAAATGCCATGCGCTTTTTTGAAGGCACTCCTGCAGCAATTGTTCCAGATAATTTAAAATCTGCAGTAATAAAAAGCAGTCGTTTTGAGCCAACAATTAATGAAACTTTAGCCGACTTAGCGGAACATTACGAAACTACAATCTTGCCAACTAGAGCTTATAAACCTAGAGATAAGTCATTAGTTGAAGGGGCTGTAAAGATATTATACAGAAGAATTTATGTAACACTAAAAGAAACCAAATTCTTTTCTCTAGAAGAATTAAACCAACAGATATGGGATTTATTAGACATTCATAATAATCGAAAACTAACAGGTCGTCCTTACTCACGAAAAGAATTGTTTGTAGAAGATGAGAAACAAAAACTGCGTCCACTACCACAAGAACGCTTTGAAATCAAATATCAATCCTTTGCAACGGTAATGCAAAATGGTCATGTCCAATTAAGTCAAGACAAAAATTATTACAGCGTTCCGTATCAATATGTAAAGAAAAAAACGAAACTCTTGTACACAAGATCAACCGTAGAGATCTATTATAAATACAATCGAATAGCGGTTCATCAGCGAAATTACAAACCTTATGTCTATACCACAACTCCAGAACATTTAGCCAGTTCACATCAGTTTGTAGCTCAGTGGAGTGCTGCTCGATTCATTGATTGGGCAGGTAGTATTGATGAGTCAGTAGGAGAATATATTATGCAGATAATCGAAAGCAGAAACCATCCTGAACAGGCTTATAAAAGTTGTTTAGGAATACTAAACTTTGAAAAAAAGGTTGGTAAGCAGCGATTAATAAATGCCTGTAAACGAGCGCTTGACTTTAGAATTTACAATTTTAAGACCATCCAAAATATTTTAGAAAACAACTTAGATCGTATTGATTTAGAACAGGAACCTGAGCATGAACTTCCGAACCACGGAAACATAAGAGGCAAACAGTATTATAATTAAATTAAATCTTAAAAACATGAATGAATCCACAGTAACAAAAATGAGACAAATGAAACTTTACGGAATGTTTAATGCTTTTAAAACAGCGATTGAAAGCGGAAGAACAGACCACTACACACTCGATCAATTTGTATCGATGATTATTGATGCTGAATGGGACGAAAGGCACAATCGTCGTATAGAACGCAGTATAAAGAATGCTAAATTCCATTACAAATCAAATATTGAAAATGTCAATTTTGATGTATCCCGCAATCTTGACCGGAATACAGTTCTTCGTCTGGCAGAATGCGAATTTGTTGAAAAAAATGAAAACATCTTAATCACAGGAAGTACAGGTGTAGGCAAAAGTTATTTAGGTACCGCATTGGGTTACCAAGCCTGTATTCATGGCTATAAAGTAAGCTATTTTAATACTTCGAAGCTGTTTGCTAAATTAAAAATGGCCAAAGCAGATGGTTCTTACCTAAGAGAACTTGCCAAAATTGAAAGGCAAGACGTTATCATACTTGACGATTTTGGACTCCAGGCATTAGATAGTCAAAACCGAATTACACTTTTGGAGATTATTGAAGACAGGCATAATAACGGTTCTATAATTGTTACATCGCAAATTCCTGTACAAGGTTGGTATGATATAATTGGCGAAAAAACTATAGCTGACGCAATTTTGGATAGACTTATACATCAAGCCCACAGACTCGAATTGCATGGGGAATCTATGAGAAAGAAAAGAGGAATAAACAAGGAATAATATTTTAAGTATATTTGAGTACTAATTAGCGCATGAAAAAAAGTAGTTTTTTATGAAAACGGGGTGGTCACTTTGCTCCGGAATTAGGTGGTCATTTTGAATTGGAATCAGGTGGTCACTTTAAATTGGAATTGGGTGGTCAATATCACTGGAATTTACACTTCAAAAGCAATTGGAAGGAGTTAAAGGAAAGTTGAAGGAACTATCTGATGTTGTTATCAAAGATAAAGATAGAGAAATATTTCAGTTAGAATCAGATATAAAAAGTGTTGGTTCTGAATTAAATGATAACAAAAAACTACTCGAAACTTTTGGGCATATTGATTCAACAGAGTTTGAAAGTCAAAACCCACAATTAGAAAAAGTAGAATATTCTAGCTTAAAAACAACACAAACAGAATTTCAAAAAGAGCTTTCAAGGAAGATTTCTGTATTAGATAATGATAAACGAGCAAATGAGGATGAAGTAAAACTAAAAATAAATTCCTTTAAACAACCATCTCAAGAAATCATTGATAAATTCAAAGACTGGCGTTCAGATGTTAGTCGTCTTCCTGAATCAACACATTTGGAATTCATCAGTGAATACCAGACGTTACTGAAACAATTGGTAAATGACAATTTACCAAAGTTTGAAAAGAAATTCAACGAGTATTTGCAAGAAACCATAACCAACAAAGTTGGTGACTTTAGAATGTTCTTTGAAAATTGGTCTGATTCCATAAAAGAGAATATCCGTCTTTTGAATGATTCATTAAGGGAAATTGATTTTAGAGATAAGGATTTTAAAACTTACATTCAAATTGTAGCTCCAAACCGAATTAGTGATGAGGTAAAAGAATTTAGAACCTTGCTGAATAATGCAATTCCAAATATTAGAGAAATAGATGCTTCAATAGATGGTCGTAAGAATCATTTCTATAACAATATTGAACCTCTAATCACAAAATTAGATAAAGAGGATTGGCGAAAGAAAGTAATGGAAGTTCGTTCTTGGTTTAGTTATAAGGCAGAAGAATTTTATAAAGAAACTAATGCGAAGTTCAAGACATATGAAAACATGGGGCAACTTTCGGGTGGAGAAAAAGCACAATTAACTTATACAATATTAGGTTCGGCTATTGCTTATCAATTTGGTTTAACAAAAGAAGGTCTACAAAGCAACTCTTTCCGATTTATTGCTATTGATGAAGCATTTAAGGCACAAGACGAAGATAAAGCAAGATATTTGATTACTCTTTGTAAACAACTCCATCTTCAACTATTGGTAGTTACTCCAAGTGACAATATTCACATTGTAGAAAATGACATTTCATTTGTTCATTTTGTTGAACGAAAAGAAGAAAAGTATTCTTGGCTATATGATATGCCAATTGAACAGTTCAAGAAAGAAAAATCAAATTTTGTTAGTCAATGATAAGTCCAAACGAAATAAAAGTTAAAGCAGGTAGAAAGTATCTTTCGTTACTTCAATCAATAGTTGATGAAAAACCTTTCACTCAGCTTGTCATTCGTGGTGATAAAGGTTATAACAAATCATCATTACCCGAATTTGAAAAGGAGATTCTTCTATTAATTAGCCACTCAAAAGAAAAAAAAAGCTTCGGTTACACAATAGATTTTCAAAAAGTAAAAACAAAACATTTAGGTACTCAAGACCTACCAACCACCATCTATTTCGACACGGAGATGGACTTGCTAAAATATTTAAGCAAAGAGAAGGAAGTGGAACTTTTCAAAGTAAATTATGAAAAGATTATTTCCATCTTTCCAGAGTTAAAGGAGTGGGTTATTCAAAATCCTTCAAGGATAATTCAAAATCAAAATGAATGGGAAGGTATTTTAAAGGTTTGTAGTTTTTTCAAAGAAAATCCTGCACCTAATCTTTATATAAGAGAATTGCCAATTAACGTTCACACAAAGTTTGTTGAAAGAAATCAAGCAATCATAAGAGATATACTTGATGTACTCATAACAGAGTTTGTGAATATTCAAGAAAAAAACTTTGAGAAAAGATTCAACCTGAAATTCAGTGAGCCATTAGTTCGATTTATAATACTTGACAAGGAAATAAGTCTCAATTTCTTTACTGGCCTAGACGACATTGCAATTCCCGTAAGTCAATTTGAAAAACTTAATATACCACTACAAAAAGTGATAGTTGTTGAAAATAAAACGACACTTTATACCACCTTGACACTTCCAAGAATGGATAAAACAATTGCAATATTTGGAAGTGGTTTCAGTGTTTCCAATATTAAAAATGTAGACTGGTTTACAAATCTTGAATTACTTTATTGGGGTGATATTGATGTTCAGGGATTTGAAATTTTATCGCAATTTAGAGGCTATTTTCCCCAGACAAAAAGTGTTCTAATGGATAAAAAAACTTTTGACAAATTCTTTGAAAACGACAACGGTACATTAACTAATAAAACAGGACAACTTTATCTAACTGATGATGAACAAGCACTATATACAATTTTAAAAGCAAACAATTGGCGTCTTGAACAAGAAAAGATTCCATTTGACTATGTAAACAAATACTTTGAAAATGAAATAACCAGCCCCTCACAGCCATTGGCTTATCAAAACAACAAAATGGAGTGACTTTAAGAATAAAATGTCTAAAGCATATTTAAAATTAATAGTTTAGGCAGGATGTGGATTACAAATCTACGATTCATGTTCCTAGTGTCTATATGTCATTTGATTTAATAAAACTAAAATCCTTCAAAAATACCAAGTCCAAATAAGGCAAAATCATATTTTACTGGGTCAATTGGGTCTAAAAATCTTAAACTAGTATCTAATTCGGCTAATGCTTTTCCATCATTTTGTTTTCTATCTAATAGCCCAAGTTTTCGTGCTACATTTCCAGAATGTACATCAAGAGGGCATGATAGTTTTGATGGCGAGATGTTCTTCCAAATGCCTAAATCAACACCAGTATTATCATTTCTAACGAACCACCGAAGGCACATATTAATTCGTTTTGCAACTGAACCTTTAGAAGGGTCAGCAACATGTTTTTTGGTTCTTTCTCGATGAGGTATTTCAAAAAATATTTTATTAAACTCATGAATCGCTAGTTGCAATGAATCTTCTGTTTGATAAATATTGAAAATGTTTTCTAAACCGCCATGATTTGTATAAATGTGATTTAATGCTTTTATGAAATATTTAAAATCTTCTGAATTAAAAGTCCTATGCACAAAGCCTTCTAATCTTTCCAATTGATACTCATCGTGACTCATGACAAAATCATACGGTGAATTACCTAGTAAGTCCATCATCCGATGACCATTTTTAGTAATCATTTTTCGATTACCCCATGCTATTGTTGAAGCTAAAAAACCTGCAATTTCAACATCTTCTTTTAATGAATATCGATGAGGTACGCTTATTGGGTCTGGTTCAACAAAGTCAATTGTATTATATTGGAGGACTTTCGAATCTAGGAAATCTTTTAGCTCATTTTCAGAGATAGCCATGTTTTATCGATTTTAAGGCTTTATATCTATGCAAATATAGTTTTTATCATTTTAAATTTAAGCATCCTTAATTATACTCATCAACATGATGTTAAGGTGGCTTTGCCGCCAAGACAACAAAGGCGTTGATTTAGGGATCTGGAAAAACATTCCACCTTCAATCCTGTCCTGCCCTCTCGATGTGCATTCTGGAAATGTGGCTCGAAAACTAGGCTTGTTGACCCGAAAACAAAACGACGGAAAAGCTTTGGCTGAATTGGATTCAAAACTTAGAGAATTGGATCCTATTGACCCTGTAAAATATGATTTTGCACTATTTGGATTAGGCGTTTTTGAAGGTTTTTAATGTTAAAAAAGGAATTGCCCCTTTCCTTAAATTTCAATTTTAATAAACAATTAACATAAAAAAAAACAGTTTTATATTTTCTTCTGAAAAACACAACATAAAAAACTCACAATGAACGAGTTTAGAAATATCTTACTTCACACCGCAGAATAATCATTACATTTGCTAAAGTTTTTAGTATCAAAAAAAACTAAAAAATACACCCCCAAAAATAAGCCTAGTTTTACGAAAGTATTACTTACTAATTTCTTATTTATGGATGTATTAGTTTATTATTTTGTCCTCCATGTTTTACCCATATTAATTTGTGGTTTTCTTATATTGATAACTGTTTTAGTCATCAATAGATTCAGATATGATATATTCAAACCCAAGTGGGAAGCTGCCAAAAGTGAAATAGACAGTTTCCTGACTAATATGATTTTTTCCCCTTTTGATGAACAATCTTTTTTTAACGAAATAGAACAGTTCAAAAAAACAATCCCTTTTGAAAAAAGATGGTGCAAAAATTTAATTTTAAGCGAAATTATTTTTTTAAAATTAAATTTAAAAGGAGAAGTAACCAACACCTTCCATTTTTTATATGAACAATTTGACCTGTTCGAATACACCAAAAAGCTTTTAAAAAGTCGACGATTCTATTTTAAGTGCTTAGGAATATCCCAATTGGAGTCTTTGGAATACAAAAAAGGAATCACATTTATCAAACCATTATTGCATCACAAGAACAGAAATGTAAAATCTAGTGCATTTCTTGCGTTAATATCATTGGAACCTGAAAATTTAGAAACACTTCTTGATTCTTCGCATCAAATTACTATCGCAGAAGAAATAAATATCATGGATATTCTGCATCAGAAAAAAACAAAAATACCTACCAATCTGGATAAATGGATTGTTTCTGAGAATGACACCATCATAAAGTTAGGCCTTAAACTGATGATGTTTTACAATTACAATAACGAGCATGAAATTATTGTAAAATTGCTAAGGCACCCCAATAAGTTAGTACGTTTTGAAGCAATTCATGCTGTCCAGTTTTTATTTATTTCCGAAGCTGAACAAGAACTGATTGAACAATTTTGTCATGAAGACATTAAAAATAAATTGGAAATTTTCAATACGCTTTCCACCATTGGAATGACAGATTCTGAGAATTTCATTGCTCAATTATTGATTGACAAAACAGACGAAGACATTAAACTTGATGCCGTGTATTGTCTCAATAAAATAAACCCCCATTATTTTGAAGATCACTTTTTGGATAATGAAGATGTCCAAAAAATGGTTAAGCATGTCAAGACTCGTTATTTGTAATAGTATAAAATATCTAAAACACAAAGAACAGCCTTAGTAAAATACTCTGGAATCAAATACAATCTTAAAATTAAAACCAAACATAAAAGATTACTATCATGATGAAAATTCTATTAGATATATATGAAATATTCGTGGGATTATTTTCCATAACCTACATCCTGTTATATCTAACATTGGCGTTCTTATCGTATTATGGAATAAAACAATACCTCAACACAAAGCATTTTATTACAAATAATGTATTGGTAAAATCCAATCATATTCCTGGCGTATCTGTGATTGCACCCGCCTTCAATGAAGGTGCGACTGTAGTTTATAATATAAAATCATTATTATCACTTAACTACCCTAAATACGAAGTGGTTTTAATCAACGATGGAAGTACAGACGATACTCTCGAAAAACTGATACGAGAGTTTGAATTGGTCAAAGTCGATTTTTATTATGAAGCCAAAATACCAACAGGCCCTGTAAGAGGCCATTACAAATCGACAAATCCTATATATTCCAAACTTTTGGTTGTTGATAAAGAAAACCGAAAAAGCAAAGCAGATGCTTCCAACACAGGTATTAATTCTACAAAATACCCATTAATTTTATGTACAGACGTTGATTGTATTCTGAAAAGTGACGCTATTATAAAACTGGCAAAACCCTTTATAGAAAATAAAAAAAGAATAATTGCTACCGGAGCCGGTATCCGAAGCTCCAATTCGTGTGAGGTAAAAGACGGATTCCTTGTCAAAATTCATTTCCCAACCGGATGGTACGCCCGTTTTCAGGAATTAGAATATGTAAGAGCTTTTCTTATGGGCCGAATGGCTTTGAGTCAAATTAACAGTTTGTTATTAGTTTCGGGTGCGTTGGGTCTATTCGATAAAGAAATCGTAATTAAAGCAGGTGGTTATTGGCACAAATCATTGGGTGAAGACATGGAACTCGTTATGCGAATGCGAAAATACATGTATGAAAACAAACTTCCTTTCGCAATAAAATACATACCTGAATCCTTGTGCTGGACAGAGGTTCCGGGAAATAAAACCATTTTGATACGACAACGAATGCGATGGGCAAGAGGGTTGATTCAAACCTTGTTTTTGCATAAAAATTTATTATTTAAGCCAAAATATCAAAGAACCGCTTTTTTCATTCTTCCATACTTTTTCATTTTCGAATTTATGATACCCGTTATCGAAGTAGTTGGAATGATTGCTACTATATTATTTCTAATATTTTTTGAAGTGAATTACCTGTTCTTTTTTTACATCTCGGTAGTGGTTTATTTTTTCTATTTAATTATTACGATTACATCAATCTTTTTGGACGATGTCATTTATAAAAATTATGCCAATGCAAGGGAATTAATGATTCTGATTCTCATGGCAGTTATTGAACCCTTTGTTTATCATCCTGTAAACTTATATGCTTCATTAAAAGGATATTATCATTTTATAAGGCAAAAAGAACAAAATTGGGGAAATATGCAACGACAAGGCTTTAGCACAAAACCTGAATAAGTTCCCAAATTTTAGAATAAAAAAATAATCGTAAAGCATAAGCTCAACAAATGAACCTTTTATTTTATTCAAAATGAATAATTTCAAACCAATAACGTTTTTCAACAATACTATAAAAAATAGTATCGACTATATATATTCACTATTTTCATTGATAACTGTTTTTTGTATTCTCAGTTACGTTGACATTTATAAGAATTTTGATTTAACTGTATTTTCTCATAAAATCGGAAATGATTTTGTTGTCGGTTTACAAATTGGGTTACTCTTTTTGCCATTATATTTAATATTGAAATGGATAAAACAGTCTTTGGCAACGGTAATTATTAAAATCCTTTTTAGCCTAATTGTTATCATCCAATTGGCAATGACAGGATACAGCCTTACCACTCACATCAACCTTGGTTCGGATCTTTTGGGATATTCATTAAGTGACATGTACACAACCGTCACTTCTTCATTATCCATATCTTTTGTGATGTTTTTGCCTTTTATAATAGTTCCGGCACTTTATTTAGGACTTATCCGGGTATTTCAGTTTATTGGTACAAAAATCAACCCGATTGTACCATTTCTGATTGTTTTAGCCATAGGAGGATTCAATTTTGTTTTTGCCAATAATACCGAACCTGTTTATCAAAACAAATTACATTTTTTAGTCAGTGACATTATCCGTTCAAAAAAAGAAGAAAGCCTTTCTGCTCAAAGAGTTTTTTCTTTCAAAAAAGAATATCCTTTAGAAAAAGCTGCGGAAGATGCCAAAGATGTGCTGTCACCTTTTTTCAATATTCATCAGGAAAAGCCTAACATTGTGTTTATCATTATGGAAGGACTTGGACGTGATTTTACCGATGATGGCGAATACAGCGGCTTCACGCCTTATCTTGATTCATTGACTACAAAATCATTGTATTGGAAAAATTTTGTCAGCAATGCTGGCCGTACTTTTGGTGCTTTGCCCGCCCTAATAGGTTCTGCACCATTTGGGAAAAATGGTTTTATGGAATTAAATCCGTTACCCAAACACAATTCACTTATAAGTATTCTGAAATCAAATGGTTACACGACTTCTTATTATTGTGGCGACGATATTAATTTTGACAAAAAAAGTACTTTTTTAGAATACAATGGCATTAATACTATTACTGATGTCAATAAATTTGGCCCAGGATATACTATGTCTAAAAAAAATTCTGGAGGTTTTTCTTGGGGATATCCTGATGCTGAAATTTACCGCAAAACCTTATCTGAATTAAACCAAAAAAGCCAACCGCGACTGGACATCATAATGACACTTTCCAATCACGAACCATTTGAGTTTCCTTCAAAAGAGAATTATCTTAAAAAAGTAGATGCCATTTTGAATTCAAAATCATATTTGGAAAGAAATAAATTAAAGGAATATAAGGACATTTTTGCCGCCCTGCTTTATACCGATAATTCGTTGCAAAAATTCATGGCAGCTTATTCCAAAAGGCCGGATTATGGAAACACAATCTTTATAATTACGGGCGATCATAGATTAATTCCAGTTCCACAAAAAGACAATCTTTCGCGATTCCATGTGCCGTTTTACATTTATAGTCCAATGCTGAAAAAAACAGCCGAATTCAAATCAATATCATCGCATAATGATGTTACGCCTACTTTGGTTTCGTTTTTGACCAACAACCAAAAAATTAAAAAACTAGAAAAAACATATTGGATGGGTCAGGGAATAGATACGGCCAGACAATTTAGAAACGTTCATACAATTCCTTTAATGAGATACAAAGGGAGTCTGATTGATTATATTTATAAAGACTACTTTTATACAGATGGAAATTTGTACAAAATTGATTCCAATTTCAATATCACAGAATCCAACGACGGATTACAAGATACTGTAAAAGAATCATTTAATAAATATAAATATCTAAATACCTATCTAACATCAAAAGATAAAATCACTCCCGTCGCTTCCAAATTCAAAAGCACTTTGTACACGTTTACGCCCCAAGAAATAGCTTATATTAAAAAAGTTTCCAAAGGCTTAAATTCTGATCAGATTTTCTTTAAGGCACGTGAATTGGCATTTAACAAAGAACGTGAAAAAGCCCGTTTATTATGCAATTATATGCTAAACGACAAACCAAATTATATAGATTTCAAGATTTTAAAAGGACGAACACTCGCTTGGGACGGAGATTATAAAAATGCTGAAATGGAATTACTAGCATCTATAAACCAAAAGCCGTTTTATGAAGATGGTTACAGCGCCCTCATGGATGTTTATTTTTGGTCTGACCAAAATAAAAAGGCTGTAAAAATTGGGAAACAGGCACACTCCAATAAAATTTACGCCCCCGAAATCAGCTTTAAATTAGCCAAATCCTATCAAAAAATCAAAAATATCACTGAAGCCAGAAAACAAATTGACAGTCTTTTGACTGTTTACCCTGAAAATCAAGAATACCACAAATTTAAAAAATCTTTAAAATAACATTTTGCCACGATGATACAGAGAACAGTTAACAAATTAAGTCTTATTTTATTGATTTTGTGCTTTGCTCAAATCTATGGACAACAAAAAGAATTCAAAGGAGACCCCGATGTTTCATTTGCAACAGCACGAAACATGGCGTTCAACAATCAACGCAAACAAGCCCAGGATACTTTACAATTTATTTTGACCAAATATCCAGATTATCATGATGTACGATCTTTCCTGGCAACAACCTATTCCTGGGATGGTGATTATAAAAAGGCCAAAAAAGAGTTTGATTATATCCTAAAAAAAGAAGAAACAAACAAAAGCGCATGGTTGGGCACCATTCAAAACGAATTGTGGGCATCATCACCTTATATTGCTTTGGATTTAAGCGAAAAAGCATTGAAATACTACCCAAATGATTCCGAAATATTATTACTAAAAGCCTCAGCTCTTGAAAAAACCAATAATCCAACAGAGGCAGACAAAACAGTTTTGCAGGTATTATCCAAAGAACCTAATAATCAGAAAGCCATCGAGTACAAAAATGCTTTAAACAAAAAATTAAATCTAAATAATATTGGTATTAACTTAGCCACAGACCTTTATTCCTCAATTTACGACCCGATGTATTATTCCACCATAAAATATGGCAGAGAAACAAAATACGGTTCTATCACGGCAAAAGTTAACTTAAACAGAAGGTTTGAAGAAAATGGAGTTCAATATGAAGTAGACTTATACCCAAAAATCACAAAGGGACTTTATGGTTACTTAAATGCTGGATTTTCGAACTCTTCGCTTTTTCCCGAATCAAAATATGGTGCAGAATTGTTCAAATCATTACCGAAAGGACTCGAGGTTTCCTTGGGATTTCGAAGCCTGATGTATAGCACAACGACAAATATTTTTACCGGATCCCTTACCTGGTACACTGGGAACAATTATTGGTCTTTGCGCTCGTATGTTACACCAAGCGACACAGGAACCAGTCTTTCGGGCGCATTAACCTATCGCTTGTACCGCAAAGATGCTGATAATTATTTTAGCGCCGCAATTGGAGCCGGTTACTCCCCCGAGATAAATCAATTCAGCAATAATGGAGATCAAGTAGCTATTTTTAATTTAAAATCCCAAAAAGCAAATATTGGATATAATTTCACTACCACAAATAATAAAAATGTCATTGGGTTGCAATCAGGAATTACCCATCAGGAAATAGTTTTCGATCCCGGTAACTACGTTATGATTTATTTCTTGGCTGTTTCTTGGGAGTTACGATTCAAGTAGTTTTTTTGAAAGTATAAACTTATCTTTTTTAAATAAATAGGTATTTTATCGAATTAAATTGCATTTTGTCTGAAACTGAAATTTTATTTAATTAACTTTGCATCACAAATATATCTGTACAGTTGTTTATTCTACATAAGAAACGTTTTACAATTGTTATTTTGATAAAAAGCAGAAAATGAATAATTCAGATTTAAAAATATTAATTGCAGAGGATGATGTTTTGATGATTAAAATCCTCGAGTTTATTCTAAAAAAAGAAGGTTATCAAGTAATTTCATGTAAGGATGGCTTGACCGCAATAGAAAAAATTCCGACACTTATCCCTGACCTGATTATTACAGATATTATGCTTCCTTACCGTTCTGGACTGGAGATTATAGGTTTTTCAAAAGACAATTATGAAAATATTCCAATAATTGTGGTTTCGGCATTAGGAGAGGAAGAAGGAACTGTTATTGAAGCCTTTAATCTTGGCGCTGATGATTTTGTTTCCAAACCTTTTAACCCAAACGAATTGTTGCTTAGAGTAAGACGACTATTCTCAAAAAAAAATCGTTTCGCGAAGCAAAACAAAATTGAAGAAGGCGTTCCCGCTTAAAATAAAAAATTCAAAAACAAATTTAAATACCGCAATGAACCTCTGTGTACTATCACAAAAAGTGTACAGAGGTTTTTCTTTTTTCACACAAATAGCATAATGTTTCCAAAAATTTCCAATGATGGCTCTTTAGCCCGATGGAAGTAAAAATTCCTGTGAGTCTCGACTTTTAGTACAAGATTCATAAATTTCATATTTGGTGTGGCTAAACAGCATATTCACTATTTTACTAGGTTTTTTTCTTCTAAAATCAAAAATCGTTAGTCAAAAATCAGCAATCTTATTATTTAATCCTCAACCCAATGCCATAAGCTTTCTATCCTTAGTTTCAAAAAACCTATCTTTGCACAAAATTTAAATACAATGAGCACTTTCGAACAATTCAATCTTCCTAAATCAGTACAAAAAGCTATTGATGATTTAGGCTTTACGACCCCAACTCCTATTCAGGAAAAAACTTTTTCTGTGATAATGTCTGGGCGTGATATGATGGGAATTGCACAAACAGGTACAGGTAAAACATTTGCCTATTTATTGCCTTTATTAAAATTATACAAATTTACTCCTGGACATACGCCTAAAATAGTAATCTTGGTTCCAACACGCGAACTTGTAGTACAGGTTGTGGAAGAAGTGGAGAAACTAACCAAATATATGTCGGTTCGAACAATTGGGATTTTTGGAGGAGTAAATATTAACACTCAAAAAACGACTGTTTATCAAGGTTGCGATATCCTTGTTGGAACGCCAGGACGTGTTATGGATTTGACATTGGACAATGTAATCCGTTTTGAAGAAATGCAAAAACTGGTCATCGATGAGTTTGACGAAATGCTGAATTTGGGTTTCCGTACCCAATTAACGGCTATTTTGGCAATGATGCCCAAAAAGCGTCAAAACATACTATTCTCTGCAACAATGACGGATGATGTTGACACCGTTTTGAATGATTATTTTGATTATCCTGAAGAAGTTACACTTGCACCATCGGGAACGCCTTTGGAAAACATTACGCAATTCACGTATCAGGTTCCGAATTTCAATACCAAAATTAATCTTTTAAAACATTTATTGGAAACCGATGAGGACATGAGTCGTGTATTGGTTTTTGTGAACAACAAAAAGATTTCGGATATGGTTCACGAGCGTATCGAAGAAGATTTTGAAGGTCAGTTTGGTGTAATCCATTCCAATAAATCACAGAATTATCGTTTAAGTACCATGGCCGAATTTCAGGAAGGAAATCTGCGTGGTTTGATCACCACCGATATTATGGCGAGAGGTTTGGATATTTCGAATATCACGCACGTTATCAACTTTGAAATGCCTGAATTGCCAGAATTGTACATGCACCGTATTGGGCGAACTGGTCGTGCCGATGCTACAGGAACAGCTCTTAGTTTTGTGACTCCAAGAGAAGAAGAATCAAAAATAGCCATTGAGATTTTGATGGATATGGAGCTGAATTATGAACCTTTTCCAGAAGATGTTGAAGTCTCCATAAAATTAATAGGCCCCGAAAAAGACAGACAGCCTTTTAAGCTTTTAATAAAACCTAAAAAAATAGAAGGAGATGGTGCTTTTCATGAAAAAAGCAAAAAGAACCAAAAAGTCAATTTGGGTGGCCCTGGTGTAACCAAGAAAAAAACTCATGGTTCAGTAAATAGAAATATGCTGAAAAACCAAGCCAAGAAACGTAAGAACAAGAAGTAAGTAGGCAGTTTTCAGTTTTTTAGTATTCAGTTATATTTTTTATAAATACGCCAGCCCGCAGTTTAAACTGCGGGCTGGTTGCTTTTAAGGAGTTTCTCCACACCGATCACTAAAAAACAGAATACTGAACACTTACTTCGCAAACACCAAACAAACCGGCGAACACAAATCAATTCTTTTCTTGGTATCTGTCAATGTGCCTCTTTTTTTATTTATTTTAAAAATGACAATATCATTAGTATATTGATGTGCCACCAGAAGAAACTTTCCGGTTGGGTCAATTACAAAATTCCTTGGCCCCTTGCCTAATGTACTCACTTGTCCTTTTGACCTTAATTTCCCTTTTCCTGAAATTTTAAAAATGGTAATATTATTGGCGTCTCCCCTATTCGAAGCATACAAAAACTTGCCATTTGGAGAAATATGAATATCAGCCGAGCTAAAAGTTCCTTTATAATCTTTGGCTAAAATCGAGGTTTCATTGATTTTGGTCAGCTTCCCGTCTGCATAACTGAATGTAGTCAACGAACCATCTAATTCTTGTAACAGATATACAAATTTTCCATTTTTGCTAAAAGTCAAATGTCTTGGTCCACTTCCCGCTTTTACAGAAACACTGTCTTTTAAACTTAAAACATCAGCTATTGCCGTTGGATTATAATTATAAACATACACTTTATCGGTTCCTAAATCATTGCTCAAAACGTATTTTTTGTCAGGTGAAAAATAAACCATGTGAACATGTGGTTTTTGTTGTTGAACTTTCACACCTTTCCCGTAATGCTGAATAACCTGTTTGGCATCAGTTAAACTACCATCTTCTTTTTTCCCAAAAACAGAAATATTCCCGCCCGAATAATTAGCAACTATTACATTCGAATCATCATTAATAATATAACAAGGATCATCGCCCTTTGAACTTACACTATTTAGTAAACTGGGTTTCCCGCTTACAGCATCAAATGAAAGGGAACTTACAGTGCTTTGTTTACCGTTTTCATTCACAGCATAAATAAATTTTTCATCGTTGGACAACGCTAAATAACTTGGACTGACAATACTGTCAGACGATTTTTTTAGTCTGATTTGAGCATTATTAGTATCAAATTCATATACATAAATCCCTCTGCTATTGCAAGAATTGGTGTAGGTTCCAACGAGAAGATTGACTTTGTTTTTTTGGGCGTATATTACTACCGAAGAAGAAATTAATAAAAGAAATAGGTAAATTTTTTTCATATTTTAAAATTTTCAGAAAAGCTAAAATACTTATTATCTTTCAGAATTACCCTATTTATTTTCTCTTTTAAAAAATAGATGACAACATCAAGTAAAACTGTCTACAAATTTGTATTTTTGACTCACAAAATGCAATGAACTCCATTGTTTTATAAACTTTTGAAGCAAACAAATTCTAAGAATGCACTTTAAACAACCCGAAATTATATACTTTCTATTCCTACTGATTGTTCCAATTTTGGTGCATTTGTTTCAATTAAGACGATTCAAAAAAGAATATTTTACCAATGTTCGATTCCTGAAAATACTTTCTATTCAAACCCGAAAAAGTTCCAAAATCAAGAAATGGTTGCTTTTGGTTTGCAGAATGCTTTTGCTTGCCTGTATTATTCTTGCTTTTGCTCAGCCTTTTTTTGAATCCAAAGACAGTAAAAACGCGAGCAACGAAATGTATATTGTTCTCGACAATTCCTTCAGTATGCAGGCCAAAGGAAAAAAAGGAGAACTCTTAAAACGTGCCATTCAGGAACTGTTGGAAGAAACTCCGGAAAATGCCAATTTTTCTTTGCTAACCAATACCGAAAGTTATTGGAACACCGACATCAAAACCATCCGAAGTGAACTGCAAAACCTGAAATACAGTGCATCTCCCTTTCAATTGGATAATAGTATTGCTAAAATAAAAGCACATAAATCGGCTTTCAAAAAAGATATTATTATCATTACCGATGCTGTGGGAATAACCCAAAATCAATTAAAAAACATTGGCACCGACAACGTTCCGTATTTTATTATCCCAAAAGCCGAACAAAAAAACAATGTTTCTATCGATAGTGTTTTTATTCGTCAGACTCTGGATGATTTTTACGAATTAAGCATTAACACCACAAACTACAGCGACGATTTAAAACCCATTCCTGTGGCGTTGTACAATCAAAACAAACTGATTGCCAAAACCATTATTAATTATAAAAACAAAAAAGAAACCACAAATTTCACCATTCCAAAACAGGCTTTTCATGGCTATGTTTCCATCGAAGACAATGATTTGGCGTATGACAACAAACTGTTTTTTAGTATTTCAAAAATCAAAAAAACAAACATCATCAGCATCGGAGTACCCGAAAAAAACAATTTCCTGAGCCGAATTTTTACTAATGATGAATTCAATTACAGTTCTTTTGCAATCAACTCTCTGGATTACAACAGTATTGACAAGCAAGATGCCATTATATTAAACGAATTAGATGAAATTCCGCAAGCCTTGCAAACCACTTTAAAAACTTTTGTAAACAAAGGCGGAAATCTGATTGTAATTCCATCGGAAACCGCTTCGATTTCCAATTTAAACGCTTTATTAAATCAATTTGGTAGCACTCAATTCCAATCATTAGATTCGAATGAAAAGCTCATTACAAAAATCAACTTTAATCATCCTTTGTTTTCGGGTGTTTTCGAAAGCAAAACTAATAATTTTCAATATCCAAAAACCAAAAAAAGTTTTGCTGTTTCAACAACAAGTCCTGCTGTTTTAAATTTTGAGGATCAATCACCATTTTTAATAGGAATACAAAATCCCGTTTCATCTGTATATATTTTTTCGGCTCCGATAAACACTTTGAACTCTAATTTCCAACAGTCGCCTTTGATTGTTCCTGTGTTTTACAAAATGGCTTTGAGCAGACAAAACAACGGCATTAATTCTAATACAATTGGTAACAGCAACTCGTACCTTGTTTCAGTTTTATTGTCCAAAGACGAAATCCTGACAGTAAAAAATCAGGACGAACAATTTATTCCTGTGCAAAAAATGCTCAACAACAAAGTACAGCTATTCTTTAATGATTATCCTGAAAAAGCGGGGAATTACACGATATACGATTCTCAAAAACCGATAGAAAACATCAGTTTTAATTACCCAAGAACAGAAAGTAATCTGGATCAAATCAGCGAAAACATCTTATCCGATTATAAAACAGGTGATTCCATTTCGACCATTTTTGATACATTACAAACCAACAGAACCGACAATCAAATTTGGAAATGGTTTATTATCTTTGCACTGCTATTTTTAGCATTGGAAATGGCAATTATCAAATTTGTGAAATAATTTTTTTTCCCATTAAGCTATTAAGAATATTAAGTTTTCTCTTTATTCACTTAACAACTTAATGGTTCAAGAAAATTAAGTTTGAATGTTATAAACATAATTTTTATTGTTTCAATTAAGTAAATATCTACACATGAAAATAATCATCCGAAGTGCCAAAATTATCGATTCAAAAAGTCCTTTTCACAATCAGACTGTAGATCTTTTAATTGTTGATGGTTTAATTAAGAAAATAGGAACGGCACTTCCAAATACTGATAATGCCGAAGAATTAAAATTAGATAATCTTCATATATCGCAAGGATGGTTTGACAGCAGCATTTCGTTCGGTGAACCTGGTTTTGAAGACAGGGAAACTATTACAAACGGACTCGAGGTTGCAGCCAAAAGCGGTTTTACGGCCATCGCGTTACAACCCAATTCTTTTCCGGTAATTGACAATCAGTCGCAGGTGAATTTTGTAAAAAGCAAAGCCAATGGTTTTGCCACACAACTCTTTCCGATTGGCGCTTTGACCAAAGGAAGCGAAGGCAAAGACATGGCTGAATTATTTGATATGAAAAATTCGGGAGCGGTTGCGTTCGGAGATTATACGAAGAGTCTGGACAATGCCAATTTGCTAAAAATAGCCTTGCAATACGTACAAGATTTTGATGGATTGGTAATTGCTTTTGCACAAGATGACAAAATAAAAGGAAATGGAGTTGCCAATGAAGGAATAGTTTCTACGCGATTGGGACTAAAAGGAATTCCCGATTTAGCCGAAGAATTACAAATAGCCCGAAACCTATTTTTACTGGAATATACGGGTGGAAAAATGCATATCCCAACTGTTTCTTCAGCAAAATCGGTTCAATTAATTAAAGACGCCAAAGCAAAAGGTCTAAATGTTACCTGCAGCGTTAGCGTTCATCATTTGGTATTAACCGATGAAAAACTGGAAACTTTTGATACTCGATATAAAGTAACTCCTCCATTAAAAACCGAAAGTGACAGACAGGCCTTAATTAAAGGAGTTTTGGACGGAACTATCGATATAATTACAACCGATCACAACCCGATTGATATTGAACACAAAAAAATGGAATTTGATTTGGCCAAAAACGGAACTATTGGTCTCGAAAGTGCTTTTGGAGCATTGATGACCGTTCTTCCATTGGAAACCATAATTGAAAAATTCACAGCCGGAAATTCTATTTTCAGCATTCCGCAACAGAGTATCAATGAAGGTGAAATTGCAAATATCACGTTTTTTACACCGGAAGGTGATAGCATTTTCACAAAAGAGAACATTCTTTCAAAATCCAAAAATTCAGCATTTCTGGGCACTGCCTTAAAAGGGAAAGCGTATGGAATTTTGAACCAAGGAAAATTAATCTTAGGATAACAAATAATAATGAACAACACAGTCGAAGCTGGAAAAACAGCGGCCATTACAAGCTACATTTTGGGAATTGGCGTATTTATAGCCATGTCAATGAATAGCGGAGAAGACAAAAATGAATTCGCTTCTTTTCATATCCGTCAAGGACTCGGACTTACAATCACTTTTTTTTCTTTGGGATTAATCATTAGCAATTTTGACAGCCTGATGATTTCTGCCCCTATGTGGATTTTCGTTTCTATTTTATGGGCTTACGGAATATTCAGTGCCATAAAAGGAGAAACAAAACCGGTTCCGCTACTTGGAGAGTATTTCCAAAAATGGCTTAAAAGTATCTCCTGATTTTTGATTTCTGATTAACGATTTTTGATTTCAGATGTCAATACTAAAAAAAACCAAACACTTACTATGAATCTTTCATTAGAATATAAAATAAGAGAACCCAAAGTGATTCTCGATAAAAATCCATTATTGCTATTACTTCACGGTTATGGAAGTAACGAAGCCGATTTATTTTCGTTTGCATCCGAATTGCCGGGTGAGTATTATATAATCTCTGCACGTGCTCCTTACGATTTGCAATATGGAAGCTACGCTTGGTATGCCATTAATTTTGATGCCGATCAAAACAAATTTTCTGACAACAACCAAGCACGAATTTCGAGAGATGTAATTGCTGATTTCATAGACGAATTGGTCGCCAATTATCCTATAGACGCCAATGATGTAAATTTAATTGGTTTCAGCCAAGGGTCGATTTTAAGCTATTCCGTCGCGCTTTCTTATCCTGAAAAAGTGAATAAAGTAGTCGCTATGAGCGGATATCTTAATTTGGAAATCGTAACCGAAGATTATTTAAAAAACAACTTAAGTAAACTGAAAATCTTTGCTTCCCACGGAACAGTCGATCAGGTAATCCCTGTAGATTGGGCAAGAAAAACACCTGGAATTTTAGAAAAATTAGGGGTTAACACTACTTACAAAGAATACCCTGTTGGGCACGGTGTTGCACCACAAAACTTCTATGATTTCAAAAATTGGCTAGTTGAGAATTAATTATCCGCGTAGAGACGTTGCAATGCAACGTCTCCAGCAATGAATAATTTTCCGTTACAAAAAAATATGAGACGTTGCAATGCAACGTCTCTACTTTTGGTAAATAACAGACTGTATTATTTCAAAAGAAACGCTTTCATCGTCGTTGATGAAATATTTCAACAATACTTCACCCCAATATTCTCCGTCGCTGTAATCAGCAATTATCCAACGGTGATTCAACACTTTTACTTTATTGATTGAGAATTTATTCGCGCCCAATTGCACCTGACCAGTATAAGGATTTCCTTTTGGATTGGCATTCAAATCCATTAATTTTTCGGTCACATAAGGAACCAAAGCCACATAATTCCTGATTTTTTCAGACTTGGCCGATACAAAATAATTTTGAGCATTCTCATTTTTTTCTAATGAAAAATAATCCGCATCGGACAGTTTATTAGTAACCAACTGTAAACTGTCTCTTAATTTGGTTGCTGTTTTTTTATTTTTTTCCTGTTCAAAAGTCACTTCCTTGCTCAAGTACATATACGTGTAAACATTAAAAACCAAGGAAAGAATTAAGGCGTAAAGAAGTAAAGATTTTTTCATGCGTATATAATATTTGAATTTTTAAAGGAACATGGTATCGCCATTCTTTCTGATTATTTTTATTTTGGAATCATGGCGATTTCATTTATTAAATAAAATTATAGTGTAATTTCTAAATTATCATAGGCCAGAAAAACATTATCTGGGAGCTTTTTTTGAACCACTTCATGAAAACCGAGCATATGGCTAATATGAGTAAGATAAGCTTTCTCAGGCTTCAGCAAAGCTATAAAATCAAGAGCTTCCTGCAAATTAAAATGAGTATCATGAAGTTCTTCCCTCAAGGCGTTTACAACCAACACTTTGAGCCCTTTTAGTTTTTCCATTTCACTTTCTGCAATTGTTTTCACATCAGTCAGATAAGCAAAATCATCTATTCTAAATCCAAAAACCTGAAGTTTCCCGTGCATTACCGTTATCGGAATAGCCATTTTATTTCCTACTGAAAAAGGAACATTGTCAAATATCTCAATAGCTTTTACCGAAGGGGAACCGGGATATTTATTTTCGGTTTCAAATATGTATTCAAATCGTTTTTTTATATCGACAAGTACCCTTTTATGTGCATAAATAGGAATATCACCCTGCCTGTAATTGAAAGGACGAATATCGTCCAAACCAGCAGTATGATCGGCATGTTCGTGGGTAAAAAGTATGCCGTCTATCTTCCTGCAATTGGAAGCCAGCATTTGCTGTCTGAAATCAGGTCCGCAATCGATAACGTACGAGTAACCTTCCCAAGTGATCCAAGCCGAAACCCGAAGCCTTTTATCCTTAAAATCAATGCTTTTGCATACTTCATGATCGCTCCCAATAATTGGAATTCCCTGTGACGTTCCTGTACCTAAAAAATATACTTTCAATTGCTTTCTTTTTTTACAAAAATAGGATTAATTTCTCTTTCATTAAATGCCTAAATAGTTAACTTTGTAACATAATCGCCCAATATAAACCCAAAAAAATGGAACCTAAAAAGATAAAATTAAAAGGAGACAAAGTCATTGAACAAATTCCTTCTCTAAAGGACAAGGCACTTCGCATTAATTTAAATGAAAATATTTACGGAACTTTTGCTGAAATTGGGGCTGGTCAAGAAACAGTGAGACATTTTTTTAGATCAGGTGGATCATCCGGAACTATCGCAAAAGCTATGTCAGCATACGACAAAGACTTTAGTGATGCCGTTTATGGAATTGAGTCAGACGGCCGTTATGTAACCGAAAGCCGACTCAAAAAAATGCTCGCTTTTGAAGTCGAATTGATAGAAGAGCGATTGAGCAGAACAAAACATCCCAACAAAATGTTTTTTAGTTACGCCAATACAGTCGCAACGATAGATTTTGCCAAACAATTTAAAGGGCATGGCTGGGTAGGAATTCGATACCAACTCGATCCATCCGAAGATTACAACGAAATCATAATCCACATCCGTTTCAAAGAAACCGATTCCAGATTACAACAAGAAACATTAGGAGTATTGGGAGTAAACCTAATTTATAGCGCTTTCTATAAATACAATGACCCAAAAAAATTGCTTCGTTATTTATATGATCACCTAGACAAAGACCAACTAGAGATCGACACCATCAATTTCTCCGGCCCTAGATTTGCCGAAGTCGACAACCGATTAATGAGTTTACAATTGGTTAAAAACGGAATGACAGATGCGGTGATGTTCAATCCTCAAGGCAAAAACATCCTTCCGGCAGCCGTACTTTACAAAAAAAACATTCTCGCTTTTAGAGGAAGTTTCCGCCCGGTTACCAAGGTAAATATGGATATGTACAAAGAGTCTTTAAAAATGTTTTTGGAAGAAAACAAAGTAGAAAAAGACAACACCTTGGTCGTTTTTGAAATCACATTATCCAATTTACGTTCTGATGGTGAAATTGACGAAAGAGATTTTATGGATCGTGCCGAATTACTTTGTTCTCTGGGACAAACAGTAATGATATCCAATTTTCAAGAATATTACAAAGTGGTAGAATATTTCTCCAATTATACCAAAGCCAGAATGGGACTCGCCATGGGAGTTAACAACTTAGTAGATATTTTTGACGAGAAATACTACCGACATTTAAGCGGTGGAATTCTCGAAGCCTTTGGAAAACTATTCTATCGCGACATGAAAGTATTCCTATATCCAATGCTGGGCGAAGACGGAGAAATCATAAATTCCAAAAATCTGAAAGTACATCCAAGAATGAAAGAATTGTATAAATTCTTCAAATTCAACGGAAAAGTGGTCGATATTGAAAACTACAACCCCGAAATATTAGAAGTATTCTCCCGCGAAGTATTAAAAATGATTGGTGCAGGAAAACCAGGCTGGGAACAAATGCTACCTCCAGGAGTACCCGAAATCATTAAGGAAAAACATCTTTTTGGCTATCATACCGATACGATTTTGGAAACAAAAAATTAAGTTATAAAGTTTCAAATTTTATAAAAAATCCAGGAAAGATATACTGTTTTTCCTGGATTTTTCTATTAAAAAAACCGATTCCATTTATCCATCATTTGGGCGTGCCCCCGTTGCACAAAGGGGCCAATCAACTGTTGAATATATACGCCCCTTTGCACAACGGGGTCGTGCTGTCCGCGTTACTTCGGTAACTTACTCCCATCACTCACGCGACCTATTCAAGCTCAGTAAACACAAGAATATTTTCATTCATAAAAACATTACACCTACTTACTCCCTAATATTTGCTCTGCATGTACTTTGGTCTTTACGGCAGTAATAACATCCTCGATAATTCCGTTTTCGTCAATCACAAAAGTAGTTCTGTGAATTCCGTCGTATTCCCTTCCCATAAACTTTTTTGGCCCCCAAACACCAAAGACATTAATAACAGACTTATCTTCATCGGCCAATAAAGGAAAAGGCAAATCGTATTTATCACTAAACTTTGCCTGCGCTTTGGCACTGTCGGCACTTACACCCAATAGCGCATAATTATTAGCCCGAAAACGTTCAAAATTATCCCTTAAATCACAGGCTTCAGTTGTACAGCCCGGTGTAGAGGCTTTTGGATAAAAGAAAACCACCAGTTTTTCACCTTTATAATCAGCCAATTGATGCGTTTTTCCGTTTTGATCAACACCAGAAAATTGAGGTGCTTTATCTCCAATTTTTATTGTAGTCATTTTTTTAAAGTTACCAAGTTACTAAGTCGCTAAGTTACTAAGTTTCTTAGATTTTTAGATTATTAGATTATTAGATATGACGTAACTTAGGAACTCAAAAACTTAGAGTCTCAAAAAAAACTTAGTAACTTTGCAACTCTGCAACTTTGTAACTTAGTAACTCAGCAACTCAAAAAAAAATGACCAAACAGGAACGCGTAACATTTGTTATCAACACGTTGAACGAATTGTACCCTACTATCCCTATTCCCTTAGACCATAAAGACCCGTATACTTTACTGATTGCAGTTCTGCTTTCGGCGCAATGTACAGATGTCCGTGTGAATCAAATCACACCTTTGCTTTTTGCAAAAGCGGATAATCCGTATGATATGATAAAAATGTCGGTGGAAGAAATTAAGGAAATCATTCGTCCTTGTGGTTTGTCGCCTATGAAATCAAAAGGGATTCATGGATTATCCAAAATTTTGATTGAAAAACACAATGGAATAGTGCCTCAAAGTTTTGAAGCCCTAGAAGAATTACCTGCTGTAGGACATAAAACGGCCAGTGTGGTGATGTCTCAAGCGTTTGGAGTTCCCGCTTTCCCTGTCGACACTCATATTCATAGATTAATGTATCGATGGAATCTGACCAACGGCAAAAATGTAGTGCAAACCGAAAAAGACGCCAAACGTATTTTTCCAGAAGAATTATGGAATGATTTGCATCTTCAGATTATTTGGTATGGACGTGAATATTCGCCGGCCCGAGGTTGGAATTTGGAAAAAGATATCATCACCAGAACCATTGGCAGAAAATCTGTCTTGAGCGAATTTTCAAAAAAGTAAAACACCAATAAATAACAAATTTCACTACTATTCTAAAATACAGTAGTGAAATTTGTCATTTGATTTATATAAAAAAAGTAAAAAATCTTCTAAAAAGATCTGATTAATTGGCTATAACTTCGAAAAGTCTACCATCTATTTTTACAATTTTCAAAGCTTTAGAGTAATTCAACAATAAAGACACTACTTCTTTATCAGGTTTCATCCTTTTAGAAGTTTTCAATGATTTAGAGTAATTCTTTTCCATATGAAGTATAAATTTTATTTAATACTATAACGGAAGAATTATCCCTTTATTGTCAATTTGTTAATACGATTTGATGTTTTTCAATAATTTTTCTCAAATTCAATATAGCATAACGCATTCTTCCCAATGCCGTATTAATACTCACGCCAGTAGTTTCGGAGATTTCTTTGAAACTCATGTCTTGGTACATGCGCATAATCAAAACCTCTTTTTGATCTGTTGGAAGTTCCTCTACCAATCTACGAATATCAACTTCGACTTGATCGGCAATAATTCTGTTTTCAATAGTAAGAGAATCATCGGACATTATAGAAAAAATAGAAAAATCTTCGGTTTCTCTAAAGAGTGGCATCTTTTTGGATTTTCTATAAAAATCGATAATTAAATTGTGAGCAATTCTCATTATCCAAGGCAAAAATTTACCTTCTTCATTATAAGAATTCGTTTTTAAAGTTTTGATAACTTTAATAAATGTGTCCTGAAAGATATCATTTGAAATCTCTCTATCGGCCACTTTAGAGTAAATGAATCCATAAACCTTGGATTCGTGCCTTTTTATTAGCACAGCCAAAGCGCTTTCGTCTCCAGACATATAGTCCTTCACCAATAAAGCATCTGATTTTTGTAAACTTACCATAGCAACGTCTTTTTAGATTTAGTTAGTTTTTGGGGATATGTTCTAAAAAGTAATTCTTTGCTATAGGCTTATGGGAGTATTAAGTTAATTATTTGCCAAACTTAACAAATAATTATTAAAAGTAGCAAAAAAAAATATGATAATTATCATTTTTTTTAGTTTTTTTCAATAATTAAAAATTTTTTTTTAACAAAAAACCAAAACACAACATACTGTAATACAAAATAATACATGCTAATTGCTTAAAATAATTCGATATAAAATTCAATTAACATAATTAAGTGCAAAACAAGTAAAAATCTGAAAAAAGTGTCCCAAAAAACAAGTTTTGGTTATAATTCTTTCCACAATCTCACATTAAAATTGAGTACTTTTGTGGAAATTCATTTTCAGTATGCCGATTGATATTTCTAAACTCGACCCAAAGAAAAACATAATCATAAAAGGTGCGCAGGTTCACAACTTAAAAAATGTAGACGTTGCAATTCCAAGAAACAAACTTGTTGTAATCACAGGACTTTCAGGCTCTGGTAAATCCAGTTTGGCTTTTGACACTTTGTATGCCGAAGGACAGCGTCGTTATGTAGAAAGTTTATCTTCCTATGCCAGACAATTCCTGGGGAGATTGGATAAACCAAAAGTAGAATATATCAAAGGAATTGCCCCGGCCATTGCAATTGAGCAAAAAGTAAACACCACCAATGCCCGTTCAACTGTAGGAACTTCTACAGAAATATACGATTACATCAAATTATTGTATGCGAGAATTGGAAGAACGTATTCCCCTATTTCCGGAAGGGAAGTAAAAAAACAAACTGTTACTGATGTTGTCAATGAAGTCAAAAATTTTGAACCAAACAGCAAATGGTTACTCCTTGCTCCTATTCATCTAGAAGAAGGAAGACAGCTGGAAGAAAAACTAAAAGTACTTTTGCAACAAGGATTTGCAAGGATTTTGGTAAATAATGAAATGGTTCGTCTCGATGATTTTACACCAGCCGAACAACATTCGTTAGACCATAAAGATATTTTACTCATCATAGACCGAATCGTGGTAAAAGACGAAGAGGAATTTTACAACCGATTATCTGATGCTGTGCAAACCGCTTTTTTTGAAGGAAAAGGAATTTGTTATTTGCAGGAACTAAACTCGGATACCAAGCTTTCGTTTTCGAATAATTTCGAATTGGACGACATCACTTTTCTGGAACCCAATGTTCACTTATTCAGTTTCAACAACCCTTATGGCGCTTGTCCGGTTTGTGAAGGTTACGGAAATACCATAGGAATTGATGCCGATTTGGTCGTTCCCAATACCTCTCTTTCTGTTTTTGAAAATGCGATATTTCCTTGGCGCGGTGAAAGCATGAGTTGGTTTCGGGACGAATTGGTAAATCATGCCTATAAATTTGATTTCCCGATTCACAAGCCTTTTTTTCAACTGACAGATGAACAAAAAGACCTGATTTGGACCGGAAATAAATATTTTCAGGGGTTGAATGACTTTTTCAAAGAACTAGAAGAAAAAAATTACAAGATTCAGAACAGAGTAATGCTTTCCCGTTACAGAGGCAAAACCAAATGCCATGTCTGCAAAGGGAAACGATTACGAATTGAAGCCTCGTATGTAAAAATCAATGGTAAAACAGTATCAGATTTGGTGGATTTGCCCATCAAACATTTAGTTGATTTTTTCAAAAACATTGACCTGAACGAATACGAAAAACAAATCGCCAAACGATTATTAATCGAAATTAACAATAGACTTTCTTTCCTTACCGAAGTTGGTTTAAATTATTTGACTCTAAACCGAAATTCGTCAACGCTTTCGGGTGGAGAATCACAACGTATTAATTTGGCTACCTCATTAGGAAGTAGCCTTGTGGGGTCTATGTACATTCTGGATGAACCTAGCATTGGTTTGCACCCAAAAGACACAGAACGCCTGATAAATGTTTTATTATCTCTCCGTGACCTAGGCAATACTGTAATCGTTGTAGAACACGACGAAGACATTATGAAAGCTGCCGATATGATTATCGACATAGGGCCAGAAGCAGGAACCTTTGGAGGGAATTTGGTGGCTCAGGGCACTTATGACGAAATCCTTCGTTCGACTTCGCTCACGGCTCAATATCTCAATGGTGATTTAGAAATTTCTGTTCCAAAAAAACGACGCCCTTTTAAAAATTTTATCGAAATAAAAGGAGCTAGAGAAAACAATTTACAAAATATCGATGTTACTTTCCCATTAGATGTTTTAACCGTTATCACAGGAGTTTCCGGTAGTGGAAAAAGTACGCTTGTCAAAAAAATCCTCTTCCCTGCCATGCAGAAAAAACTGGATAATGCAGGAGAAAAAGCGGGACAATTCAGTGAGCTTTCAGGTTCTTTTTCACAAATAAAACACATCGAATATGTAGATCAAAACCCTATTGGTAGAAGTTCCCGTTCCAATCCAGTAACTTACATCAAAGCTTATGATGATATTCGAGAGTTGTATGCCAAAGAAAAACTTTCTAAAGTAAGAGGTTACCAAGCCAAGCATTTCTCTTTTAATGTTGATGGTGGAAGATGCGAAACCTGCAAAGGCGAAGGATCGATAAATGTCGAAATGGTTTTCATGGCCGATGTGCAACTGCCTTGCGAAACCTGTAACGGAAAGCGTTTCAAGAAAGAAATACTGGAAGTAACTTTTGACGGAAAGAACATTAATGACATCCTAACAATGACGATCGATGATTCTATTGCTTTCTTTGAAAAAAACAAACAAACTAAAGTTATCCAAAAACTGCAACCTTTACAAGATGTAGGCTTAGGTTATGTACAATTGGGACAATCCTCATCAACACTTTCCGGAGGGGAAGCGCAACGTATCAAACTGGCTTCATTTTTGGTAAAAGGAACCATTAAAGAAAAAGCTCTTTTTGTTTTTGACGAGCCTACAACAGGATTGCATTTTCATGACATCAAAAAACTAATGGCTTCCTTTGATGCTTTAATCGAAAAAGGACATTCGATTCTTGTTATAGAACACAATCTTGATTTAATAAAATGTGCAGATTGGGTTATCGATTTGGGTCCCGAAGGAGGCGAAAATGGAGGTCTGTTACTTGCTGTAGGAACTCCCGAAGATATCGTGAAAAATAAAAAATCAATCACGGCAAAATACCTGAAAGAAAAGCTATAGATATTCAAATTTTTCTTAACAATAAAAAAGCCATCACAATTAATCTGTGATAGCTTTTTTTTATGTCCGTCTGTAAAAGTACCAAATTGATACAGAATCAAAATTCTTAAAAATTTGCCACAGATTTACAGATTATTTACTAATTCAATCTATTTTTTGAAACTAAGTTCCGTCAAGCCAATCTGTGGCAATCTATTGTAATAGTATTTGCATAACAAAATTGTGATTTAACCTAAATAACAGTTTTCTTCAAAAATATTTCCATCTTCATCAATTGCAATCATCACCTTCTTGTCTTTGGCAACAACCCTTGTCAGGTATAACCAAGGCAAAGACCACATTCCGAGTGTAGCACAAAAAGCAAAAAAATTGAGACCGTGATTTATTTTTCTTCCTTCCTTGTATAAAATGGTAAAAGGTAATTTATCATTACGTTCTACAACTACAAATCCGTTATTAATTTTTTTTGAAATAATTTTTGTAAACAGATTTAATTTTTCCTGATTAATTAAATGGCTTTTCATCTTTTGTATATTAATTCAGATAAGCATTAGACAGATCTTTGAGAATACACAAAATTAACCGACAAATAAGAAACCTACAATACCCACTTTTAGTGATATTTAAAAGCAACTAGGCTAAGTTATTTATTATCAATCAATTAACAACAAACATAACAGGAAAAAGTAAAAATAGTCGTTGAAATGATTTTTAAACAAAGAAAATATAGCAATTTTCTTTCGAAAACGATTCAATCCTAAATAACGTTGCGATAAAATTAAAGTTTTTTGAATCGTTTTTGGAAAGAAAATACTATTACAAAGACTCCCATAAGAACCAAGAATAGGATTCCTAAACTTTTTATCCAATTGGTTACCAAATTATTTTCTTTATGAAAAAGTACTGCCTTCTGAATAATAGCAAGATTTTTTTGGGCCAACTCAAAATTAGTATTTCCCATTTTTTTTCCATCAGAATCAGTAACTGACATGACAACAAAATCAGTGTTATAAACAATTTCTAAACCAAAATCTGATTTGCATATTCGCAAAGAATCTTTTCTAAAAAGAGGATCTTTAGAAAGCATTTCAATTCTTTTTGTTATGGCTTGAGCACGACTTTCGGCACTAAAGACACCAATTCTATTATAAACAAGGAACAAAGTATCATCAAACGGATCTACAGGATATCCTTTTGAATTATCATTTTTTTGATAAAAAACCCCGCTTTCAGCTTGATTTTCTCCAACATTGGCATTTCCATTCGTTTGGGACTTTGAAAACACTAAAAAAGAACATCCTAGAAACAGCTGTAATAATAGAGTTTTAAATTTTATCATGTTCGAATGTTTTTCCATTAATTCATTAAAAATGCCTGCAATATTCATACCTCATTAAAACCATACTCCTCAAATATAAAAAAACTAACTCGAAAATTTGAAAATTTATTTTAAGAAAAAAACTCAAGTCTCTGATCAACAGAACCAAAACTATTTACTACTCTTTAACTTAAAAAGAACTTTATCCAAAGTTTGATTAATTTCAGGAGAAACGACAAACTTATAATTAACAATTACATAAACAATAGTAACTAAAATTGATTTTAGACAAATACCGATAATAGGATTCACTGGAAATTTCCAAAAATAAAACATTAAAAACACAACAAAAGTAATCGCAATAGAATGCAACGTTTCTTTTGTAAATGGGTACAAATGCATGCGTTTTACAACAAAAAGCAATTTGGCTATACTATAACAAGTAATTGACAATAAAGTGGCAATTGCAGAACCAATTATCCCCAATAAAGGAATAAAAATCATATTCAGAATCACTGTCAAAATCACTAAACCAACTCCAAGGAACAAAACGGCACGATAATATTTTGAGTTAAAAATAATAGCGTTATTATTGCCCAATATTAAATCAAAGTATTTGGACAACCCGATCATAAAAACCACCACAATTCCCCCACGATATTCAGCAGGCATCATTTCGTATAACTGGTCGATATTAACGAAAATACAAAGCATCACAAACCCACCAACTATCTGCAAATTAATTGACGTTTTTTTATACAAATCATTTAACTCATCGTGTTTATTATCATGCATCAATTTTGCTGTGATTGGATAAACAATTTGGTGCATCGCACGGCTTGGCACCGAAATCACCAATGCGATGTAGGTCGCAACAGAATAAAATGCAATGTTCTCAATCTTCATATACTGATTCAGCATTATTTTATCTCCATCCAAAAGCAAATTTGCGACACTGCCCGACAAAATAATATAGGATGTATACTCCAAAATTGACTTAACATTATGAGGTATTGTAAACTGGAAAACTGGTTTTTTGATTCGAAAGGCATAAAACATTGTTACCAAAAATGCAACAAGGTAAATTCCAGCAGTCAAATAAATAAAATCAACTGCCGTAATCCATTTAAAGTAAATCCCAAAAAGAGCAATTAACGAAAACAACCGCAACCCTACTTCTTTAATGAAATTACCAAATACTGAATACATGTGAACTCTGGCCCAGGCATAAAAAATTTCAAAATAAGCCATACAGATTCCAATGACAGGAATAAGCCAGATAAAATCTTTTACAATAGGATTCTTTTTGGTTACAAAAAAGGAAATCTCATCATAAAAACACAAACCAATCAAGATAATCAGAACGATTAATAAAATAGGAAATAATACTGTAAAGGATAAAAACTCATTTCGCTCTTTCTCTGATTTACACTGGGAATAAAACTTTACCAGAGTGTTTTGCATGCCAATGGCAAACAAAGGCATTATCACATTGGCACAAGACAAAATATAATTAGACAATCCATAAAATGTTTTCCCTAAAATAGGAGGAAATAAAAATAGTGTACTTATTCCTCCAATTCCAAAACCGATATAGGTAATTATTGTGTTTTTAAACGACTGGTTTAATACTATGCCCATTAATAAAGTTTAAGGTTTAAAAAGTTTAAAGTGAAATACCTTAAATTTTTGAATTAATTAAATGTGCCAAATCTTTGGTCAGATTCCTTCTAGAATATTTTTGCAAACCTACTGCATAAGATTGTAATTTCCCTTCCAAAAACTGATTATAATACGATAAGATGGTGTTTTTTAATTTTTCTTTCTCCGAATATTCAAAAAATACACCTGTATTCGTTTCAGTAATGATTTCGGAAAAATCAGAGTTTTTTGGGCCAATGGCAATTATTGGGCGATTAGAAACCATATATTCAAATAATTTTCCAGGAATTATACTTTTTGTTTCTTCCGAATTTATTTCGATGAGCAACAAAACCTGAGAATTTCGTTGATGCGCCACCGCTTCAGAATGAGAAACATAGCCAAGATTATTAAGATAAGAATCCAAACTAAACTTCGAAATAGCATCCAAAACTTCCTGACTGACAGCACCAATTAATTTTAGTTCCAAATGAGACTTAAAATCAGGAATTTCATTTAAAAGTTCCGATAAAGATTCCCATAATATAGCCGGATTTCTTTCAGAAAGGAACGAACCGATATGGGCGAGACTGAATTTGGAATCCAAAGCAATTTTTGTTGCCGGTTCCATATCATAACCATTGGTAATAACGGTTATTGGTCTATTCGTGATTTCCTCAAATTCAGTCTTGGTGGTTTTACTG
Source organism: Flavobacterium gilvum (assembly GCF_001761465.1). Classification (NCBI taxonomy): domain Bacteria; kingdom Pseudomonadati; phylum Bacteroidota; class Flavobacteriia; order Flavobacteriales; family Flavobacteriaceae; genus Flavobacterium; species Flavobacterium gilvum. The sequence goes on along the minus strand of NZ_CP017479.1, from coordinate 2,264,399 downwards.
GTAACAATAACTTGATCGGCAGTGTTCAAAACACGATATTCAAGTGATTTATGTTTTCTTTCAGCTCTGGTAGATAACCGTAATGATTTATGATAACCTATTGTTGTCCAAGGATCACGAAAATCAGCAAACCAAGTTACTTTCAATTTTTGTTTTAAAACCAACCCAATCAAATGCAAACTATGTGGCGGCCCGGAAGTGATTATCGTATCAATATTATTTTCTTTTATGTATTTTTCCAAATAAGCGACAGATGGTTTTACCCAATAAACTCTGGCATCTGGAATAAACAAGTTACCACGAATCCATAATAATACTTTTTCCAGAAAGGTTTGTTTCTTTTTATTTGGAATAATCCCCGAACTGATTTTTTTGGTTTTATTTTTAGAAAAAACAGAAGCCAGTTGATAGGGTTCGAATATTTTATTTTTTAAAATAATTGCCTTATCCGAAACTTCCTCTACTAAATTTGCATCAACTATCGGATAGGTTGGATTCTCAGGAATATAAACTATTGGCTGAATATCAAAATCCGGTAAATATTTGACAAACTTCAGCCAACGCTGAACACCTGGTCCTCCTGCCGGCGGCCAATAATAAGTTATGATTAGGATTTTTTTTGTATTCAAAACTATTTTATGAATTAGGATTGTTTAAAAATGTTACTACCAAAGGCATTCAAATTAATTTTTTTTCTACAAAAAACAATTTCAAAACCTACAATCCTAAATTCATTTTTAAAATTATGTATTTTCATTATTCAATCTTTCGAGTTCTTCGATGTCCAAAATATCCTTTGGTCTGTTTGTCGCTCTCTTTGCAATAATCAAATTATCGTAATCAATAAATTTTACAGGAACATCACCAACCATAACAATTTTAGCAGCATCGAATAACTCCTGAAATGGTTTGTCTTCCAAACCTTTCACACTAGACATAATATCTAATCTCAACCCATAATCCAAAGTAAAATCCGTCCACCCGGGAATAAATTGCATTGTTTCAATAGATTCAAAATCTCCTAAACCAATTTCAACAAAAGCATTCCTGAGATTAATTCTATTTTCGGCACTATCTTCAATATAAATATCAATATCTCCTGTATTTCTATTATATCCGTATAAATTTACTGCAAAACCACCAACTGTAATGTATTTGACATTATATTGAAAAAAATATTTCCAAATATCAATTATTTGCTGGTTCATTTTTTATTGTTTTGAGTTTTGGCAACATTTCTCATCATATAGGAAACCTCAATAATTGCGAATAATCGCTCTAATCTCTCAACATAAGAAAGTGACTTAATTTCGGCTATTCTTTTCGCTTCTAAAACTTCAGGAGAACCGTGATTTAAAATACTTTTTTTCATTACTTTCTCTTTATATTTACAAAAAAACATAAACAAAGTTACAAAATAATACTTCCAAAACTTATCGTTTGTCACCCACTTGTTTCTTTCTCTCAAAGTAAATTCCCCCTACCAATAAAAACAACATCCCAACACAACTAACAAGCGTGATGGTGCTTCCCGTTTTTACAACCTGAGGCTCAAATTTGAATTCTATTGAATGTTTTCCTGGTGGAACCGCTATTGCTCTCAAAGCATAATCGGCTCTTATGATTGAAGTTTCTCTTCCGTCTATTAAAGCTTTCCAACCTTTTTCGTAATACATCTCAGAGAAAACTGCCAAACCTTCTTTTGAATTATTTGATGTGTATTTCAAATCATTTGGCAAGTAGGAATCCAAAGTTATTGTGGCAGAACTGTCTTTGGCGAAAGCCTTATTCTTAATTTCAGAAAAATCATTAACATTGATTACAGCCACTTTTTTGGAATTGAATTTATCCAATGCTTTCATCTCACCATCAGAATTATTCACAGGCAAAACCTGATCCACAAACCAAGCATTTCCATTATGATCAGGATTGATAATTGGGTATTCTTTACCTTCTTTATCGGTTTGAATCACATATTTAACATTCAGCATATTCAGAATTTCCAAATTATTTTTGGCAATCTGATAATCAAACAACTGTTGCATTCTTTGCGGTTTTACAGCGCTATAACCACCAATCGCTTTATGGAAATAAGATGTTCTGGCCTGCATCAATCCCTGAATGTCAAACACACGGTAATTAGTTGGATCTTCAAGAATTTTGGCATCCGCAGGTGTTTCCTGAAAAGGCACTTCAACTTCTCTGGCGCTTATAAAATCTTTGTTGGATACATAATTTTTATCAACAAAAAACAAATCGGAAACCATAAATAAACCAACCAGAATAATAGCAGTATTTTGGGCAATTCTATTTTTGATAAACAACCACAAAGTCCCAGCTGAAATAAGAATAAAAAATCCAGAACGCAATAAATCGGCACTGTACAATGATTTTCTATCAGCTTTAAGCGCATCAACAAAACTTGGCCCGTAACTTTGTATCAGATAACTGTCACTCGCTCCCGAAAAATTGAACATACTTTTGCATAAAAACAAAACGATAATCAATCCTAAACCTACAGCTCCCGATTGCAACAATGGTTTTAATTGTTTTTCTTTTTCCAATTTGAAAAAAGATTGCAAGCCCATAATTGCCAACACAGGAAAACACAATTCCAAAATAACCTGAATAGAGGAAACCGCTCTAAACTTATTGTACATTGGGATATGGTCAATGCAAAAATTAGTCAGCGCCGGAAAGTTTTTCCCCCAAGACAACATTAATGTCAGAATTGCTCCCCCAAGGAATGCGTATTTTATTTTTCTCTCATCAATAAATAAAGCCAAAATTCCCAAAAAGAAAACTACAGCTCCTATATAAGCAGGTGCCGACACGATAGGCTGATCTCCCCAATAGGTTGGCATTGCAGTCACAGAATCAGCAGCTTGCGATTCTGGCACACCTTGTGATATCATGAACTCATACATACTACTGTCTGTTCCAATTTTTTCATTATTGGAACCACCAAATAATCGAGGCGCAATAAGATTGAAACTTTCGGCGATACCATAACTATATTCCGTTATATAATCATAGGTCATTCCTAAATTGGTTGTTTTTTTAGACCCATCGGGATTAAAACTCAAATCGCTCGTACCACGAGTACTGTATTTAGCATACTCCACTGTTGCCAACAAATTGGTCGCATTAGTACCAATAGCAATAATTCCTACCCCAACGAGTGTCCCGATGGAACATAATAAAGCTTTGTATTCTTTGGATTTTATTCCTTCATAAATAAAATAACCGGAAAGAATCAAGAGCAATATCAATAAATAAAAGGTCATCTGAAAGTGATTTGCATTGACCTCCAATGCCACGGCAAACATCGTGAGCAAACCACCCACAATATATCTCCGCTGAAAAACCATTATAAAACCGGCAACAACCATTGGCATATAAGCAATAGCATGCGCCTTGGCATTATGTCCAACTCCTAATATTATAATTAAATAGGTTGAAAAACCAAAGGCCACAGCTCCAAAAAAGGCTTTAAGCGGATCGGTTTTTAAAACCAGCATCAAAACATAAAAACTTAGAAAATATAGGAATAGATAATCCGCCGGACGTGGTAAAAAACGTAAAACATCATCGATGGCACCAACATAATCGTGTGGATACTTTGCTCCTAACTGATAGGTTGGCATTCCTCCAAAAGCCGAATTTGTCCAATATGGCTCCTCGTGGTGAGTTGCTCTAAAATCATTTTGCTCTTTGGCCATTCCCGTATATTGGGCAATATCCGATTGAAAAATTTGTTTTCCCTGCAAAACTGGAAAGAAATAAAGTGTAGAAACAAGGACAAATCCAAGTATAGCCAATGCGTGCGGAAAGAACTTTTGAAGTTGCTTCATCAATATTTTTGATTTTTGATTAATGTTTTATGATTTCAGACTAAAACTCTAAATAATAATGATTTTAGATTTTTGATTAACGATTTTAGATTTCAGATTTGAGCACCGAATGTTCGACAGTGATTTTTAATAAACAATATTAATGATTTTAGATTAAGCAATAGCATTAATTTTTTCTTTTGAAACACAAAATCAAAAATCAGAAATCTAAAATCGTTAATCACAAATCAAAAATCTTAAATATTATTCAATCTCTTCATAATCTACATAGTCTCCCACTTTTTTGGTTTCGCGGGGATTTTTACTATTTGCGGTATCAATTATGATTTCGTCATTACTGGTTGTTTTTCTCCAAGAGGTTTGCTGTTGGTATTGTTGCTGCTGTTGCTGAAAATTTTGCCCAGCTTTTTCCACTACCTTTTTTACTAATAAAGGCAAAAACAATCGAGCCAAAAATTTAAAAATATAATAGAAGGCTATCATAAAGAATACCATTTCTATAAAACCCGAAAAAGAGGCTGCTTGCATAATCTTAATAATTTTTAAGCAAAATTAATAAATCAATATCGAATCTTGGGAGCATTTTGCAAATATCATTCTTAAATAAATGATAAAATAAAGACAAAATGGTCCAAAAAAGAGATGAAAAACATTTTCAGCAACTTAAAATTATTTTCAACTAAAATCTATCCAACTTAAACACAGTTTTTAAGACCTGTTTTTTAACAAAAACTTCTCAAACTCGCCATAATTTCACATAAAATACCAAAAATAAAATTAAAAAAGTTAAAATTGTTTTGTAATAAACTGATTTTCAAAACATAATAAAAACCTAATTCTTAAAATAGCATTAGTTTTTATGAATTATAAAGAGTAATTTTGCACCAAATTTTAAAAACATATATGAATAAATTTGAACAATTAGGATTGAATGAATCGTTACTGAAGGCGATTTTAGATCTAGGATTTGAAAATCCGTCAGAGGTACAGGAAAAGGCGATTCCCCTATTATTGGAAAAAGACACAGATATGGTTGCGTTGGCTCAGACAGGGACAGGGAAAACGGCAGCTTTCGGTTTTCCACTTATCCAAAAAATTGATGCCGACAACAGGAATACACAAGCATTAGTTTTATCGCCAACACGCGAACTTTGTTTACAGATTACCAACGAACTTAAAAACTACTCTAAATACGAAAAAGGTATTAATGTGGTAGCAGTTTACGGCGGGGCTAGTATAACAGAACAGGCTAGAGAAATAAAGAGAGGAGCACAAATTATTGTGGCTACTCCGGGGAGAATGCAAGACATGATTAACAGAGGATTGGTAAACATTAAAAACATAGATTATTGTGTTCTTGATGAGGCTGACGAAATGTTGAATATGGGATTTTATGAAGATATCTGCTCTATTTTATCAGATACTCCAGACGAAAAAAGCACATGGTTGTTCTCAGCTACAATGCCTGCTGAAGTTGCCAGAATTGCAAAACAATTCATGTCAGAACCATTAGAAATTACCGTTGGAACTAAAAACTCAGGATCGGCGACGGTTTCTCACGAGTTTTATTTAGTAAATGCACGTGATCGTTACGAAGCATTGAAACGTTTAGCCGATGCCAATCCGGATATTTTCTCAGTAGTTTTTTGTAGAACAAAACGTGATACTCAGGCAATTGCCGAAAAATTAATTGAAGACGGATACAACGCTGCTGCCTTACACGGAGATTTGTCCCAAGCGCAACGTGACGGGGTTATGAAATCTTTTAGAGGTCGTCAAATCCAAATGCTTGTTGCTACAGATGTTGCCGCTCGTGGAATCGACGTTGACAATGTAACTCACGTAGTAAACTACCAATTACCAGACGAAATCGAAACGTACAATCACCGTTCTGGACGTACAGGACGTGCTGGGAAACTAGGTACTTCTATCGTTATTGTAACCAAAAGTGAATTGCGCAAGATTTCTTCTATCGAAAGAATCATCAAACAAAAATTCGAAGAAAAAACAATTCCATCTGGAATCGAAATCTGCGAAATCCAATTATTGCACTTAGCCAATAAAATTAAAGATACCGAAGTAGATCACGAAATTGACAACTACTTACCGGCGATCAATGATGTATTGGAAGGTTTGTCAAAAGAAGAATTGATCAAGAAAATGGTATCGGTAGAATTCAACCGTTTTATTGCTTACTACAAGAAAAACAGAGACCTTTCTTCTCAATCTTCTGGTTCAGACAGACGCGAAAGAGGCGACAGAGAACCTAGAGAAAACAACAACGGTGGCGCTACAAGATACTTTGTAAACATTGGTTCAAGAGACAATTTTGACTGGATGACATTAAAAGATTATCTAAAAGAAACCTTAGACCTTGGTCGTGACGATGTATTCAAAGTAGATGTAAAAGAAGGTTTCTCTTTCTTCAACACAGATGCAGAACACACTGACAAAGTAATGGATATATTGAACAACGTACAATTAGAAGGACGTCGTATCAATGTTGAAATCTCCAAAAATGACGGTGGTGGAAGACGCGACCATAACGGAAGAAATTCTGGTGGTGGTTTTGGCGGAAGAAGTTCAGCTCCAAGAAGAGAAGGAAGCTTTGCTCCAAGACGCGAAGGTGGACGTGAAGGTGGTTTCAGAAGTGAAAGAGGTCCAAGAGAAAACTCTTCTAGTTCAAGAGGTGAAAGAAGTTCTGCTCCAAGAAGAGAAGGTTCTTCTGATAGAGCTCCAAGACGTTCTGAAGGCTTTGGTGATTCATCAAGACCAAGAAGACCAAGAAGAGATTAAGAAAGATTTCAGACTTTAGATTTTAGACTGCAGATTTTTGAATTTTGATCTGAATTTTTATATCTACTGTTAATTTTCTTATAATTATAAAAGAACTACAAAATATTTAATCCCGTTTTACTACTTTTAAAGTTTTAAACCTGTTTATGAAATATTTTGTAGTTTTTTTATTTATAATTACCTCAATAAGTACAGTAGCCCAAACTGCCGAAACCCCAACAAAAATCTCTGGTACCATTATCAGCGACAACACCGGCTCCCCATTGGCTAACGTAAATATCATCAACATCAATCAAGTTACGGGAACCACTACCGACGACAAAGGTAATTTTGAACTCGCCGTTACCCAAAGCGACACCTTACACATAACCCTTCTTGGTTACGAATCTTTGCGTGTACGCGTTACCAATGACTGGGTCAAAAACAAAAAAACAACCATACAACTTACCCAAAAAGCAATCTCACTAAAAGAAGTAGTTGTAAGTCCTTACTATCTAACAGGTTACCTAGAAATCGATTCGAAATTGATTCCGATAAAAGAAGATTTCCGTTATAATATTTCAGGTTTAGGACAAGGATACGAAGCGGGACAATACGCCCCGGAAGCCTTCGGAAAAGTATTGGGTTCCATATTCAACCCCGCCGACTTGCTTTATAATGTCTTTAGCAAAAAAACCCAGCAACTCAAGAAACTCAGGGAAATGCGAAAGGATGACACCGTAAGAAACCTTTTGGAAACCAAATACGACAGAGAAACCATTTCGTTATTATTAGGAGTTTCCCAAGACGAAATTGGAGAAATATTAGGACGCTGTAGCTATTCCGAAGCCTTTATCAAAACAGCGAATGACCTTCAGATCATGGATGCATTAAGTAGCTGTTACGAACAATACAAAATTTTGAAGAAGAAATAACTTCCAAAATCACTTGGGCGTGCCACCATAAAGAAAAGGAGCCAAATCATCGCACTGGTGATTCGGCTCCTTTCCTTTATGCTGTCAGGCTATCCGCGTTACTTCGGTAACTTGCTCCTATCCTTCACGCGGCGTTTCTGCATTACAACAGCTTTAGTAAAAACTACTCAACACCACTATAATACCGTTCTTCTATCCTCTTAATATCTTTAATCGATTTCTTTGCCCAATCCAGTCGCTTCTCCAAAATCTCTTCTTCCGTCAACTGCCAAGCGGCATTCGAATTACGCAAACGATTGGTCAAGTTCTGAATAACAATAGCCGCCGAAACAGAGATATTCAAACTCTCAGTAAAACCCACCATCGGAATTTTAAGAAAACCATCTGCTTTCTCGATAATCTCTTCAGACAATCCCTCTCTTTCCGTACCAAAAAACAAAGCACTTGGTTTCGAAATATCAAAATCTTCAAGCAAACAATCATCTGTATGAGGTGTTGTTGCTATAATTTGGTATCCTCTACTTTTTAATGTATCAATACAATTGGACGCAGAATCGTAGGCAGAAATATCAACCCATTTCTGAGCGCCCATTGCAATTTCCTTATCAATTCTTTTTCCAAATCGTTCCTCGATAACATGCAATTCCTGAATACCAAAAACCTCGCAACTGCGCATCACCGCACTCGCATTATGCATCTGAAAAACATCTTCAACAGCAACCGTAAAATGTTTGGTTCTGGTTTTTAATACTTTCAAAAAATTTTCTTTTCTGCTTTCTGTCAAAAAACCTTCAAGATAATCGAGGTAATCCAAATCAATCATTTCATTTTTTTTTGCAAAAATACTAAACTTAGAATAAAATCTTCTTCGAATACTTACTCCTACAGATTTTATATTTAACCGCAAGGTTCGCAAAGAATTACGCTAAGTTCGCAAAGCTTTGTGTGCCTTGCGTTAGCTTTGCGAACCTTGCGATTAAATTCCTTTTACCCTAATTTTCACAAATCACCCAGTAAAATATGTGAAAATTTATGTAATTTGTCGTTTACTTTTTAAAACAAGTAAAAAAAATGAAAAAGAAATTAGTAGTTCTTACCGGTGCCGGGATTAGTGCCGAAAGTGGCATCAAAACATTTCGCGACAGCGACGGTTTATGGGAAGGACATAATGTAATGGATGTCGCCACTCCAGACGGTTGGCGCAAAAATCCCGAATTGGTTCTTGATTTTTACAACCAAAAACGCAAACAATTAAAAGAAGTACAACCCAATTTAGGTCATCAGATTTTGGCCGAATTGGAAAATTATTTTGACGTTTACATTATCACTCAAAATGTGGATGATTTGCATGAAAGAGCCGGAAGTACCAATATCACCCATTTGCACGGAGAACTGCTAAAGGTTCGAAGCACCAAAAATGAAAACCAAATTTTAGACTGGCAAGACGATTTACTCATTGGTGATAAAGACCAAAACGGTCATCAACTTCGCCCCCACATTGTTTGGTTTGGCGAGCAAGTTCCCGCTCTGGAAGATGCCATCACCATAACCGAACAAGCTGATTTTTTTGCCGTAATTGGTACATCATTACAAGTGTATCCGGCAGCCGGATTAATTGATTTTACAAAAAAAGGAACACCAATATATTATATCGATCCAAAACCTATAAAAATTCCAAATCTAAAAAATCCGTTAGAAGTCATTCCGAATGTAGCTTCGGAAGGAGTGCAAATTATGAAAGATAAACTACTGACTAATCTATAGCTATTTTATCAAAAGCATTCAGCAAACCCATATCGAGAACCGTACTTTGGTTATTTTCACTTTTGGAATACATCGGTTTAAATTTGGCTCCATAAACGACTTCTACAAAAGTATAAGAAGTTCGCGTCGCAACCGTGGTGCTGAACATATCATCAAAAGTTTTGACAACCACAATAATTTCACCCGTAATCGAATCATAATCCGAAGCTTTCAAATCATACAAAGGACTTTCGCTTGTAATAGGATGTACCAATGTCCAGCTTAGCGCGAGCGAATTAATTTTTTGGTACTCCAAATCCAGTGTGAAAAAATTATTCGTCGTGACTCCATTTTCTTCGATTTGCATTCCAAGCGTTACATTGACTTCGGCGTCAATATAATTGGTGTTTTTATAAGGTGCCAATCTAAACATCAATGCTTTTCCATTATTAAACGGCGCAATAATAGCATTTTCGGAAAACTTCAAAAAGATGGAAGGCTTACTGAATCTCCCAAAAAACAAACCTGTAGCAATCGCAAAACTCAATAATCCCATCAAAGCTTCGGCAGAAGATAAAGCACTGGTATAAAAACCCGTCGGACTAATATGTCCATAACCTACCGTGGTAAAGGTTTGGGCACTAAAAAAATAGGCTTGACCAAATTGCACCAACACATCATCTGTAGCGTGAATCCCATTGAGATGTTCAATTCCGATTCCGAAATACAGTAAGGCAAAAACAAAATTAATACAGATGTAAAACAAAAAAAGAATCGAAAGAAATTTCCAAGAAGGCATATCGAGCATTGTATGATACCAACTGATTCTGTCCAAAACACCAATTCCTTTTTTCACAGCATTTGCCGAACCATCTTTATTAATAAAACGACCTCCATAACTGGAAGCGCTGGCTCCAAATCCGGTATTGATAAGTGATTTTGCTTTTAAATTTAATCGATTAAAAATTGCCATAACATAATTACTATTTAACTGCAAATTAGTCAATAAAATCAACATTTTAACACTTTGGATTTCAATTTAATTATAACCCATTGGGTGTAATCTTGTTAAAATAAAAAATTAAACACATAGATTCATAGATTTCATAGCTAATCTGTAAAGACTAAATAGAAATAGTACTATTTTCTATGTGAGAAGTGAAACGGTTATCTAACTCTTTTAAAAAACTACAAATTCTATGTCTCTATGTGGTAAAAAAACAATTACATCTAACGCTTTTATTTTTGGTTGAAAAATTCGAGAATATACTATAAAAACAATTTCAAAAAAATTTAGAAAATAATTCGAAACCTAAATTCTTTTGCAGTAAAAATAAATTATGTTTGTAATCTAAAACTTAACCATTATGCAACTTTTACTTACCAATTGGTGGATATTCTTAATAGTTCTATCCCTACTTTTTTACAAATTTGTTTTACGTGTTTTCTTTGGAATGGTAATCGTCCCTGAAGACAGAATTGGTTTGGTGACCAAAAAATTTGTACTCTTTGGAGCGGCAAAATCATTACCCGATGGCAGAATCATCGCTACAAAAGGGGAAGCCGGTTTTCAGGCACAAACGCTCGCACCCGGATTGTATTGGGGTATGTGGCCTTGGCAATATTCGGTAAACATGACTCCATTTACAATTATTCCAGAAGGAAATATTGGATTGGTACTGAGTAAAGACGGAGCCGAAATCCCTACCGGACGCATTCTTGCCCAAAAAGTAAACTCGGATAATTTTCAGGACGCCACTATGTTTTTGGACAACGGAGGACAAAAAGGACGTCAATCTGCTTTTATAACAACGGGGTCTTACCGTATCAACACCTATTTATTTGAAGTAGCAATATCTCCACAAATCGTAATTTCCGAAAATATGGTTGGGATTGTAACCGCAATGGATGGTGAACCAATTCCTATTGGTCAAATTGCTGGTAAATTTGTAGACGAACACAACAACTTTCAAGATTTTGACCAATTCCTAAAAAACGGAGGAAATCGTGGTTTGCAGCCACAAGTAATCCTTGCCGGTTCTTATTATATTAATTCATGGGCTATTCAAATCGAGCAAACTCCTATGACCGATGTGCCTATTGGATATGTTGGCGTTGTGATTTCCTATATTGGTGAAGACGGAAAAGATGTAACCGGAGATAGTTTCAAACATGGAAATATTGTTTCAAAAGGACAACGAGGCGTTTGGATGGAGCCTTTTGGTCCGGGAAAATACGCTCTTAACAAATACACAACCAAATTAGAACCTGTTCCAACAACCAACTTGGTATTGAACTGGGCCGATGCAAGAAGTGAATCTCATAATCTGGATAAAAACCTTTCTACCATAACGGTTCGTTCCAAAGACGGTTTCCCTTTCAACCTTGATGTTTCGCAAATTATTCACGTTCCTGCCAATGAGGCTCCAAAAGTTATTGCCCGTTTTGGAAGCATGAATAATTTGGTTTCTCAGGTTTTGGAACCAACTATTGGAAACTATTTTAGAAACTCGGCTCAGGAAAGTGACGTAATCTCATTCCTTTCTACCCGAAAAGAGCGTCAGGAATCTGCTAAAAATCACATCAAAATAGTTTTGGACGAATACAATGTTAACGCTGTTGATACTTTAATCGGAGACATTGTTCCACCTGAATCATTAATGAAAACATTGACAGACAGAAAGATTGCCGAGGAAGAACAAAAAACGTATCAGACTCAAAGAATGGCCCAAGAACAACGTCAGGGAGTAGAAAAAGAAACAGCTATTGCCGATATGCAAAAGGAAATTGTAAAAGCTTCCCAAAGTGTTGAAATCGCACAACGTACCGCCGATGCAACCGTTAAAAAAGCAGAAGGAGATGCAACAAGTTTAAAACTGAATGTAAACGCCGAAGCCGAAGCAACCAAAATGCGCGCTAACGCTGAAGCTGAAGCAACAAAAGCAAGAGCAGGCGCACAAGCGGAAGCAACCAAACTTACCGCTAGTGCCGAAGCAGAAAGAATATCCAAAACAGGTCTTGCCGAAGCCGAAAAAATTATGGCTATAGGTAAATCTACTGCTGAAGCTTACCAACTCCAAGTTTCGGCAATGGGTGGCGATAACTTTACGAAATACAAAATCACCGAAGAAATTGGTAAAGGAAAAATTAAAGTCATACCAGATGTTCTTATTTCTGGAAACAATGGCACTGACGGATCCATGAGCGGGTTATTGGGACTAAAACTTATGGAAATGATGGATTCTGACAAAAACACAACCATTCCTAAAAAAGGAGAATAAACAATATTGCCACTTTCTGAAAATCTACCGTACAGGCTACTATATAAACACTGAAAATTGAACACAGATGACACAGATTTAACGGATTTAAACAGATAAAATTTGTTAATCTAATTCCATCCATAAATATTATGACTATTTCACTTTTTTTATTTTAAAGAATCAGTGATAATCTGTCTAATCTGTGTCATCTGTGTTCCATTTTACGCACAATACATTTGTGTCCTGAATTAGCCAGTTATGGCAGATTTTTTTATTTGCACAGACCGCAATAACACAACTAAAATCAATATTCTCTTTTTTAAAAATGATTATATTTGCTCAAAAATAAATTCCATGCAACATATAATTGACCGCTTTGTAAGCTATGTAACCATCGACACTGAGTCGGATCCAAGTTCAAATACTACACCCAGTACCTCCAAACAATGGGACTTAGCCAATAAACTGGTAGAAGAATTAAAAACAATAGGATTACAAGATGTTACCATAGATGATAAAGCGTATATCATGGCAACACTTCCTAGCAATGTGAATCACGAAGTGCCTACGATTGGGTTTATCTCTCATTTTGACACCTCACCTGATTTTAAGGGAGCCAATGTAAAACCTCAAATTGTACCCGATTATGACGGTAAAGACATTATCCTGAATGCCGAACAAAATATCATCCTCTCCCCTTCTTATTTCAAAGATTTATTGCAATATAAGGGACAAACATTAATCACCACCGACGGAACAACTTTACTAGGTGCCGATGACAAAGCGGGAATTACAGAAATTGTAACCGCAATGGAATTCCTGATTAATAATCCAGAAATTAAACACGGGAAAATCAGAATTGCATTTACTCCCGATGAAGAAATAGGACGTGGTGCGCATCATTTTGACGTAGAAAAATTTGGAGCAGAATGGGCTTATACAATGGATGGAAGTCAGGTAGGAGAATTGGAATATGAAAATTTCAATGCTGCCGGTGCCAAAATTATTTTCAAAGGAAAAAGCGTGCATCCTGGATATGCCAAAGGAAAAATGATTAATTCACTGCTTATCGCAAATGATTTCATAAACGAATTGCCAAAAGACGAAACACCGCAGGAAACAAAAGGCTACCAAGGATTTTTCCACATACACCATCTTTCGGGAAGTATTGAAGAAACGATATTAGAATTAATTATTCGTGATCATAATAAATTCAAATTTGAAAAACGCAAAAACTTAATTGCCAAAATTGCCAAAAAAATCAACAAACAGTTTGCGAAACAATTTGGAGAAGACATCGTTGTTGCAGAAATAAAAGATCAATATTACAACATGAAAGAAAAGGTATTACCTGTAAAACATATTGTATTTATTGCCGAAAAAGCAATGAGAGAAATCGGCATTAAACCGATTATAAAACCAATTAGAGGCGGAACCGACGGATGTCAATTATCCTATAAAGGATTGCCTTGTCCAAATATTTTTGCAGGAGGACATAATTTTCACGGAAAATATGAATACGTTCCGGTAGAAAGTATGCAAAAAGCCGTAAATGTAATTGTAAAAATAGCTGAATTGACCGCAGACGGAGCTTATCAACAAACAGAAACCAAGTCTAAAAAAAGTTAAATTCTTTTTTCAATTATGAAAAACGAACAATGGGATATCGAAGTTGAGATTTTAAAAGAAATCATTGCCAAAACAGAATTAGTCGAAACCAATAAATGGGGCGGTTGTGTTTATGTGTACAACAACAAAAACGTGGTTGGCGTTGGTGGATTTAAAAATTTCTTTACCCTTTGGTTTTTCAATGGGGCATTTTTAAAAGACGAAAAAAAACATTTAATCAATGCCAATGAAGGAGTAACCAAATCATTGAGACAATGGCGCTTTACATCGAAAGATGATATCAACGAAAAAGAAATCTTGTCCTATATTCAGGAAGCGATAGAAAATAAAAAACAAGGAAAAATAAACAAACCCGAAAAAATAAGAACAGAAGTTATTATTCCTGATTTGTTGCAAAAAGAATTGGATACCGACAGTATTTTAAACGAAGCCTTCTTAAAATTCAGCCCTTATAAGCAAAAAGAATTTATAGAATACATAGAAACTGCAAAACGAGAAGAAACCAAAATCTCAAGAATCGAGAAAATAAAGCCAATGATTTTGGATAATATTGGCTTAAACGACAAATACAGGTAATTCAGAAACCATAAAATAACTTTCAGTATAATCCCAAATTCCACATCATCGGAATTTGGGATTTTTTATTTAAAAAAGCCAAGTCATTTAATCACTAAACCAAAGTAATCACTTGAAAATCAGCAAAAAGTTAACATTTTAACTTAGATATATTTACTATATTTGTTAATACAAATCCAATATTTTAGTTACTATTAATATTTCACGAGAGCACCTCTCCTTGTTCTTTATTTACTTCAAAGCAATTAATAACCGTTAATACTATTCTATTATGATTGAAAAAAAGGTTACTCCTGAAAAAACAACTCCTACAGAGTCCCCAAAAGATGCAACTCCTGAAGTTATAAAACCAGTCGTAGCAAAACCATCAACGACTCCTAAAACCCCCGGAACAACAAATGCTAAACCAGTAGCTACAAAATCGGTTGCAGCTAAACCAAGTAATTCAGGCACATCTGCTACAAAAGCGACTGTAACTACAAAAACAACAATAGCAAAACCGGCAGTACCAAAAACCACAGCTTCCAGAACAACTGCAAAGCCTAGTGCAGCTAAGGTTCCCGCTCCTCCAACAGCAATCGCAAAAAGTGAAGTAAAAACAGACCCGGAAACAAAACCGGAGAAAATTGCTGTAACACCTCAAAATGAGGAAAAAAAAGAGAAAAAATCAAAAGACAAAAAAATGAACAAAGACAAAGAAAAAGAGAAAGACAAAAAGAAAGCCAAAAAAGCCAAGGCTAAAGAAAAAGCTAAGAAAAAAGAAAAGAAAGCTAAAAAGGCGAAAAAAGAAAAAGCCAAAAAAGCTAAGAAAAAAGCAAAACTGAAAGAAAAAAGGCAAAAGCCAAAGCTAAAAAAACCAAAAAAAGCAAAAAGAAATAATTCTTAAAAATTCCAATTCTGAAATTACTAATTCCAAATTGGTTCAAACAGAAAAATAGTATTCTTTATTAGCATAAAAAAATCCAAATCCCAAATTCCAATTATAAAATTGGTTTTTGGAATTTGGATCTTCAATTTATTTTCTATCTAAAAAACTACTCTTTTTTACTCAAAGTTGCAGTCAATTCCATTGAAATAGAAGAACGCTCCATTTTCAATTTTCCAGCCATCGTTTCGATAACTAAAGTCGAATCAGAAAGTTCAACGATTTTACCGTGAATTCCACTTTTAGTAATTATTTTATCTCCAACTTTTAATCCGCCTTCAAATTCCCTTTCATTCTTAGCTCTCTTTTGTTGCGGTCTTATCATAAAGAAATAAAGAACAACAAACATCAACAAAAGTGGCAGTATATTACCTAATTGTCCCATAATTTAAAATTTAATTTTTTATTTAATTGTTTATAATCTTCAGAAAATCGGAATTAATTATTACATCAAACCTCTTCCTATTTTTACTATTTTTTTCTTGGTTTCCAATTCTTTTACCAAATTATCCAATATTCCGTTAATGAAAATACTACTCTTTGGAGTAGAATATTCTTTGGCCAATTCCAAATACTCATTCAAAGTTACTTTTACCGGAATTGAAGGAAATTTCAAAAATTCACAAATAGCCATTTTTAGGATAATTGTGTCAATTTCGGCAATACGTTCACTATCCCAATTTGGCGTTTTATCAACATATTCTTTTGCCAATTCGGTTTCGTTCAAAACTGTCTTTCTAAACAAATCTTTGGCAAACTCCCTATCCTCAACATCCTTGTATAATTTTGGAACTCTAAAATTGTCTTCCGCACCTTTCTTTAATGCTTTCAACTGTTTAATAATATGAGTATTAACCAACGGAATATCATCAATCCAAGTCAATTTATCATCTTCCAAATAGTCGTATAACTTATCATTTGGAACAATTACATCTGTAAAAATATCGACGATGAATTCTCTGTCTTCCTCAAAAGTGTTCACTTTATTACTCATGTATTTGGCATACAAATCACTTTCTTTTATGGCATTTAAAAGAAGAATAATGTAATCATCATTTAAAGTCCAATTGTTAATTTTGCGATTTTCGAGTGCTATACTAAGGGAATTATTTTCGTCAAGAATCTGAAAAATGGAGTTATTGACGAATTTCTTGTTTGGATTGCGTTCTTCTTTGGTTGCTAGATGTTTTTGACTTGCCAACTCCAAATAAACAGTTTCTTTTTTGCAAATTTCAATCAATGAAGAAAGCATGATAAGGTATAAATCCTGGATAGCGTCTATACTATGAAAAAGAAATTTTTCCTCTTTTTCAAGATTATCAGAACCATTTTGATGCATCGCATAAATGGATTGCATGACTTTAACGCGGATATGTCTTCTATTTACCACCTTGTAAGAACTTTTAAAAATTAGTTTGCAAAAGTACATATTTCATCGCGTAAATGAAAATATAAAATTGCTTTATTTTTTCGGTTTTCGGTTGTCCGTTTTCTGTTTTCAGTTTTCTGCTATGTCTTATTTCAACTTCTGGCTGGTTTATCGACAAAACACCTTTCGATATAAAACACAAAGTAAAAGTCTCAGTTTTCAGCTTAAAACTAAGACTGATAACTGAGACTCATAACTGATAACCCATAACTGATAACCGATAACTGAAAACTATTTTTTACTGTTCTCTATTTTCCTTAAATCGATACGGTTTTGAGCAATCGTCAGAGCGGCTTGATGTGTCGTTATTCCCTTTGCAACAGCGTAATCAAAAATTTCTAATGTTGTGTTGTAGATATTTTCAGTTTTACGCATAATCTCTGCTTTGTCATAATGAGCCAACTCGGCATAAACATTGATAATTCCGCCAGCATTGATTAAGAAATCGGGAGCATAAAGAATTCCTCTTTCCTGCAAAATCAATCCGTGTGTATTTTCATTTGCCAATTGATTATTGGCAGCACCAGCAATCACTTTGGCTTTGATTTTATTCACAGTAGCATCATTAACTGTCGCTCCCATTGCACATGGCGCATAAATATCAACATCGGCAGTATACAAATCGTCTCCAGTAAATATTTGGGCATTATATTTTGCAGCTACCTGATATAATTTTTCTTCATTAATATCGGTAATAAAAACCTGAGCTCCTTCTTTGGTCAAATACTCCACCAAAGTTTCGCCCACATGCCCAATTCCCTGAACCAACACCTTTTTTCCTTCTAATTTTTCTGAACCAAACTGTTGTTTTGCAGCAGCTTTCATTCCCATATAAACTCCAAAAGCTGTAACTGGCGAAGGATTTCCTGACCCACCTCTTTCTTCCGAAATTCCGGTAACATAAGGAGTAACATCTCTTACTAAATCCATATCAGAAGTTTCCATCCCAACATCTTCGGCGGTAATATATCTTCCGCTAAGTGAATGAACAAATTCTCCAAATTTGCGCATCAATTCGGGTGTTTTCTGTGTCTTGGCATCACCAATGATAACCGCTTTTCCACCACCGATATTCAATCCCGTAATAGCAGCTTTGTAAGTCATCCCTCTGGACAAGCGCAAAACATCGTTCAAAGCTTCCCATTCATTAGCATAATTAAACATCCTTGTTCCACCCAATGCTGGCCCCATAACCGAATTATGAATACCAATTATTGCTTTTAATCCTGTATCTTTGTCATTGCAAAAAACAACTTGTTCGTGGTCATTAAATGACAATTGCCCAAAAACAGGATCCATTTTTTGAAGTTCTTTTGTTGTGGTAACACTAGTACTCATAGGTAGTTTTTTTAGTTATTAATTATTAATTTATCAAAAAGATACTCCAAACGTACATAAAAAATAAATATATCTCAATAAAGTAGTTTAAAATTAAATATTTATTAAAAACACAACGAAAACGTTTTCTTTAATTCAATTGTTAAAATTTTAGCATTAAATAAAAAACAAAATCAATTCTATACCGAATCACTTAAAACATGAAAGAATTACAATATTTAAATAAATATTTCATTAAGTACAAATACAGCTTTTCACTCGGCATAATTATAACCATAATCGCACAAATATTTTCATTATTCACACCAAAACTAATCAGTAAATCATTTAATGAAATTGAAGCTTATGCCAAAAACAAATCTGTAGATCCCAGTGTCATAAGCCAGGAATTGATTAGTAACATCCTGTTAATCATTGCAACAACGATTATTGCCGGCTTTCTAACGTTCCTGATGCGTCAGACTTTGATTGTAATGTCACGCCATATCGAATTTGATTTGAAAAATGAAGTTTTTCGTCAATACGAAAATCTCTCCCTGAATTTCTACAAACAAAATCGTACAGGCGATTTAATGAATCGTATAAGCGAAGATGTTTCCAAAGTAAGAATGTATGTGGGCCCCGCAGTTATGTATTCTATAAATACCTTTATCCGCTTCGCTATCGTGATAGGTTATATGTACAACGTATCTCCAAAACTGACATTATATACTATATTACCTTTGCCGATATTATCCTATTGCATCTTCAAATTGAGTTCTGAAATCAACAAAAGATCAACAACATTCCAACAATATTTATCCAAAGTTTCTAGTTACACCCAAGAAGTTTTTTCGGGAATACGTGTTATAAAAGCTTATTCGCTGGAAGACCAGCACCAATCCAATATTAATAATTTGGCCAATGAAAGCAAAAGCAAAAGTTTGAGTTTAGCCAAAGTTCAAGCGCTTTTTGGCCCTTTGATGATTGCCCTTATCGGTGTGAGTAACTTGGTGGTAATTTATTTTGGTGGTTTAATGTACATTCATGGCTCGATAAAAAGTATAGGAACCATTGCCGAATTTATACTGTATGTCAATATGCTGACCTGGCCGGTAGCTTCTTTAGGATGGGTTTCATCAATGGTTCAGGAAGCTGAAGCTTCGCAAAAAAGGCTGAATGAATTTTTGAAAATACAACCAGAAATACAAAACAAAAACACTCAAAAAACCAAAATAGAAGGCAGCATCACATTTGAAAATGTAAGCTTTACTTACGAAGATACCCAGATAAAAGCTTTGCAAAATATTTCCTTTACTGTAAACAAAGGGGAAACATTGGCTATTTTGGGAAAAACAGGTTCGGGAAAATCAACGGTTTTAGCCTTATTATCCCGACTGTATGATGTTACTGGTGGTAAAATTTTGATAGACAACAAAGAAATCGATCAACTCAACTTATTTGATTTGCGTAACAGCATCGGGGTCGTTCCCCAAGACGCTTTTTTGTTTTCGGATACTATCAAGAATAACATCAAATTTGGAAAAGAAAATGCCACCGATCAGGAAGTTGAGGCTGTCGCCAAAAGTGCAGTTGTGCATGATAATATCATCGGTTTCAACAAGGGATATGATACGATTTTGGGCGAAAGAGGAATCACACTTTCGGGAGGACAAAAGCAGCGGGTTTCCATTGCGAGAGCCATTATAAAAAATCCTGAAATTTTACTTTTTGACGATTGTCTCTCAGCTGTTGATACTGAAACAGAAGAGGCAATTTTGAACAATCTCTTTCAAATCTGTAGAAATAAAACTACAATCATAGTCAGTCACAGAGTATCATCGGCAAAGAATGCAGACAAGATTATCATACTCGACGATGGAAAGATAATTGAACAAGGTTCTCATAATCAATTAATAAACCAAAACGGATATTATTCGGCACTGTATTTGAAACAACTTTCGGAAAAAGAATTGCTTTAATTGTTGTATAATACATATATTTTTAAGATTTTTGATTGCTATTAAATAAAAAATGACGTTACGATTATGAGAGAAAATGATATATTAGAAAAAGACGAAATCTTTTCAAAAGTTTTAAGAGCTGGTAGAAGAACGTATTTCTTTGACGTAAGAGCTACCAAAGCTGACGATTATTATATTACGATTACCGAAAGCAAAAAATTCACAGAAGAAGACGGATCTTTTCACTTTAAAAAACATAAAATTTATTTATACAAAGAAGATTTCACCGCATTTTCAGAAATTTTAGAAGACATGACTTCTTATGTTTTGAACCACAAAGGGGAAGAAGTGATCTCTGAAAGACACCAAAAAGATTTCAAAAAAGAATATTCTTCAGACAAAACAAGCGAAGATAATATTCCAAATACTTCCAGTTTTACAGATATCGAATTTGACGATATTTAATAGAAACTTAAAAAAATAAAAAGTCCAAAGACCTATGGTTTTTTGGACTTTTTTAGTTTAGAAATAAGAATAAATACCTTTAAAAATAATTATACAAATTAGAAATATAAAATAGTCTTTTTTGTTTAACCTCACCTCAACCCTCTCCAAAGGAGAGGGGGTAAAGATTGGATTATTTTATATTTCTAAATGTTATTATGTGACACTAGGGTAAGAATCTCTAGAAAAAACCAACTCTTATTAATACGCCATAAAACGATATTACTTTCTTCGACTTCACTTCATTTCACTTCAATTAAGATAGCCCGTTTCTCATTTTTAACTTTAAAAAAGTAGTAAAAATCCTTGTCGTCTACATTTTTTTTATTTACTTTAGTATCTGATATCCAACTACATTAAATTATAAAGCCTCACCAAATTGAAAATCCACAGGTTTAATAAAAAGACTTAATCCCTGTAAAACAACAGTACTTATTAAAAGTAACCTATTTGCTATTTTTTAATTAAAAAGAAGGCTATAGAAAATTAATTAGTCGATTCTTATTAAATGGATTCTCATGAAAAAGAAACTACTTTTAATTCTCCTTTGTGTCTCTTTATATTCATTTGGACAAACAATTGGCGATTATCGATCTGTAACTTCTGGTAATTGGGATACGCTTAGCAGTTGGGAATATTATAATGGTTTCAAATGGATTGCAGCATCGGCATTGGTAGGATACCCTGGGCAATTTAACAACACTCATGTAACCACAATTCAGCAAGGGCACACCATTACAATCGGGAGCACCGGAATCTCCACTCAACCCTTTGAAGAATTAACAATCAATGGTTCTTTATTATTGACCGGATTAAATAGTGATGCTGTTTTTTTTACAATAAAATCGAATCTCATTATTGTTACCCCAAATTTGAATCCCGCCGCAAATATTGAATTTAACAACAAAGGTATTTTGCAACTACCAGCAGATGGAAGTTTGCAGGTAACAACTGGGGGGTTAATAGGAGATTGCTCCAACAATCAATCAATATACATAGGTGATTACGAATATTCGGTTTGCAAAGGGAGTGGCTCTGGAGCAACTTTTGACGAAGTGATGGAAGCCGGAGGAACCCTCAATACACTTCCCTCAAGCAATTCACCTGTATTTGTTGGAGAAACCATCTACTTGACTGGAGATTATATTGGTCCACCTGGCGAGAGTCTCAGTTTTGAGTGGACGATTACAGACCCGCAAAACAACATCACAACAACAACCGACCAAAACACTTCAATTCCAAATGCAATAGAAGGTGTTTACACGGCAAAACTCGCCTGCTTTACTACTTATAGTGGCATTCCCTATTCTAATTTTGAAACCATCAATGTAGTTGTCAATCGCAGTGAATCCATAAGCGGACCAATCGCTACTCCCGGAACTGGTGCCACTTGTGATGAAATAGTTGCCAATTGGGAAGCCTCCCAAGGGGCATTAAAATACTATTTGGATGTTGCCACTGATATTGATTTCACTCACTTTGTTTCTGACTATGAGAATCTGGATGTTGGAAATGTATTGTCAAAAAAAGTAACAGGACTCACAAACGCCACGACCTATTACTACCGTGTTTATGCTTCCAATGGAACTATTTTAAGTCCAAGGTCAAACACTATAAGCTATGCCACATTAACAACTCCCAATGGGTTAACCGCAACAGTCACAGCACAACCAAATTGTACCACCTCCACTGGCGAGGTTACTTTAGACTCTCCTTACTTAGAAGACAATAGATATGAATACAATGTCGACAACGGTCCTTATCAAAGTCGCAATGTATTTATAGGATTACAACCTGGAAATCATAAATTTACTATTCGGTTTTTAAATGAGAATTCGTGCATCTCAGATCCGGCATTTGCCACAATAAATGAATCTCCAAAAACACCAATAGCCAATGCAGGTGTTGATTTTACCAAAACATGTAATTCTAATCCATCTGGAAAACAAATTGGAACTGAACCAGTAGATGGAGTGACTTATAACTGGAATCCAGCATTGGGACTTTCGGATGCAACTATTTCCAACCCAATTGCCAACCCCACCATTACAACCACATACACCCTGACAGCCACCCAAATAGCAGGAGGGTGTACCGCTACAGATACAGTTACCGTCACTGTCGTTATCGACACACCAAACGCTTCTGCCGGAGACGATTTCACAAAGACCTGCACATCATTTCCCCAAGGAAAAACCATTGGATCCCCTTCGGAAACAGGAGTAAGTTACAATTGGAGTCCAAGCAATGGCTTATCAAATAATACTATTTCAAATCCAACTGCTAATCCTGACACAACAACAACATACACTTTAACAGCAATAAACACTGCAACGGGATGTTCTGTAATTGATACTATTCTGGTTACAGTAAATACAACACCCCCTGTCGCAGATGCAGGAATTGGTTTTACCAAAACCTGTATAAAAAACCCAAACGGAAATATCATTGGCGGACTGGAAATACCTAATACTCTTTATTCATGGAGTCCAGAAAGCGGACTTTCAGCTGCTACTATTGCAAACCCAATAGCTAATCCAACAGTTACTACTTTTTACACATTAGTAACTACAAATATCATAAATGGCTGTACCGCTACTGACAACGTTTTGGTAGTTGTTGATTCTACAACCCCCATTGCAAATGCCGGAAATCCATTTACAAAAACCTGTACTCAATTTCCCAGTGGCAAAGAGATTGGTGCCCAGTCAGAAGCTGAAACAACTTATAGCTGGAGTCCATCCACCGGTCTATCCAGTGCAACAATTTCGAACCCAATAGCCAACCCGACGTCCACAACAATTTATACCGTAACAGCAACAAACAATAATACAGGCTGTACTGCTAGTGATTCTGTAGAAATAACCGTTCGTACGAGCTCTCCAGTTGCAGACGCAGGAGCTGATTTCACAAAATCCTGCTTTTTCACCATTTCCGGAAAAACTATAGGAACCGGTTCATTACCCGGGACAGCTTACAGTTGGAATCCATCCATTGGCTTATCAAATGCCACAATTTCAAATCCAATATCCAATCCATCAACCACCACCACTTACACTCTTACCGCAACAAACTTGGTTAGCAATTGTACGACTACAGACCAGGTTACCGTATTTGTTAACACAACAATACCAAAAGCAATTGCTGGATCCGATTTTACAAAAACCTGTATATTAAATCCAACAGGTGCTTCAATAGGAGATTCAGCAATAGCTGGATTAACCTATAAGTGGAATCCAGAAATAGGTTTGTCGGATCCTACAGCTTCCAATCCAATTGCAAATCCAGCTTCATCAACCACATACACACTGACAACAAAAGATACTGCTAATGGTTGTACCAATTCAGATACTGTTGTGGCAACAGTAGATACAACTAGTCCTATTGCAAACGCCGGAGCCGATTTTACCAAAACCTGTACCTTGAATCCGTCTGGAAAAAGCATAGGAATTGCACCTGTGACAGGAAACACTTATCGATGGAGTCCTGCAACAGGATTGTCGAGTGCCGCTGTTTCCAATCCCATAGCCAATCCAACTGCCACAACAACCTATACGCTGACGGTTACCGGAACAAATGGATGCTCGTCAACTGACGAAGTTATCGTAACGGTCAATATAACCACTCCAAAACCTGATGCTGCCGGAGTTGACAAAAACGTAAACTGCAGCACACCTGCAACGAGTATAGGTTCGATTCCCGAAGCTGACACCTCTTATAGCTGGAGTCCAACTACAGGTTTATCCAGTTCAACAATATCCAACCCGATTGCTTCTCCAGCAGCAACAACTACATACACTCTCACCGGAACCAATGGCGTTAGTGGCTGTAAATCGACCGACAATGTTACGGTTACCTCCTTTAAAACACTACCTGCTGCTCCAATACCTTCTGCCCCAACCCAACCCACCTGCGACACACCTACTGGTGGTGTGGTTCTGAGTAGTTTACCTATTGAAAACTGGACAATAAGCATTTACAAAAACAGTGTATTAAATTCAACTGTACCCGGCTTTGGCAGCACTATTTCCATAAATGGTCTCACAGCGGGAACGTACTATTTCACAGTGACCACTACCGCTTCAGGTTGTGTTTCTCCCGCTTCCGCAAATGTAATAATCAATCCTCAGCCACCTATTCCATCGGCACCCGCAATTGGCACTATCACCGACCCAACATGTGCTGACGGTGGATCTGTAGTTTTGAATAATTTGCCTGCAACAGGAACTTGGACATTACATCAAATTGGAACAAATAATAACCAGATTCAGGGATCGGGAACTAGCACAACTGTTTCTGGATTATTTCCCGGAACCTATAAATATTCAGTGGTTTCGGATATGGGCTGTGTTTCTTCCTTTTCTGATAATGTTGCTATGAGCAATATATCCTCTGGTGCAACATTAGAACAAATTATTCATCCTACTTGTACCACATCAACCGGAAGTATTTCTTTTGCTAATTTGCCAACAACAGGCTGGACGATAACCCAGACAGGACCTATCAACAATACAATAACAGAACCTTCTCCAAGTCCAACTACCTATGTGGCAACCGCATTACCATCTGGTCTTTACAATTTTATGCTCGATAGCGGCTCGATATGCCTTGCTGTTGGAGGAAACGTAACTATTAATCCGCAACCACCAACTCCCTCGGCGCCAACTGTCACTATTACAGCCAATCCTTCTTGTGGAGTTAGTGAAACATCGATAACAGTCAGTGATTTACCTTCAGGAAACTGGACAATTCAGGTATTCGACAGTTCTTCTGCATTAATAAGAACAATCAATGGAACAGGAACAACTTATAGCGTGACGGGAATATTTACTGCTGGAAATTATACAGTATCCGTTATTAATGAACAAGAATGTACTTCAGCACCAAGTACCGTCTTTAAAGTAAATGAACAACCATTACCACTTGCCAAGCCAACCATTGGCACCATAACCCAACCCATTTGTGAAACGCCAACTGGAAGCGTTGTCATAAACGGATTGCCTTCTTCGGGAACTTGGACATTGAATCAGAGCGGTACTTCCAGTTCGACTTATACTGGTACGGGAACTTCCTTCATCGTTTCGCTACTAACCGAAGGAAATTATAGTTTTACTGTCTCAGGAATAGCCGGAACCTGTCCTTCAGAGCCTTCTGAAACAGTCGTTATTGACCGCGCCAAAATAGTTCCAACAGCCCCAACGATTGTAAGCATCATACAGCCTACCTGTGAGTCTAGCTCCGGAAGCATTGAAATAAGTGGTTTACCAACAGATTCATGGATTCTCTATTCGTCTCCACCTGTCGGGGACGGAACGGGATTAAGCGGTTCTGGAACGACAGCTTTTTTAACAGGAGCTGTTGTGGGAACTTATACGATTAGTGTTCAAAATTCAGATGGCTGTTACTCTCCATCTACATTACCATTTACATTAAATGCGCAACCCACAACTCCTCCAACTCCATTACTGAGTAATCCTGTTCAGCCAACCTGTACTGTCTCAACAGGAAGTTTTACTATCCTAAATTATGACTCCAACAACATCTATACTGTAAGTCCTAATGTTGGAGTAACAATATCGGGGAATACCGTAACCGCGCCGGAGGGGAATTATACGGTAACTGCCAATTTAGGTAATTGCACTTCAAATGCATCGGCTGTCGTCACAATAGTACAACAACCCCAAACTCCAACTCCGCCAATAATTGTGAATGTAACACAACCAACTTGCGATTCCAGTGCCGGAAGTGTTGAACTAAGCGCGCTGCCAGTTGACTCGTGGACACTTTTCTCCTCGCCTGCAATTGGTAACGGAACGGGATTATCAGGATCTGGAACTACTGCAATTTTTACCGGTACCGTAACGGGGACTTATACGATTACCGTTAAAAATTCTGATAATTGCACCTCCTCGCCTTCTTTGCCTTTTACAATAAATGAACAACCACCTACACCTGCAATACCGACGTTAAGCACTCCTATTCAGCCCAGCTGCACAGTATCAACGGGAAGTTTTGTCATTACAAATTATAACTCAAACTATGTTTACAATGTTACTCCAAACACTGGAGTCATTATTTCAGGAAACACAATAACAGCACCAAAAGGCAGTTATACAGTAACAACTACACTAGGAAACTGTACTTCGGGAATATCATCTGTAGTTGAAATTAATGAACAACCGGTAACTCCATCTCCGCCCATCATAGGAAACATAACACAACCAAGTTGTAATTCAGAAAAAGGAAGTGTAGAAGTAAGCGGTTTGCCCACAGGCTCATGGATATTATATTCTTCTCCTCAAATAATAGCAGGAGGATCAGGATTGCAAGGCATTGGTACAACTGCTTTTTTCAACAGTATGCCTTCTGGAACTTACACCCTGACGGTGCAAAACACTGCAGGATGTATCTCTTTAAATTCTGCGGCTTTTACAATAAACACTCAACCCATAACACCAGCGACACCTATATTAGGTTCGGTTACTCACCCAACTTGCCTCGTTGTCACAGGAAGTTTTAAAATCCAAAATTATGATCCAAACAATATCTACACAGTTAATCCAAACATTGGCGTTATAATTTCGGGAAACCTTATTACGGCTCCGGCGGGAAATTATACTGTATTTGCAACATTAGGAAACTGTACCTCAACTGCATCTGAAACAGTTACCATAAATCCACAGCCGATTTCTCCAACTCCTCCAATAATAGATTTTGTAACTCAAGCAACTTGTGAATCCAGTATGGGCAGTATTGGCCTAAGCGGATTGCCTGAAGGCAGTTGGATTCTAACTTCTTCAGGAGGAAGAACATTGGCAGGCGTTGGAGCAACAGCCATTTTGAACGGAAACACAGTACCAGGAACTTATCATGTAACCGTAACCAACATCCAAGGCTGTACTTCGGTTCCCTCTGCAGATGTCACTTTATACGCCCAACCAATCACCCCAAATCCACCCACTGTTGGAACCATAACTCAACCGGGGTGCATCTTGGAAACTGGAACTATCGTAATAAGTAATCCTGCAGAAGGAACTGGTTTTGAATACAATATTGACGGAGGTGCTTACCAGGCTTCAGCAACTTTTTCCAACGTACACGCGGGAATCCACAAACTAGGCTACCGTTCTCTTATTCCCGATTCCTGCATCTCTAAGACCACAACTGTTGCCATTGAAGAACCTTTATTTGTAAATGCTCCAACCATAAAATCAACCATTCCGCCCGATTGTACTTCAAATGGAAGTATTATTTTAGAAGGACTCCCTACTGGCAATTGGACATTGTTCCAAAGCGGAACCACTGACCTGACAATTGAAGGTTCTGGCACTACAACCACTGTATCAAATCTTGAACCAGGGACTTATAGTTATAGGGTTTCTGACGGATTCTGCTTGTCAAAAACAACCCCAAATGTGCTTTTAAAACCACTAGAATCCACAGCTTGGACGGGCACAAATTGGACAAACGGTTTACCCACTATCTACAAATATGTTTACATGAATGGAAATTATTCATTTGATAATGATACTGAAATGTGTAGATGTCAAATCATTACCGGATTCATCCATACGTCAGAAGACATTACAATATCTGTAGTTAATAAACTTGAAATATTAAATGGAGCCAACTTTAGTTTTGACAATAATTCCAGTTTGATTCAGAAAAATGAAGTAACTAACATCGGAAAAATCAATTACAACCGTTTTTCGGCACCTGTATATAAATCCGACTATACGCTTTGGTCATCACCTGTAGCATCGCAACAATTGGGGAATGCTTCTCCAAATACACCTTCCAATGAGTTCTTTTCTTTTGATGCTGACGCTAATAATTGGAAACAAGAAAAGCCATTGAACCACATGAAAATTGGCAAAGGATACAGCATTGGTAGTCCAAACGGTTTTAACGAACAAAATAGTTACAGGTATCCAATTAACTTTATAGGCGTACCTAATAACGGGACAATTACAACTGAATCTATATATGCAGGCAAATCATACCTCATCGGAAATCCCTATCCATCTGCAGTTGATGCCAATCATTTTTTGGATAGTAACAAATCGGCACTAAACGGAACAATTTATTTTTGGTCACATAATATGCAGAGCTCGATTTTGACGAATGCCTCCAATGATTATGCATCTTATAATGCGACTGGAGGAGTTGGCATTACCCCAAAAAACCCGACGACCAATAGTAACCCAACCATTCCGCTTGGATTTATTGCAGCGGGTCAATCGTTTTTTATACAAGGAAAAGAAGGAGTCTCCGGGATTACTGCAAAGTTTGACAATTCAATGCGAATAGGCGGTAACAACTCTCAATTTTTTAAATTTAATGTTACCAAAAAAGAGACTAGTACTATTGAAAAAGACAGGGTTTGGCTTAATCTTTACAACAATCAAGGCGCTTTCAAACAAACGCTGGTAGGCTATATTACTGGTGCCACAAATAATTTTGATAGTACTTATGACGGCGCAGTTTTCAACGGAAATAAATTCATAGATTTTTACAGCATCAACCAAAATAAAAACTTAGTCATACAAGGACGGGCTTTGCCTTTTGATGAAAACGATACAGTACCACTGGGTTTCAGCACTACTATTGATGGCATTTTTGAGATAAACATTGATAATTCAGAAGGCTTGCTTGCTAATCATGATATCTATTTGGAAGATAAGGAAACGGCTGTTTTTTCTAATTTAAAAAATGCCCCTTATCGTTTTAATACTTCAAAAGGAACTTTTGACAACCGGTTTGTGCTCCATTATAAAAACGAAATTCCTAGCCAGGAAAAACTAGATCAACCAGTGATCGTTTCTGTAAAAGATGGCATTATTAAAGTCAACTCTTTCTTTGAATTAATCGATAAACTGGAAATTTATGATATGTCCGGAAAATTTATATACAAGAAAGAAGATGTAAATATCAATGAATATTATATTCGGGATTTCCGCTGCAACAATCAGCCTTTGATTGTAAAAACTATCTTAAAAAACAAAGATGCGGTAGCTACTAAAATTGTCTACACGACTTTTGGCAATTAAACACAAATTTTCAAAAAACACAATTCACTCTTGAATCAAAACTTATTAACTATCAATGATTTACAAAATTTTTCGATGTGATTATTTTGTATCTTTAAGAGTTTTAACTTTAAATTCTATCACAATGAAAATGTTAGTTAATGTTATCCTACCTATTGAGCCTTTCAACTCAATGGTTAGAAATGGTACCGCAGGCGAAATTATCGGTCGTGTTCTTGAAGACATCAAACCGGAAAGTATTTATTTTTCTGAACAAGAAGGAAACAGAGGCGCTGTTATGATTGTTGATATTCCGGATTCCTCAGCCATTCCTGCAATTTGCGAGCCTTGGTTTTTAAATTTTGAAGCACATTGCGAAATCAGAATTGCAATGACACCCGATGATTTGATGAAAGCTAACCTCAACAAACTAGCTGAAAAATGGAGTGATGTTCACGTCAACTAAAAATGGCACAATCTAAAACTTAAAAACCTCTTCATAAATTGAATGAAGAGGTTTCTTTTTTTTCTCAAAAACGAACTGCCTTATAGCGATCGTCTAAATGTTTTTCTTCGGCAATGCACCACCGGATTAAAATTTTTCCAAATCAATTGAATAGCAAGATTATCTGATAATTCGGGAGTTCTATAACAGTATTGAATACCTTTTTCGGTAAAGGTTTTGTAATATTCATTAAAAATTACAGCAGTTACACCTTTATTCTGATAATCGGGACGAACACCAATAAGGTAAAAAACCACATCTTTACTGTTGCGTCTGGCATTTAATAGATGTAAAAATCCGAAAGGGAATAATTTTCCGTTTGCTTTTTGAAGTGCTTTCGAGAAACTAGGCATGACAATCCCAAAAGCCACTAGATTCCCTTCCTTGTCCTCTACATATTTTATGTATTCCGGATTAATGAAACTGATGTATTTTTTCTTGAAATATTCTTTTTGAATATCGGAAATCGCAACAAACGAAGACAGCTTAGAATAACTTTCGTTAAATAAATCAAACATTTTATCAACGTAAGGCATCACGTCTTTAGTCGATTTAAAGTTGATTGGTTTCAGTTCGTATCGCTTTTTAACCAATTCATTTATTTTTTCAAAAAACTCCGGTTTCGCATTCGCAAAAGGGAATTTGTTCTCCATATATTCTTTTTCGGTCACGTAGTCCAATTGCTCAAAATGTTTTGCATAATACGGATGGTTGTACCAAGTAATCATCGTTCCCAATTCATCAAAACCTTCAGTTAAAACCCCAACTTTATCAAGATTCGAGAATCCCATTGGCCCTTCCACATACTCGAGATTGAATTTTTGTCCCATCTCATAAACTTTTTCAAGCAAAGCCTTGGTTACTTCAATATCATCAATAACATCAAACCATCCAAAACGGACTTTCTTTTTCTGTTGATGATTCACCTCATCCCAATTGACAATTGTGGCAATTCTACCTACTGGCTGATTGTTTTTATATGCTAAATAAAAATTGGCTTCGGCGTTTTCAAAAGCAGGATTTTTGGTTTTGTCAAACGACTCCAGCTCATCGGCTATTATTGGTGGAACCCAATACGGATTTCCTTTGTATAAAGAAAAAGGAAATTTTACAAATTCAGTTAACTCACTTTTAGTTTTGGTTTCTTTTATGGTAATCATTTCTTTTTTATGGAATGTTGCTGTTATTTCTTTTTAAATAATCTAAACCCTTTTTTAGGTTTGCTTTGTTTTGCCATTTTTTCGGCTTGTTTTTCTTGTTTGGTCAAAAGAGGAACCTCCTTGTATCGACCGTCATAGCGCCATGACATCCCAACCCCTCCATAAAGAATAGAAGGAGTGTCTTTGAAACTGGCACTTATGGAAGCATCTACCTGCAAATTTCTATGAATCAAATAAGCTGCACCGCCACGAATTAAGGCATCACTGTAAAAGTCACTTTTTATTCCTTGATTTTCAGCAAAAGCAGACCATTTTTCATTAATCCCCTTTGTAAGGGTTACAATGTAACTCAAACTCGGATAATCGGTCGTGATATAATTATAAGTAACATTGGTCACAAAAACCCAAGAACCATCACCCAAGTGGTTTTGCAAAATCAAAGAGGCTTTTGGAGATATTTCGGATTGGGGTGAGAAATAAAATGGATTGTCTTTCCCCGTAAAATTGGCTCCTCCAAAAACAGCAACAGCAGGAATCAACTGATGCCAATTAAATTTATGGTTGGCTTTCCAACTATAAAGGTTTACTTCTTTTTTATAGCCTTTATTTGGGTCATAGATTAAATATTTGGCTCCCAAAACAGATTGTTTAAAATCGGCTCTATCGTCAACCTGCATAGGATAATTAAAGGTTTCATACAGATATTGAACATCAGCAATGAATTCAAGATTCTCCAGAAATGCACCATAACGCAATTCCAAATCGACTCCAAATCCATTGGCAGTATATCTCAGCAAATCATGTTTTTCCTTAATTCCAAACACACCTGTTTCTACTTGAAAAACAGTTTTCCCAACTGCAAAAGCCGACATGGATTCGCCAGGTCTATTCGAATTGATTTCGTCTGTATGCTGGCCATAATGAAGTGTTGGGATTAAAAAAAGTGAGGCAAAAAATAGGTTTTTAATCTTGAACATACTGTTTTATTTGAGTGAAAAGTAATAACGCATTTCAAATGTACTATATTTTTTTTTGAGTTGCTAAGTTTCTAAGAAACTAAGATTCTAAGTTTTTTTTTAAAAGTTGCTGAGTTTCTGAGAAGCTAAGATTCTAATTTTTTTTTCTTAGTTTCTTAGAATCTTAGAAACTTATAAGAAACTCAATTAATTCTCGGGTGGCTTTTCCTCGGTGACTTATTGCGTTTTTGGTTTCTAAGGACAATTGGGCAAAGGTTTCCTGATAACCTTCTGGTCTAAAAATAGGATCGTAACCAAAACCTTGACTTCCGCTTCTTTCCAAAGTGATTTCTCCTTTTGCAATTCCGGTAAAAAGGTGTTGTTTTCCTTTTAAATTTAAAGCTATTATGGTTTTAAATTGTGCATTTCTATTGGCTTTGTTTTCCAAATTGGCAAGCAGTTTATCCATATTATCTTCCGCCGATTTTTGTTCACCAGCATATCGTGCAGAATAAACTCCAGGTTCACCATTCAATGCCTCTACTTCGAGACCGGTATCATCAGCAAAACAATCGTAGCCGTACTTCTCTGTCACATAATTGGCTTTCATAATCGCATTCCCCTCAATAGTATCGGCGGTTTCAGGAATTTCTTCGTGACAACCTATAGTTTCCAGACTAATAATTTCGATGCTTTGAGGAAGCATACTCTGGATTTCCTTTATTTTATTCTCATTATTGGTAGCAAATACGATTTTCATTTATTGGAGTTTATTATTCTTTAGGTTGCAAATATATTAGGATGTTTTTTATAGACATAAATTTCTTTATAAAATCTAATGAAATAGACGATGGATTACACGGATGGAACGGATTTTTAACAGATACTATTGATTTGCAAAAAAATCCGTATAATCCGTTACAAAAAACGACGTTAAATTACAGTTAAAATCTTGTTTTTCAGTATTTTAAAATAAATAAAATTGTAAATTTGATTGTGGTTTTGATTAATTACTTGAGCATATAATATCACAAATATTTCAATATTAGAAAAAGTATCTCAATAGTCAGCTATACAGGATTTAGGGTATACGTTAGATAATGATAAATCAGAACGACACAGGGAAGGCTGTCTGAATAAGACAGCCTTCTTTATTGTTTTCAAGCAGATTCTTTAGTTCTATTCTTTGTTGTTTTCTCGCAAAGGCGCAGAGACGCAAAGTAATCGGTTTCAAACTTTGCGTCTCTGAGCCTTTGCGAGATTTATATTAAGAAATCAACTTGAAAGGAATTCTTAATTTAATGACGTAAGAGTATCTTCAGCCCCTGATTTAAGTAAAACGCAATCGAACATAAACGTGCTTGATTCCTTTTTTATCAGAATCCCTTTCGTCTATTTCTAGAATATCGGTTAAGGATTTGAGCAAAGGAGTGAGTTTGTTAAAGCCGTAGCTTCTGGGGTCAAATTCGGGTTTTTTCTTTACGATCAGATTTCCCACATCGCCGAGGAAAGCCCAACCGTCATCATCACAAATGGCATCGATGGTGCTTTCTATCAATTCGATTGTTTTAGTATCGATTTTTACAGCAGGTTCTTTTTCAACGATTTTCTTAGTTTCTTTTGCATCAGTTGCTGGAGTAGAAGCCGCTGGTTTAGTCTTTTTCTTTTTGATGGCGCCTTCCAGTACTTCTATAAAAATGAATCGGTCGCAGGACACAATAAAAGGATTGGGCGTTTTTTTCTCACCCATCCCAATAACTTTCATTCCCGATTCCCGCAATCGAATGGCTAGTCTTGTAAAATCGCTATCGCTGGATACTATGCAAAAACCATCTACTTTACCGGAATAGAGTAAATCCATTGCGTCTATTATCAGGGCCGAATCGGAGGAGTTTTTCCCGACGGTATAACTGTATTGCTGAATTGGAGTTATGGCGTGTTCTAGCAGTACTGATTTCCAACCGCTAGCATTGGGTTTAGTCCAATCGGCATAAATACGTTTGGTGGTTGGTGTCCCGAACTTGGCAATTTCTTCCATCATTCCTTTTACGTTACTGTAGGGAACATTGTCGGCATCGATAAGCACGGCGAGTTTTAGTTCTTTTGTATTTTGGGACATTACTTTTATTTTAGATTGCAGATTTTAGATTACAGATTGCAGAACTTAAATTTTAGATTTTTATTTTGTAATCGACATAATCAATGCCTTTTTTTTCAATATCAAATATACGCTTTTTATTGCAAAAAGTTCTTGTTTCTGGCATTAGCCCTGATGGAAATGGAAAGCCTCGAGGAAATAAACCTATTTTTTCCTGGGCTGCAAGAGCGACCGGAGGAAGCTCCTTGCAGCACAATGGAAAAAAAGGTTTATGACCGAGAGCTTGTAATGGACAGCAGGAATCAGCTCCTTAAACAGATATTACTCAAAATGATAACTTTAGAAACGATTATCATTGGGATTTGGAAAAATAAATAGGGTTTCGAGAGGCTAATACATTATAAATAATTATTTTTGCATTTTCTTAAAAAATAATACTACTACAGAAAATATTATGGTAAAAGATTTATTCGAAAGAATTCAAAACAATAAAGGACCTCTAGGAAAATGGGCTTCGCAAGCTGAAGGTTATTTTGTATTCCCGAAATTGGAGGGAGAATTGGGGCCAAGAATGAAATTTCAAGGAAAAGATATTTTGAACTGGAGTTTGAACGACTATTTAGGATTGGCGAATCATCCTGAAGTTCGTAAAGCCGATACTGAGGCAGCGATTGCCTATGGTGCGGCTGCGCCAATGGGTGCCAGAATGATGAGTGGTCACACTAGTTATCACGAACAACTGGAACAAGAATTGGCTGCTTTTGTAATGAAAGAGTCGGCTTATTTGTTGAATTTTGGTTACCAAGGAATGGTTTCTATCATTGATGCTTTGGTTACAAAAAATGATATTATTGTGTACGATGTAGATTCTCACGCTTGTATCATTGACGGGGTTCGCCTTCATATGGGAAAACGTTTTACTTACAAGCACAACGACTTGGAAAGTATGGAGAAAAACCTGCAACGTGCCACCAAAATGGCTACCGAAACCGGTGGGGGAATCTTGTTTATTACCGAAGGTGTTTTTGGAATGCGTGGACAACAAGGGAAACTGAAAGAGATTGTTGCCCTGAAAGAGAAATACAATTTCCGTCTTTTGGTTGACGATGCACATGGTTTTGGTACACTAGGAAAAACTGGTGCCGGAGCCGGTGAAGAACAAGGTTGTCAAGACGGAATCGATGTTTACTTCTCTACGTTTGCAAAATCTATGGCAAATATCGGAGCTTTTGTAGCTGCAGATAAAGATATAATTGATTACCTAAAATATAATTTACGTTCGCAAATGTTTGCTAAAGCGTTGCCAATGATTCAAACTATCGGTTCGTTGAAACGTTTGGAATTGTTGCGTCAATCGTCTGAAATAAAAGACAAATTGTGGGTAAATGTAAATGCGTTGCAAAACGGTTTGAGAGAAAGAGGTTTCAATATTGGTGATACCAACACGTGTATCACTCCTGTTTACCTTGAAGGAAGCATTCCGGAAGCGATGGTTATGGTGAACGATTTAAGAGAAAATTACGGTATTTTCTTGTCTATTGTTGTGTATCCGGTTATCCCGAAAGGAATCATTTTATTACGTATGATCCCAACGGCTTCCCACACTTTGCAAGATATTGAGGAGACATTGTCTGCTTTTGAAGCTATCCGTGAGAAATTAGTAAACGGAACTTATAAAGAAATAGCAGCCAAAACTACTGTTGATATGGAGGCGTAATATAGTTGCTAAGTTTCTAAGATTCTAAGTTTCTAAGATTCTAAATAATTTACAATATTTAGACACCTGAGCGGTTTAGCAAAACTTCTCAGGTGTTTTTTTTGTTATTAACTTAATTCCAAAAACTTAGAATCTTAGAATCTTTAAAAAAAAACTTAGTAACTTAGCCACTCAGAAACTTAAAAAAAATGATCCCGCACTTATTAATCATTCCCGGTCTTGGTGATTCGGGCGAGAAACACTGGCAGAACTTTTGGCTTAAAAAATTCAGCAATTCTACCAAAGTCATTCAGGACAATTGGGACGAACCCCAACTACACGAATGGCTTTACAGACTTGAAGAAACGATTAAGAAAACAGAAGAACCAACCATTTTGGTGGCACACAGCTTGGCAGTTTCCTTGGTAATGCATTGGGCTTCGCAAAACAACAATCCAAACATTGTAGGCGCTATGCTTGTTGCTCCCGCCGATGTGGATTCGCCGGAACATACCCCTGATTTTTTAAGACACTTCTCACCTATTCCGACCCAAGTTGTTCCTTTTCCAACATTGGTAGTAGGCACCGAAAACGACTCTTATATGTCCCTAGAAAGAGCCAAAAAATTGGCAAATTATTGGGGCAGTGATTTTATAAACGTCGGCAAAAAAGGACACATCAACTCTGATTCCAATCTGGAATATTGGGAAGAAGGACAAGATTATTTACAACAATTAATTGCAAAAATTAAATCTTAAAACATCATATCCATTTTTTCTTTCTTTAAAACACAAAATTATAAAAATCAATTATTTACAAATAAAAATCATAAAAAAACGAGTTAAAATCACTAACTTTGGCATGTGTTTTTATGTTATTTTATTCCTTAATAATTAAAGTAAGAAAATCATGAAAAGATATCTATCCTTTGTCTTGGCAAGAATATTTTCACTCTTCATATTGCCATTTTTTTCAGTTGAGGAAAATTGGAAAAGCCTAAACTGCAATAGTCTTTTTTGACCATTAAATGAAAACAATCGCATACATAGGAACCAGCCTTGACGGTTTTATTGCCCGAAAGAATGGAGAAATAGATTGGCTTATCCAATTTGACAGCGAAGAAATTAATCAAAGTTATACCGAATTCAGTAGTGAAATTGACGCCATAATAATGGGAAGTGGTACTTATGAAAAAGTACTTACTTTTCCAACTTGGTTTTATCAGCAGAAAGTTTTTGTATTAAGTTCTCAAATTAAACAGGTCCCTGACGCCTTAAAAGAAAAAGTGACTATTCTGCCTTTTCAGCCCAAAGCGGCACTCGATTATCTTTCTGACAAAGGATATTCAAACATTTATGTTGATGGCGGAAAAGTGATTCAAAGTTTTCTGAAAGAAAATTTACTCGATGAACTAATAATCACAAGGGTTCCCGTACTCATCGGAAACGGAATTCCTTTGTTTGGCGAACTCAATCAGGATATTGCTTTTGAACACATAAAAACCAACCTCTTTTCGAATGGGCTTGTAAAAAGTCATTATAAAAGGATTCAGAAATAATAAGCATACAAGCATTAAATTATAACGACCCCAAAATTACCTCTTCTAAAAATAATCAGTAAAAAAACAAAAATCATGGAAACTATCAAATGGGAAATAGACCCTTCACATTCGGAATTACTTTTCAAAGTTAAACACTTGGAAATTGCCACATTGACCGGGCGCTTTGATGGAATAGCTGGAACTGCTGAAGCTGAAGACAATTTTGAAAATGCGACATTTTCGTTTACCGCAAATGTAAATTCCATCAATACCAATGATAAAAATAGAGATATTCACCTAAAAAGTGCTGATTTTTTTGACTCAGAAAAGTTTCCAAAAATCACTTTCAATTCCACAAAATTCAAAAGAATTGGTGACACTTCATTTGAAATAATCGGCAAATTGACCATAAAAGAAACCACAAAACCAACCATTCTACATATTGAATACGGCGGGACTAATATCGATCATTGGGGAAATACAAAGGCGGGACTAAAACTAAAAGGTGTAATCAATCGTAAAGATTATGGTTTGACATGGAATGCAGCAATAGAAGCCGGTGGTGTTTTAGTGAGTGAAGAAGTCCGAATAAATGCTAATATCGAATTAATTAAGAAGTAGCAATAACCAACTTAGAATCCGTGATAGGATTTTATAATTTTTATGACTTAGAAGCTTTTTAACCACAAAGTTTACAAAGACTTACGTGAAATTCGCAAAGCTATTTGTTCGTTTTTGATTTCTTTTCTTTCATTTAGAAGATAAAAAAAATCCCAAAACGACTAAACGTTTTGGGATTGTGAATTTATTATGGTACGGACGTTGATTATTATTTAACGTCCATCAATTCTACATCGAAAATCAAGATTGCGTTTGGTGGAATTACACCTCCGGCACCTGATGGTCCGTATCCTAAATCCGATGGGATTACAAAGCGAGCTTTATCACCAACTTGCAACAAAGCAATACCTTCGTCCCAACCTTCGATTACCTGACCTTGACCCAATCTGAATTCGATTGGTTTTTTTCTTGGATAAGAAGAATCAAATACTTTTCCGTTTTCCAATGAACCTTCGTAGTGAACAGAAACCATTTTTCCACTTTCCGCTTTTTTACCAGCTCCTTTTTGGATGAATTGGTAACGCAAACCGCTTTCTGTTTTTTCAAAACCAGCCGCCAATGCATCCATTTTTGCTTCTGATTCTGCTTTCAAAGCCGCTTCTCTTTTCAAACGAGCTCCTTTTAAACCAATGAAAGCTTCAATAGCATTCCATTTTTGCGCTTCTTCACCAACTCTGATAATTTCAAGCGTTTCCAACACATCTCCTTGTGCCACGGCATCAACCACTTCCTGACCTTCGATTACGTGACCAAAAACCGTGTGTTTGTTATCCAACCAGCTTGTAGGTACGTGCGTAATAAAAAACTGAGAACCATTTGATCCAGGACCAGAATTTGCCATAGACAACACCCCCGGACGGTCGTGTTTCAAAGAAGGATGAAATTCATCGTCAAATTTATATCCAGGATCACCAGTACCGGTTCCTTTTGGACAACCTCCCTGAATCATGAAGTCAGGAATTACTCTGTGAAAATTCAAACCATCATAGAATTTTTGTCCTTGAGGTTTTACTTTATTTTCCATGTTCCCTTCGGCAAGAG
Organism: Flavobacterium gilvum; assembly: GCF_001761465.1. Classification (NCBI taxonomy): domain Bacteria; kingdom Pseudomonadati; phylum Bacteroidota; class Flavobacteriia; order Flavobacteriales; family Flavobacteriaceae; genus Flavobacterium; species Flavobacterium gilvum. Next base: position 2,224,839 of record NZ_CP017479.1, on the reverse strand, counting down.
CAACGAAGTTCCCAACAGTTCCTGGTGTTAAATCGTGTGTTAATTTTACTAAAATCGCCCCTTTTGCAGTGTTGAATTTAGCATATATTCCGTTTTCCATTTTATTTATTTTTTGTTGAGGCGCAAATTTACGAATAAAATTAGAAAATCTGAGGATTTGAACAATTAACAAACGAAACCAATTCAAAAATTAAATGAATATTCAACAGTAATTGCACAAATTTTCACGAATCAATTTGTGAAAATTTGTGCAATTACTGTAAAAACAAAACATTTTCCCAACTTAAAGACTTTCAACTTACTATTACAAACTACGGACTTCAAATCCATAGTACTTTATTTTTATAATTTTAGAAAATTACAAACTCAATTGCTCATCAATTAAATTAATCAGGTCTTGTTCTGATGCACTATCTGAAATTATAGTTCCTTTTTTGTCAATTAGAATTTTAGCTGGAATTCCTTCTACTTTATATTTTGTTGTTATGGCACCATCAAAGTCGAATATTACATTAAAACTATATTTTTTATCAGTAATAAATGTCTTAACTTTTGTTACTGTTGCACTATTTTCTTTATCTCTTTCCCAAGTATTTACAAACAAAAATTCAACATCTTTACCTTTGTATTTAGTCACTAATTCCTGCATACCCGGAAATGAAGCCTTACAAGGTCCACACCAAGTAGCCCAAAAATCTAGAACAACCACTTTACCTTTGTAATCTGAAAGTTTTACTTCTTTTCCATTTATGTTTTTTAAATTAAAACCGATTGCATCTGTACTACCATATTTTTCTACAAGTGCTGCATTCTTTTTAGCAGTGGCTGCTCCAACCGCTTTTTCTTTAATTTTCTCATACTCAGCAAGAGACAAATTTGATTTTTTATATATTTCTTTTAATTGAGCCAACATCACTCTGGAATCTAACCCATTGGCCAATTCGGATTCGATGTACTTTCTGGTAAATTCCAAACCTTTTACCTTTTCCATCATACCTGCATAACGCTCTTTTGCATCTGTAGACATACCAACTCCTGATTGATTAATCTTGTCTTGGTATTGAAAAGCTTCGTCAAACCTATTTAATTTATACAATATTAAGGCATAAGTATCTGCAACCATATTATAACTATTTTGCAATTCTTCTGGAGAAGAAGATTCCTTTTGCATATTTGCAATAATATCTAATGATCTTTTAGAAATTTTTTCAGCATACTCAATATCTTTTGGAGGAGTTACCAAATCCTCTCCTGATGAACTCCATGCCAAAGAATTATAGAGTGAAGCAGCCATTCCTTTATCAGTCAATAACCGCTCATATTGATCTAGTTTTTGAATATCTTTTTTTTCTAAATATATTCTCAATAGAGAGTAATAAAATATATCTTTTGATTTTTCAGAAATATCTTTGAATTTAGTTGTGTATAATTCTAAACTCTCCAGGATATACTGTTCTGTTTTATCCGGATGTTGTGAAAATTCTCTAATAAATTTATACTTTTCAAATTCTCCATTGGGATATTTTGTTGAGATTTGACTTTCAATTTGTTTCACTTTATCATCCATTTTGAGCATTCCATAAAGTCTAGACGCAAGGATCAAGTATTCTTCCGAAGTCTTTTTTTCACATTTTTGAGCAAAATCCAAAATCTCTGGTTTTGCTTGTTCTGCATTAATACTCCCTTTTATACTCAAATAATTCCCATAACTTACATCCTCTTTTAGTATAGGATATTTTGCATACAAATTATTGTATTCCAACAAAATAGATTCTGCTTTCAAATCCTGTTTTAAGCCCAAATAATAATTAGCATAACCAAAAGTTTGTATCCTATTAAGCATACATTTTCCTAATTCAGCTTGGTTGGTGGCTCTTAAAAAAATATCATATGCTTTGCCTTGATTATTATCTACTGTGTTTTTTCCATCATAAACAGCTAAAATCAATGTTCTAGTTGAATCTGGCACTTTACAGCTGAACTCATAAACATTAGATTTTTTTATCAGTGATGTAGTAAGATTAGCATAGTCAGATTTGTTGTGGTATACTATTTTGACTTTAGCGTCTGTTGGAATTGTTATGCCTGTTTGTGGTTCATAGACATAGGTATTTTCTTTTCCAATTTTGAATTTTGAATCTTTCAAATATACTTTTCCCATTTGCGAAAAAGTGATATTACAACAAACCAAAAAAAACAATACAACTGATTTTTTCATATCTATATTTTTTTAAGGGGTTATTTACCTGTTAACCAAAAACCACAACTAACTGATTATATTTTAATTAAATACCAAATATAATCAATTTATACTACAAATAAGGCACACTTATAAAAGCAACTAATCTATAATTTCAATAAAAAAAACCTCGCTTAAACGAATTTAAATGCACTGCCCCCAAAAAGTTAGACACTATTTGGGGGTATTTTTATGGAAAGAAAATCAAAATATGATTATGCATTTAAGAAAGAATGTGTTGAGTTAGTTTTAAATAATGGCTATTCAAGTAGACATGTTTCTAAATTGAAAGGTCCAGATGAATCTAATATTCGTAAATGGGTTAGTTTTTATAAGATCTATGGTGAATCTGGGTTGATTAGTTATAAGAACAAAAAATACGCTTTAGATATTAAGTTAAAAGTATTGCAATCTATTTATAAAGAATCACTTTCATTGAAAGAAACTGCTTTAAGATTTAATATTTCCGATTCATCTATAATAATCAAATGGCAAAAAGATTTTAGTAATTTTGGATTGAAAGGATTATATACTAAACCCAGAGGCAGACCAAAATCTATGAGCAATAATAAACCTAAAAAGCATACATCAGATAAACCATTAACTAGAGAAGAAGAACTACTTTTAGAAAACGAAGCATTACGTTGTGAACTTGATTATTTAAAAAAGTTACAAGCCTTAATTCAAGCAGAAGAGAAAGCCAAAAAGCGCAAGTCATAATGGAATTAAGGCATAAATATGATTTAAAACCACTTTTAAATCATGCTAATATGGCACGAAGTACTTTTTATTATCATCAAAAACAACCTGAAATACCAGATAAATACAAAGTAATTAAAGAGTTAATAAAATCTATTTATCACAGACATAAAGGGCGTTATGGGTATAGACGAATAACAGATGAACTTCAAAACAAAGGAATCGTTATTAATCACAAAACCGTTTTACGATTAATGAATTTGTTAGGGTTAAAAAGTATTATCAGGGTAAAGAAATACAAATCCTATAAAGGAGAAAATGGTAAAATTGCACCGAATCTGTTAAATCGTAATTTTAAAGCTACAGCTCCCAATCAAAAATGGGCAACCGATATAACAGAGTTCAATGTCTTTGGAAAAAAATTGTATTTATCACCGATTATAGATTTATTTAATCAAGAAATAATTAGTTATGAACTAACAGAACGACCAGTGTTTAATCAAGTGGTAACTATGCTTAAAAAAGCATTTAAGAAAATACCAAATAACGCTAATTTAACTCTTCATTCTGATCAAGGTTGGCAATATCAAATGAAACAATATCAACACTTATTAAAAGAAAAAGGAATTATACAGAGCATGTCAAGAAAAGGAAATTGTTTAGATAATGCCATTATTGAAAACTTCTTTGGAACATTAAAATCTGAACTTTTTTATATAACAAAGTTTAGAACAATAGAAGAATTAAAAACTGAAATTAAACAGTATATTAACTATTACAATAACGATAGAATCAAATCAAATTTAAACAAAATGAGCCCGATAAAATATCGAGCTCACTATTATAAAAATTAATTATAAATTTGTCCAAACTTTTGGGTGCAGTCTAAAACGAGGTTGTATTTTGTTCATTTTATAATTTTTCCATTCTGAAAAAAAATATTATCTTATTTTAAAATAAGATTTAAACCCTTAACGAGCCACGAAATCCCCTAACTGCGTAGTAAGAAGAAGCACCATTGTGGTATATAAAAACATTGGCATATCGAAAATCAGCAAAAATGGCACCGCCCAGTTTCCTTATATCCGAAGGAGTTTTTACCCAACTTGATGTTTTTGTATCAAATTTACCAAGTTGCTGCAACTCTCGATATTCTGATTCTGTCAAAATTTCGACACCCATTTCGGTCGCCAAATCAATAGCACTATTTTCAGGTTTGAATTCTTTACGAGAATCAAGGGCTTCTCGATCGTAACAAAGGCTTCTTCTTCCTTTTGGGCTTTCTGCCGAACAGTCATAAAACAAATATTCATCGGTTTTTTCGTCATGACCTACAACATCGGGTTCACCGCCAGTTTTTTCCATTTCATGAAGCGACCATAACTTACTGGGATTAGCTTTCAGTTTAGCATGTATTTTTTCCCAATCAAGACCTAAATGACGGTTTTTGTTCTTCTCAAAACGTGTTTTTAATATATTGATTTGCTGTTCTTTTTCTTCTAAAGACAACTCTTTTTTGGATTTTGCCATACTATTTTCAATCGGTTAAAATTTTACTGTCTGTCGAATTTTGTTTCGACGGAAACTCCTTTTATCAACGTTTGATAAACAACGCAATATCTTTCCGTTAATTTTGCCAATGTTTGTATTTGTTCGTCTGTTGCATCGCAATCTAGAATGAACGAAAGGCGAATTGTTTGAAATCCAACCGGCACTTCTTTGGAAACTCCCAAAGTGCCACGAAAATCCAAATCTCCTTCGGCTTTGACAATTGCATCTTTAATTTCGATACCCAGAGCCGTAGAAACAGCACTTAGCGTCACGCCTGCGCAAGCAACCAATGCCTCCAGAAGCATATCTCCCGAACAAGCCAGCATTCCGTTGCCACCAGTTGCCGGATGAAGTCCTGCCTCGGCCAAGACCCTTCCGGTTTCGACCCTGCATGAAATTCCGTCAGCAATTTTGCCCTGTGCTTTGAGAGTTATCATAGCCGTCTCTGGCTGTTCTCTATATTTCTCTTTAATTGGCGACTGTACATTTTTTAGTTCTTCTGCATCCATCGGTCAAACATTTAAAGATTGTTATTTCATTCTTATTCCGCAGGCTCCCAAAGTTCTATTTTGTTTCCTTCGGGATCCATTATATGGACAAATTTACCGTAATCGAATGACTGAATTTCATCAACGACTACTACACCATTTTCTTTTAACTTTTCGACCAATCCTTCAATATTCTGAACCCTATAATTAATCATAAATTCTTTCTTGGAAGGAGAAAAATAGGTACTGTCTTTCTGAAAAGGACTCCACTCAAGGATGTTTATTTTTTCCGGTTTATTAATATCTCTGGATTCAAAAGTCGAACCATAGTCATTGATTTCAAGACCCAAATTTTCCCCATACCATTTTCTGGTTTGCTTGGGATCGTCTGAAAAGAAAAATACACCTCCAATTCCGGTCACTTTTGGGGTTTTGTAATCAACATTGTCATCCTGATTTTCCATAACGTTTGTCTTTTAATGATGAAATTTCAATTATTTTGATTGCGCTTAATCTTTTGAATTTTATTACCATTCAACTACATTGCAGTTTGAATCAGACGAAATCAATATGTTTTTTTCTGCATAAAATCTTCCCGAATAGGATTAAAAACATCTATCAGTAAGCCATCTTCCAAACAAACCACACCATGTACGACATGAGGAGGAATATAAAAACAATCCCCTTCTTTCATCACTTTAGACAATCCGTCGATGGTTACCTCAAATGATCCTCTGGCAACATTTGTCACTTGGGAATGATAATGTTCGTGCGGTGTCCCGATGGCTCCTTTTTCAAAAAGAACATTCACCATCATAATTTGATCATCGTAGCCCATTATTTTGCGTTTGATTCCTTCGCCAACTACTTCCCACTCGAAATCTTCATCTTTTAAAAACGCTGCACTTGCTCCAAAACTTTGCATCTTATTAAATTACTTTAGAATGTACTTTAGCGCACATTTTGTTTATAAATTATTTTAAACAAAAATAACTCATAAACTACAATTCAAACAATTTTAAAATCATTTAATTGAAGTCTATGAGCTATTCTGTGTCTTTTCACATAATCTGATAAAACCTAGATTAATTACATAATCTAAATTATATTATTTACCTGATAATCCAGCATTTTTTAGATACGGTTCGATTTGCATATCGTGTCCGATGAAGTCTTTGAAAGCTTTATTCAAATCCACACTGTTACCTACTGATAAAATATATTTTTTGAAACGATCACAGTTGGCTCTCGTCATACCGCCGTTGGCCATCATCCAGTCGTAAGCATTATAATCTAAAGTTTTGGACCAAGTATAGGCATAATAACCTGCAGAATAACCGCCTTCAAAAATATGTGAAAAATAAGGAGAATGGTAGCGAGGAGGCACTTCATTGACCAACAATCCGTATTTTTTCAACACCTCTTTTTCAAAAATCAAAGTTGGTTTAAAATCTGATTCTTTTTCAACACCATGCCAAGCCATATCAATTGTTGAAGCAGCCAAAATTTCGGTTACATCATAACCTTTATTAAATGTTTCGGCTTTCTTGATTTTGTCAATTAAGTCTTGTGGAATTGGCTGTTTGGTTTGATAATGAATGGCATAATTCTTTAAAACAGAAGGATCTAAAGCGGCATGCTCATTAATTTGAGAAGGGAATTCCACAAAATCCCTTGGCACCGATGTCCCAGACAGCGATTGGTATTGCTGATTGGCAAATAAGCCATGCAAGGTATGCCCAAATTCATGAAACATTGTGGTCACATCGTCAAAACTGATTAAAGAAGGATTTCCTCCCGTTGGTTTGGCAAAATTGTAAACATTAACGATTACTGGTTTTTGTTTTAAATAATGTGATTGACTAACAAAATTACTCATCCAAGCACCACCTCTTTTATTATCACGCGTATAAAAATCCAAATAATATATTGCGATTGAAGCTCCTTTATCGTCAAAAACTTCATAGACTTTTACATCTGGATGATACACCGGTAAATCTTTTCTTTCCTTGAACGTGATTCCGTACATTTGCTTGGCTGCAAAGAAAACCCCTTTTTCCAACACGGTTGTCAACTCAAAATAAGGTTTTGTTTGGTTTTCATCCAAATCATATTTGGCTTTGCGCACTTGCTCTGAATAAAAATTCCAGTCCCATGGTTCCATTTTGAAACCTCCATTTTGAGCGTCTATCAAAGCTTGGATTTCACTTGCTTCAACTTTGGCTTTGGCTACTGCTGGCGCCGCAATTTTAGCTAACAAATCCATTGCCGGAGCTGGTGTTTTGGCCATTTGATCCTGCAATTTCCATTCGGCAAAACTTTTCTTACCCATCAAATTAGCTTTTTGCAAACGCAATCTTACCGTTTTTTCCAACGTTTCTCTAGTATCACCATCATCATTTTTTTCGGATCGAAACCAGGAAGCTTTGAATATTTTTTCTCTTGTGGCTCTGTTTTTCAAACTGGACAACAAAGGCTGTTGTGTTGTATTTAACAATCCTATCAGATATTTATTTTCGTAACCCGCTTCTTTTGCTTTTAATTTAGCAGCGTCTATTTCAGCAGGACTCAATCCATCTAAGTCTGAAACATTATCAAATAAAACAGCTCCCTTTTTTCGGGCTAATAATAATTTGTTACCAAAAACAGTACTTAAACTCGCCAGTTCTTCATTGATTTTTTTCATTTTTACCTTATCTGCTTCAGACAGATTGGCTCCTGCCAATTCAAACTTCTGCAAATAATCTTCGGTTAGTTTTTTGTCCTCTCCTTTCAATTTATTCAAATCAACAGCTTTGATACGATTATACAATTTACTGTTCAAATAAATTTTATCATTATGACCTGAAAATATAGGGGCATATTCTTCGTCTAAAGCCTGCAAAACCGGATTGGTATTTGAACTTGTCAAATTACTAAAGACGTTCAATACCCTAGTCAAATCTTCCCCACTTACCTCTAATGCCAAAACAGTGTTCTGAAAAGTAGGTTTTGCCGGATTGTTAGCAATTGATTCTACCTCCTTATCATGCATTTTTAAAGCGTACTCAAAAGCAGGCTTAAAATGTTCGTCTTTGATCAAAGTAAAGTTGGGCGACTGATACTGTAAAGTACTTTTTTGTAATAATGGATTTGTCATTTTTACATCCTTGTTTTGAGCGTTCATTGTTAATGTTTGCATAGACAAAGCCAGACAAACCGAACCGGTAATGAATAATTTTGGAAAATTCCTCATGAATAATTTGTTTATATTTTTTTGATATAAAAATAACAAAATTTCACAAATCATTTACAAAAACAACAAAACAAACACTAAATAAACGTACGATTTTTTAAAATGACCGCAAATTCGCAAATTTATTTCTTGCAAACTTGAGTTTTGTAATTTTACAAAATCTAATTTGCATAAATTCCGCAAAAACGGCTAATTTATTATAGCTCTTTTTATTGAAATTTGCGAATTTGCGGTAAAAATAATTCATGCATTTGCCCTGAAATCACTTCTGAATTAACTTCAAAAAAAAAATGCTTTTTTACAGTATATTTGTTTGTCACTTTAAATCAAAAAAAATATGGGTTCAATATATAATACTGCAGATAATGAGGCTATAATCGCCAGAATCAATTCCCTTTCACCTGATAGCAAATCGCTTTGGGGTAAGATGACAGTAGACCAAATGTGTCAGCATTGCAACGCTGCTATGCAAGTTGCCTTTGGACAAAAAGAACTTAAGATAAACTTTCTGTTGCGTCTTTTGGGCAGAATGATAAAAAACAAAGCTTTCAACAGTGATTTTGGAAAAAACAGTCCAACTGCCAAAGAATTAAAATGTGAAGGTTCTTATGATTTTGAAACCAGCCGAAAAGAATTTGCCGAAAATTTCAGCCAATTTGCAAAAGGCACACAAACGATCAAGGTATTGTATCATCCTTTTTGGGGAAAAATGACTTATGAAGATTGGGATAAATTGATGTGGAGACATACAGACCACCATCTGAGACAGTTTGGAGTTTAGCTAGAAAATATTCAAAAAAATAAAGTTATTTTTCTTTTTAAACCATTAAGATATTAAGGTTCATTAAGGCTAAAAACTTAATTTTCTTAATATCTTAATGGTAAAAAAAACAATACTTTTTTTGGTCCGATTAGCGGATAGTCATAAAAAACAATGGCTTTATGAGCATCATCAAACACAAACATTTCTTTTTATCATATTCTGAAGAACATGAGCAGGCGGAATGGGCGGCCTATTATCTGACGGCGGATTCCCAGTTTCAACATCATTTTGAAAGACCTTATTTCAAACAAGATCCTTTGGTAGATACCGAATCGGCGCACTGGAAAAACTACAAAGACACTGGCTACGACAAAGGTCATTTGGTTCCTGCCGCCGACATGAAATTTTCTGAAGAAGCTTATAACGAAACGTTTCTCACTTCGAATGTGGCTCCGCAAAACAGAGCTTTCAATGCAGGAGTATGGAATCGGCTGGAACAAAAAATTCGCTATTGGGCAGATAAATACAAAGCTATTTTTATAGTAACTGGAAGCATTTTGCATGACAATCTGGTTACCATTGGTGACGAAGAAGTTTCTGTTCCCGATTATTTTTATAAAATTATAGTTCGGGTTCAGCACGATAAATTGGTCATGATTCCTTTTTTGGTTCCCAATGAAAAGTCGGATGCGCCTCTTTACACTTTTGCCACAACCATTGATGACATTGAACAAATTACAGGTATCAATTTCAACGAAAAACTCTCGGAGAAAATTGAAGAAAAAATCGAAAAAGAACTGAGTTACAAGGAATGGAGTTTTAGTTAGTCAACACTTTTTATTGATAAAAATTAACCGCAAAGTTCACAAAGAATTACGCAAAGTTCGCTAGGCTTTGCGAACATAGCTAAGACTTTGCGAACTTTTCGGTTAAAAAAATTGTACCTTTGCCGTTCCTAAAAATGCACAATGAGAATCGATATTATTACCGTATTACCCGAATTATTAAGAAGTCCCTTTGAAGCTTCGATTATGAAACGCGCCATAGACAAAGGCCTTGTGGAGGTACACATTCATAATTTAAGAGATTATACGACCAACAAACAAAAAAGCGTTGACGATTACCCTTTTGGCGGTGGCGCCGGAATGGTTATGACCGTGCAACCAATAGATGCCTGTATCACACATTTGAAAAGTGAAAGAGAATATGACGAAATCATATATATGTCCCCCGATGGCGAAACATTAGACCAAAAAATGGCCAACAAAATGTCAATGTATCAAAACATTATCATTTTGTGCGGACATTATAAAGGTGTTGACCAACGAGTACGCGACCATTTTATTACCAAAGAAATTTCCATAGGCGATTATGTGCTTTCTGGAGGAGAATTGGGTGCTTTGGTTTTATCTGATGCCTTAATCCGATTGATTCCGGGCGTTTTGAGTGATGAGACTTCGGCATTGACAGACAGTTTTCAGGATGGTTTGCTCTCAGGTCCTATCTACACACGCCCTGCCGATTACAAAGGATGGAAAGTTCCCGATGTTTTATTGAGCGGTCACGCTGCAAAAATTGACAAATGGCGAGAAGACACCGCCTACGAGCATACCAAAAACAGAAGACCCGACCTTTTAACCGATTAATTTTCATATATTTACACTTCAAAACCAAAATTAAAACCACTATATCTCAATTTGGGATAAAATCCGCATTAGTTCACTCAAGTAATAATCTTATAAAGTATTAAATCATGAAAGAATTAATCATCAAAGTGTTTTTAATTGTAATACTATTAATTTCGCCCCTTTCATTTGCACAAGGATTAAATAAAATTTCCTTATTGAATGAACTTAACAAAACGTATGGAATTGTATTAAACGAAGAGGAAAAAAGCTATTTCGAAAGTACCAATAACGAATTAGTAACAAACTTATTCAGTTTGGATGAAAAGAAATTATCAAAAGAAGAACGAGACAAAGCAGTCGACAAATTATTTGATAAAAGAGAAAAAAGTTTGACTTCGTCATTAGGAATAAACAAATACAGTGATCTCAAAATAACAACAGACGAAAAAATCAAACAAACTATTCAAAAAGTAAAATCGTCTAAAATGGAACCCTGATTTATTCTATTGTCACAAATCACAATTTTAAAATTCCAAATTCCAATCAATTGACTTATTAAAAAAATGGAATTTGAAATTTGTATATTGAAAATTTTAGCTACATTTGCACCCGAATTTAGACCAACCTCTGGCGAGATCCGTGAATGTTGCTCTTTTTAACCATAAAATAAAAATAAAATGGCAGATTTATTGAAATTCGTTCAAGACGAATTCGTAGCAAAAAAAGATTTCCCTGTTTTCGGAGCTGGAGATACAATCACAGTTTACTACGAAATTAAAGAGGGTGAAAAAACAAGAACACAGTTTTTTAAAGGTGTTGTTATTCAAAGAAGAGGTACTGGTAACACAGAAACTTTTACAATCCGTAAAATGTCAGGTGCAGTTGGTGTAGAGCGTATCTTCCCAGTTAACTTACCAGCTTTGCAAAAAATTGAAATCAACAAGAAAGGTCACGTACGTAGAGCTAGAATTTTCTACTTCAGAGAACTTACTGGTAAAAAAGCTAAGATTAAAGACAAAAGAAGATAGTTTAACGTCTTTCTTTAACAATAAAAGAAGTCCCATTTCGAATCAATCGAATTTGGGACTTTTTTTTTGATAATTTCAAAGGCTTAAAATGAGAATTTAAAAATCAAAAGGGGGTAAAAATATCAAATTCAAAAAATCACAGAAAAAACCTCTAAAATTATTTTTTTATACTAAAATTAAAGCACAATTACGAGTTCATTTCATATATTTGCCCGCCTTATTTCAATCGTTATAATTGACAATAAGACAACCAAAAACTATGATTTAGATTAAAAAAAATAAAAAATGACACCAAAAGCTAAAATTTTCTACACCCTGACAGATGAGGCTCCTTTATTGGCAACCTACTCTTTTTTACCAATTGTACAAGCATTTACTGCTACTTCTAATATCGAAATAGAAACAAGAGACATCTCACTTGCGGGAAGAATCTTAGCTAACTTTTCAGAGTTTTTGAAAGAAGACCAAAAAACAGGAGATGCATTAACAGAACTTGGCAAATTGGCAACTACTCCTGAAGCCAACATCATAAAACTACCAAACGTTTCAGCTTCAGTTCCGCAATTGAAAGCCGCTATCGCAGAATTGCAATCACACGGTTATGCGGTACCAAATTTCCCCGAAGATCCGCAAAACGATGCCGAGGCAGCAATTAAAGCAAAGTATGCCAAAGTTTTGGGTTCTGCCGTAAATCCGGTTTTACGTGAAGGAAACTCTGACCGTAGAGCACCAAAATCGGTTAAGAATTTTGCAAAAGCAAATCCACACTCCATGGGAGCCTGGTCTGCTGATTCTAAAACAAAAGTTGCTTCGATGGAATCTGGCGATTTTTACGGAAGTGAACAATCAGTTACCGTAGCAGAAGCTAACGATGCAAAAATTGAATTTGTTGCCAAAGATGGTACAACTACAGTCTTGAAAGCAAGTACTCCTTTGAAAGCTGGTGAAATAATTGACAGCTCAGTGATGAACATTGCTGCATTGAAAAGCTTTGTTACCGAAGCAATCGCCGAAGCAAAAAAAGAAGGCGTTTTACTTTCTGTACACTTGAAAGCAACAATGATGAAGGTTTCGGATCCAATTATTTTTGGTGCCATCGTTGAAGTTTATTTCAAAGACCTATTTGCAAAATATGCTGATTTATTCAAAAAATTAAATATTGATACCCGTAATGGTTTAGGCGATGTGTATGCAAAAATCGCAGGACAGCCTGAACAAGCGGAAGTTGAAGCTGCTATTGCACAAGCTATCGAAAACGGACCTGCTTTGGCAATGGTTAATTCTGAAAAAGGAATTACCAATTTACACGTACCATCAGATGTGATTGTAGACGCTTCTATGCCTGCGATGATTCGTACTTCTGGTCAAATGTGGGACAAAAACGGAAAACAACAAGATACAATTGCTATTATTCCAGACCGTTGTTATGCCGGAATTTATACTGCAACAATTGATTTTTGTAAAAAACACGGCGCTTTTGACCCAAAAACTATGGGAAGTGTTCCAAACGTAGGTTTGATGGCTCAAAAAGCAGAAGAATATGGTTCACACGACAAAACATTCCAAATAAAAGAAGACGGAGTGGTTCGTGTTGTGGATCAAAACGGAGTTGTCTTAATGGAACAAACTGTTGAGGCCAGCGACATTTTCAGAATGTGTCAAGCCAAAGACGCTCCAATCCAAGACTGGGTAAAATTGGCCGTAAACAGAGCACGCTTATCAAATACTCCTGCTGTATTCTGGCTGGATGAAAACAGAGCTCACGACAGAGAATTGATCGTTAAGGTTCAAAAATATCTAAAAGATTACGACACAACAAACCTAGATATCCGTATTCTAAATCCGGTTGCTGCTACTGAATTTACTTTAGACAGAATCATCAAAGGTTTAGATACTATTTCGGTTACAGGAAACGTATTGCGTGATTATTTAACTGATTTATTCCCAATCTTAGAATTAGGAACTTCGGCCAAAATGTTATCTATAGTTCCATTAATGAATGGTGGTGGCTTGTTTGAAACCGGTGCAGGCGGATCGGCTCCAAAACACGTAGAGCAATTTACAACAGAAGGTTATTTACGTTGGGATTCATTGGGAGAATTTTTAGCTCTAGGCGCTTCTTTGGAACACTTAGGACAAACTTTAAACAATCAAAAAGCAATTATTTTATCTGAAACTTTGGATCAGGCAAATGATGCTTTCCTGAAAAATGATAAATCTCCAGCTAGAAAAGTAGGTCAAATTGACAACCGCGGTTCTCACTTTTACTTGGCTTTATACTGGGCCCAAGCTTTGGCAACTCAAACTAAAGATGCCGAATTACAAGCTATTTTTGCTCCAATTGCAAAAGAGCTTACTGAAAACGAAGCTAAAATTGATGCCGAATTAATCGGTTCTCAAGGAAAAGCACAGGAAATTGGCGGTTACTACCAACCAAATCCTGAGTTAACAAGCAAGGCAATGAGACCAAGCGCTACTTTCAATACTATTTTAGATAAAATTACAGCATTGAAAACTGCTTAATTTATTTCAATTATTATATCCAAAAGACAACTCCGAAAGGGGTTGTCTTTTTTTTTGATCTAATTGGAGCAGAACATTTGATAATTTTATCAACATTGCTCCCGCTATCCGTTACAATCTCCCTGGCCGAACCCCGGCCATGGAGGATTTCCACTTTTATCGGGGCTAAAAATCAACATTTTGCCTTTTATCAAAAGCTGTTGCAAAAAAAATTAGTAAAAATTTATTCATAACTAAGCGAACATTCATTTATATTTAATATTTTTGCTCCTTCAAAATCAAAAAAATGCGAACAAGAGACACAAACAAAGAAGAGTTGGTCAAACAAAAAGCCATTGAAATGCTGGTAAAACAAGGCATTGAAGGATTTGGAATGAACCGATTGGCAAAAGAATGTGGCGTATCAGTGGCAACTCTATATATTTACTACACTGACAAAGAAGATTTAATCAAAAAAATCGGTGTCGAAATTGGACAAAATTTCTTCAATGAAATGATTAAAGATTTCTCTCCAGATATGACTTTCAGGGAAGGCTTACATAAACAATGGGAAAACAGAGCTCGATTTGTTATTCATCACCCATTAAAAGTCGCCTGTTGGGAACTTTTGTGTCATTCCACTCATCGGGAATATATTATGGAAAAAAGCATGTCTGACTTTAAATTCATAATGGGAGATTTTGCAAAAAACGCCATTGAAAGAAAAGAATTAATTTCCACATCAAAAGAAGTTTTCTGGAGTATTGCATACGGCCCTTTATACACACTACTTCGTTTCCATAATGAAGGAAAAAGTTTGGGAGGAACACCTTTCAAACTGACTAAAAAGGCTACTGAAGATGCATTTGAATTAGTAATAAAAGCGTTAACACCGTAAAAAAACATGGAAGCCCAAATAGATCACATACTGGTATTTGCGACCAATATTAAAACCGGAACCGACAAACAAATGATAAGTGAAGTTTTAGACAAAAACCAACAAATACTTCAATGGTCACTTGACCAAGAAGATGTTGACTGCGTTTTACGAATCGTGAGCGAAACTTTATCCGAAGAAGAAATTATAAAACTTTTAGACAAACAAAACTTCGAATGCACAGCATTGGAATAAAAAATTAAGATGAAAGAACAAAAACCACAAACACCCCCATTTACAGCTTATCAAAAATTTGCTGTTTTCATACTTGCCATAACGCAATTTACCGTAATACTCGATTTTATGGTTATGTCTCCATTGGGAGATATTCTAATGAAATCACTCAGCCTCAAACCATCTCATTTTGGCTTGGTGGTTTCGGCTTATGCGTTTAGTGCTGGTATTTCTGGACTGCTTACAGCAGGTTTTGCCGACAAATTTGACCGCAAAAAACTGCTATTGTTTTTTTATGGAGGATTTATAGCTGGAACTATCATGTGCGGAATCGTAAATTCTTACTATTGGCTTGTGGCGGCTAGAATCATCACTGGATTGTTTGGTGGTGTTATTGGTTCAATTTCAATGGCTATTGTAGCCGATTTATTCAGTATTCAGCAACGCGGGCGCGTTATGGGATTTATCCAGATGGGATTTGGAGCTAGTCAAATTCTGGGAATCCCAATTGGTTTATATCTTGCCAATGCATGGGGTTGGCATGCTCCATTTTTGTGGGTAGCCGGAATGGCCGGAATAGTAGCTTTTTGTATTGCTGTGAAATTAAATCCTATCACACAACATTTATCTGTTCAGCTTGACAAATCACCATTTGAACATTTAAAACATACTATCGCCAAAAAAGATTACCGAATTGGTTTCACCGCCACTGCATTACTCTCCGTAGGAGGATTCATGATGATGCCTTTCGGAAGCGCTTTTGCCATAAACAATCTGCACATTACACAAGAACAATTGCCTATGTTGTTCATGATAGCCGGTATATCTACACTTTTGGTCATGCCTTTGATAGGAAAACTGAGTGATAGGATAGACAAATACAAAATATTTGTATACGCCTCGATATGGACAATGATAATGATAGGCATTTATACTAATCTTGGCGTTACTGTTTTTGGGTTGGTTGCTGTTGCCAACGTATTGATGATGATTGGCGTAATGGGGCGCATGGTTCCATCTACAGCTCTTGTGACTTCTATTCCCGAAATGCAGGACAGAGGTGCCTTTATGAGCATAAACTCATCCTTACAACAAATTGCAGGAGGTATTGCTGCCGCGTTTGCAGGTACAATTGTAGTGCAAAAAGACAAATGGAGCCCGCTGGAACATTATGATACCTTAGGAATTATAATTATCTGTATTTCAATCCTTACTGTTGTACTGATGTATCGTGTCAATAAAATGGTGAAAAGAAAAAACAGTGAGAAAAAGGATCACAGTCTAACTATTCATGAAGTATAGTCAAAAAATACGTTAATTAAAAAAAGAAAAAAAACAAAACACAAACAACAGATTATCAATACAATAAATACAAAAAGCAGTAATTTCTTAAGTCCAAAAGTCGTTTATCGGATATAATTGTTAATTGTCCGATTAATCCAAATATTCCCATTAATTACCAAAGATATTAACTACTTTTAACCTCCCTAAATAATTGAATTTAAGTTTGTTATGTAAAATTTTTTTACTGGTAAAAAAGAATTTAATTATTGCTCCCCACAATAAAACATCCTTTTGACGATTGTGCTCTACATGGATTTATCTATGAAGATGGTATTGTTTATTGCTCATTTTTCAACCCATTAACTTTTTACTTTTTTTGACTCTAATTAGACACATTTTAGAATTAATTCCTCAAGCTGTTCAAAACAGTTTACCGGCTTAAAAAGAATTTAGTAATTGCTCCCCACAATAGAACATCCTTTTGATGATTGTATTTCCCATAAATTTATTTATGAAGGTTATGCAACAGTAGCTATTTATTGCCCAAACCGAAAAACTACTGTTTATCCGATTTGTATTCATTTTATTAATCCAAAATTGATTCTCTTTTTTTAAACCCTTTCGGTTAATAAAAGATTCTTTCTCCTCAAAAAAACATCTTTTGATGATGGAGTTCTTCATGAATCTATTTATGAAGGTGACTCGTTTTATCTACAGTTTTTTTTCCCAAGTCTACATGTTTCCTGCTTTTAATAATTATGGTTCTAAAACTTTATTATTATGGAAGAGAATACTACACTTCAAAAGTTTTTCGAAGTTATAATGAGCAAAATAATCGGTTGCTTTTTATCGAAAAACAGAATTTTTAGATTACAAAAATTAAATTTAGAGAATCTATTTTCTTTTGATTTTCAAACAGAATTAAGCAAAAAGAAAAATAGGGATCTAGAGTTAGCTTCAATTTTAACTTTACCCAATAAAATTTCATCCCGTTTTTGTTTATTTATGATTGCATTTTTATTGATGGCAATGTTGCCATTTTCGGCATTTGGCCAAATAAATTGCCCCGATGACCCTGTGCCTGCGACCCAACCGGATTTAAGACTTAAAACGACAGGATGTACTGCGAACGATGTCCAAATACTTAGCGCAAGACTTGATGGTCCGGGTTGTGTAACATGTACTCCCGGCCAAGTGTTAGAACTTGATTTGTTAATAACGGTATATCATAACACGAATAGTGACAGACCTGCCTTATCCGTATTTGGTGATTTGACTACAACTTTATCCGATGGAACTTCATCCACCTGCAGTCTTGTTAGATGTAGTGGACCTCTTGCTCCTAAAAATAAAATTTTAGATGGAGTTCCTGTGGCAAGCGGAGGAAATGGAATACAGACCATTAATTTTGGCAAAGTTAAGTTTAGTTGTGGAAGCTCTTTAGTGGTAAATAATATTTTGGTAGCATGGACTGTACCTAATGAAGTAGCCGTGGGAGGCCCAATGTTAACAGCTATTTCGAGCAAATGTGATTTCCCAGGAGGAACCCTGATTATTGCCCCTCCTTTACGGGCTTCGGCTACGGCAGTTTGTGATGGGCAAGTAATTGATGTGAATCTCACTGTAGAGGGAGGCATTGCGCCCTTTACATACTTGTGGTCAAACGGTGAAACTACCGAAGACTTGAATAATGTAGATCCTGGTTCTTATAGTGTAACCGTTACGGATGCAGAAGGGTGTACTGCTACGGCAAGCGCAGAACAGTTAGTTTGTTGTACCCCACCCGAAATAAATCTTCAGGCTTCCAATCAAATAAAATGTGTTGACGAGGAGGCAATATTTTCAGTATCATATTCTGGAGGTTCACCGACCCCAACAGAAGAATGGCAAGAAAAAACAAGTACTACTGATTGGACCGCAATAACAAATAGCCTCCTGTATTCAATTTCTTCAAATACTGATAATGGTACCACGACATCAACTTTGACAATTTCCCCAGTTCCAATAGCTCTGAATGGAAATCAATATAGATTGGTATTAACTAGTGGTAGTTGTGCTCCTGTAGAAAGTGAAGGAGCTAATCTTAATGTAGGTACTAATCCAGCGGCACTTTCTTTAACAGGAAGTTCAATATGCACTTCTGTTACAGGAACCGGTACAATCACATCATCTACATCAGTAATTGGTGTAAAATATCAGTTGTACAACAGTTCAGATGGTACAGTTCAGGGTGTCAAAGATGGAACAGGCTCCGGATTAACATGGAATAATGTAGCCGCGGGAACTGGATATTATGCAATAGCAACAGGTGCAGCTCCTACCAATTGTACATCCGCTCACAGCAATGCTGTTAGTGTAGTAGAGGTAGCTAATCCAGCGGCACTTTCTTTAACAGGAAGTTCAATATGTACTTCTGTTACAGGAACCGGTACAATCACATCATCTACATCAGTAATTGGTGTAAAATATCAGTTGTACAACAGTTCAGATGGTACAGTTCAGGGTGTCAAAGATGGAACAGGCTCCGGATTAACATGGGCTAATGTAGCCGCGGGAACTGGATATTATGCAATAGCAACAGGTGCAGCTCCTACCAATTGTACATCCGCTCACAGCAATGCTGTTAGTGTAGTAGAGGTAGCTAATCCAGCGGCACTTTCTTTAACAGGAAGTTCAATATGTACTTCTGTTACAGGAACCGGTACAATCACATCATCTACATCAGTAATTGGTGTAAAATATCAATTGTACAACAGTTCAGATGGTACAGTTCAGGGTGTCAAAGATGGAACAGGCTCCGGATTAACATGGAATAATGTAGCCGCGGGAACCGGATATTATGCAATAGCAACAGGTGCAGCTCCTACCAATTGTACATCCGCTCACAGCAATGCTGTTAGTGTAGTAGAGGTAGCTAATCCAGCGGCACTTTCTTTAACAGGAAGTTCAATATGTACTTCTGTTACAGGAACCGGTACAATCACATCATCTACATCAGTAATTGGTGTAAAATATCAATTGTACAACAGTTCAGATGGTACAGTTCAGGGTGTCAAAGATGGAACAGGCTCCGGATTAACATGGAATAATGTAGCAGCAGGAACCGGATATTATGCAATAGCAACAGGTGCAGCTCCTACCAATTGTACATCCGCTCACAGCAATGCTGTTAGTGTAGTAGAGGTAGCTAATCCAGCGGCACTTTCTTTAACAGGAAGTTCAATATGTACTTCTGTTACAGGAACCGGTACAATCACATCATCTACATCAGTAATTGGTGTAAAATATCAGTTGTACAACAGTTCAGATGGTACAGTTCAGGGTGTCAAAGATGGAACAGGCTCCGGATTAACATGGAATAATGTAGCCGCGGGAACCGGATATTATGCAATAGCAACAGGTGCAGCTCCTACCAATTGTACATCCGCTCACAGCAATGCTGTTAGTGTAGTAGAGGTAGCTAATCCAGCGGCACTTTCTTTAACAGGAAGTTCAATATGCACTTCTGTTACAGGAACCGGTACAATCACATCATCTACATCAGTAATTGGTGTAAAATATCAATTGTATGACAGTTCAGATGGTACAGTTCAGGGTGTCAAAGATGGAACAGGCTCCGGATTAACATGGGCTAATGTAGCCGCGGGAACTGGATATTATGCAATAGCAACAGGTGCAGCTCCTACCAATTGTACATCCGCTCACAGCAATGCTGTTAGTGTAGTAGAGGTAGCTAATCCAGCGGCACTTTCTTTAACAGGAAGTTCAATATGCACTTCTGTTACAGGAACCGGTACAATCACATCATCTACATCAGTAATTGGTGTAAAATATCAGTTGTACAACAGTTCAGATGGTACAGTTCAGGGTGTCAAAGATGGAACAGGCTCCGGATTAACATGGGCTAATGTAGCCGCGGGAACTGGATATTATGCAATAGCAACAGGTGCAGCTCCTACCAATTGTACATCCGCTCACAGCAATGCTGTTAGTGTAGTAGAGGTAGCTAATCCAGCGGCACTTTCTTTAACAGGAAGTTCAATATGTACTTCTGTTACAGGAACCGGTACAATCACATCATCTACATCAGTAATTGGTGTAAAATATCAGTTGTACAACAGTTCAGATGGTACAGTTCAGGGTGTCAAAGATGGAACAGGCTCCGGATTAACATGGGCTAATGTAGCCGCGGGAACTGGATATTATGCAATAGCAACAGGTGCAGCTCCTACCAATTGTACATCCGCTCACAGCAATGCTGTTAGTGTAGTAGAGGTAGCTAATCCAGCGGCACTTTCTTTAACAGGAAGTTCAATATGTACTTCTGTTACAGGAACCGGTACAATCACATCATCTACATCAGTAATTGGTGTAAAATATCAATTGTACAACAGTTCAGATGGTACAGTTCAGGGTGTCAAAGATGGAACAGGCTCCGGATTAACATGGAATAATGTAGCAGCAGGAACCGGATATTATGCAATAGCAACAGGTGCAGCTCCTACCAATTGTACATCCGCTCACAGCAATGCTGTTAGTGTAGTAGAGGTAGCTAATCCAGCGGCACTTTCTTTAACAGGAAGTTCAATATGCACTTCTGTTACAGGAACCGGTACAATCACATCATCTACATCAGTAATTGGTGTAAAATATCAGTTGTACAACAGTTCAGATGGTACAGTTCAGGGTGTCAAAGATGGAACAGGCTCCGGATTAACATGGGCTAATGTAGCCGCGGGAACTGGATATTATGCAATAGCAACAGGTGCAGCTCCTACCAATTGTACATCCGCTCACAGCAATGCTGTTAGTGTAGTAGAGGTAGCTAATCCAGCGGCACTTTCTTTAACAGGAAGTTCAATATGTACTTCTGTTACAGGAACCGGTACAATCACATCATCTACATCAGTAATTGGTGTAAAATATCAGTTGTACAACAGTTCAGATGGTACAGTTCAGGGTGTCAAAGATGGAACAGGCTCCGGATTAACATGGGCTAATGTAGCCGCGGGAACTGGATATTATGCAATAGCAACAGGTGCAGCTCCTACCAATTGTACATCCGCTCACAGCAATGCTGTTAGTGTAGTAGAGGTAGCTAATCCAGCGGCACTTTCTTTAACAGGAAGTTCAATATGTACTTCTGTTACAGGAACCGGTACAATCACATCATCTACATCAGTAATTGGTGTAAAATATCAGTTGTACAACAGTTCAGATGGTACAGTTCAGGGTGTCAAAGATGGAACAGGCTCCGGATTAACATGGGCTAATGTAGCCGCGGGAACTGGATATTATGCAATAGCAACAGGTGCAGCTCCTACCAATTGTACATCCGCTCACAGCAATGCTGTTAGTGTAGTAGAGGTAGCTAATCCAGCGGCACTTTCTTTAACAGGAAGTTCAATATGTACTTCTGTTACAGGAACCGGTACAATCACATCATCTACATCAGTAATTGGTGTAAAATATCAATTGTACAACAGTTCAGATGGTACAGTTCAGGGTGTCAAAGATGGAACAGGCTCCGGATTAACATGGAATAATGTAGCAGCAGGAACCGGATATTATGCAATAGCAACAGGTGCAGCTCCTACCAATTGTACATCCGCTCACAGCAATGCTGTTAGTGTAGTAGAGGTAGCTAATCCAGCGGCACTTTCTTTAACAGGAAGTTCAATATGCACTTCTGTTACAGGAACCGGTACAATCACATCATCTACATCAGTAATTGGTGTAAAATATCAGTTGTACAACAGTTCAGATGGTACAGTTCAGGGTGTCAAAGATGGAACAGGCTCCGGATTAACATGGGCTAATGTAGCCGCGGGAACTGGATATTATGCAATAGCAACAGGTGCAGCTCCTACCAATTGTACATCCGCTCACAGCAATGCTGTTAGTGTAGTAGAGGTAGCTAATCCAGCGGCACTTTCTTTAACAGGAAGTTCAATATGTACTTCTGTTACAGGAACCGGTACAATCACATCATCTACATCAGTAATTGGTGTAAAATATCAGTTGTATGACAGTTCAGATGGTACAGTTCAGGGTGTCAAAGATGGAACAGGCTCCGGATTAACATGGGCTAATGTAGCCGCGGGAACTGGATATTATGCAATAGCAACAGGTGCAGCTCCTACCAATTGTACATCCGCTCACAGCAATGCTGTTAGTGTAGTAGAGGTAGCTAATCCAGCGGCACTTTCTTTAACAGGAAGTTCAATATGCACTTCTGTTACAGGAACCGGTACAATCACATCATCTACATCAGTAATTGGTGTAAAATATCAGTTGTACAACAGTTCAGATGGTACAGTTCAGGGTGTCAAAGATGGAACAGGCTCCGGATTAACATGGGCTAATGTAGCCGCGGGAACTGGATATTATGCAATAGCAACAGGTGCAGCTCCTACCAATTGTACATCCGCTCACAGCAATGCTGTTAGTGTAGTAGAGGTAGCTAATCCAGCGGCACTTTCTTTAACAGGAAGTTCAATATGTACTTCTGTTACAGGAACCGGTACAATCACATCATCTACATCAGTAATTGGTGTAAAATATCAGTTGTATGACAGTTCAGATGGTACAGTTCAGGGTGTCAAAGATGGAACAGGCTCCGGATTAACATGGGCTAATGTAGCCGCGGGAACCGGATATTATGCAATAGCAACAGGTGCAGCTCCTACCAATTGTACATCCGCTCACAGCAATGCTGTTAGTGTAGTAGAGGTAGCTAATCCAGCGGCACTTTCTTTAACAGGAAGTTCAATATGTACTTCTGTTACAGGAACCGGTACAATCACATCATCTACATCAGTAATTGGTGTAAAATATCAGTTGTACAACAGTTCAGATGGTACAGTTCAGGGTGTCAAAGATGGAACAGGCTCCGGATTAACATGGAATAATGTAGCAGCAGGAACCGGATATTATGCAATAGCAACAGGTGCAGCTCCTACCAATTGTACATCCGCTCACAGCAATGCTGTTAGTGTAGTAGAGGTAGCTAAT